>JBEIGX010000010.1:0-24925 GCA_040381675.1 Aphanothece sp.
CTGGGTACTCCTCTAAGCGTTCCCAGCCTCAGCCTTCGCAACGGCCTTGCGGCCTGCCCCTCAAGACGAACAGCTGTAGTGCGACACCCCCCCGGCGTTGAAGAATTCCCTGGGTTTCAGGCGATCGAACTTGGCCGCCAGCTCCGGAGAGGGTTCGTCGTAGGGATGGCGGAACACCTCCTGAAGCTCCTGGATCAGGCGGGTGTCTCCCTGTGCGGCCTGGTCGTAGGCCGGGGCGATCAGCCATTCGCGCCAGGTGATGGCGGGATTGGCCCGCTTCATTGCTGCCGCGATGCCCCCCGGATCGCCGCTCTCCGTGAGGCGATGGCGCCAGCGCTGCAGCCATTGGGTCCATGGCGCTTCCAACGCTTCGGGCACAGGCTCGTAGAAGCTCTCCTGCAGCGCTGTGAAGTCTTCGGGGAGAGTCGACAGCCGGCGGAAGAGGATCGTGTAATCCACCCTGGATGTGGCCATCAGCTGCAGCAGCTCGTTCACCAAGTCAGCGTCGAAGGCATGAAGGCCGAGCTTGCGGGCCCACATCGCCTCGAGCTCCTGCTGCATCGCCTCAGCGAACCCCTCGCGGATCTGATCCAGCCGCGCCAGATGGTCCGGGCTGCCCTCCAGCAGCGGCCGCAGGGCGGTCCAAAACATGTGGAAATTGGCTTCCGCTGCCTGGGGTTGGTTGAAGAAGGAGAAATGCTCCCCGCCGCCGGTCCAGGGTTGAAACCGGGGATCGAACAGTTCGCAGAAGCCGAAGGGGCCGTAGTCGAGGGTGAAGCCGCCGGCGGCGCAGTTGTCGCTGTTGAAATTGCCCTGGCAGTAGCCCACCCGCATCCAGTTCGCCACCAGAGCGGTGAGCCGGGTGCGAAACAACCCGGCCAGCTCCACCACCTGGTCGTGAAACGGCAGGCTCGGATCGATCTCCGGTCGGTAGTTGCGTTGAATCAGGTGCGCCACGATCATCTGAAGCTCCTTGAGCGCCTCCGGATGGGCCTGGCGGCGAACGCGACGGGCGAAGAGCTCCAGCTGGCCCACCCGCAGAAACGAGGGCGCCACCCGGGTGGTGATCGCCACCGGGTTGTGCACCAGGATGTCGGGCTCGAACGCGTTGGAGTTCGGGGTGTACCAGGGCCTGCGGACCGTTTCCTCGCGCGACATGGTGAGTGTCAGCGAGCGGGAGGTGGGAACCCCCAGGGCGTGCATGAATTCCTGCGCCAGAAACTCCCGCACGCTGGAGCGCAGCACGGCCCGCCCATCGGCCCCTCGGCAGTAGGGCGTCGGCCCACCACCCTTCAGTTGCATCTCCCAGCGCCTGCCATGGAAGAGGCCTTCGAACACGGAGAGGGCCCGGCCATCGCCATAGCCGTTGCCAGTGCCGAACGGGCACTGCTGGATGTATTCGCTGCCGTAAATCGAGAGGGCATAGCCGGTGGCCCATCCGTAGGGCCGCATGGGCTCCCGCGCCACCGAGATATCGCCGGAAAACAGCCGGAGAAAATCCCCATCGTGGGCCAATTCTTCGCTCAGCCCCAGCTCCTGGAAGAGGGTTGCGCTGTGGGCGACATACTCCGGCGCTGGCAGCGGCGTGGGCGTCACCGGCACGTAATGCCCGGAAAACACCTGGCGGGGCCGGTGATCCTGGCCGTCGGCGGTGGCCTGGGGATCGGGCTGCAGGGAGTCCATCAAGGAGTAGTCGGCCCGTTGGGCAAACTCCGCAAACGTGGTGATGGGCACGGGTTTTCTGGGGTGTGAACGGCCTGGTCAGGGCCCAGAGGCTGAAGACACATCCTGGCGCGCCTGGCCCGCTCCAGGCTGACTAAGGTGAGGACCCTTGCCAGGCAGGCCGGATGGGCACCTTTCTCGTCACCGGCGCCAACCGGGGCATGGGCCTGGAGTTCTGCCGCCAGCTGCAGGAGCGGGGGGATCGGGTGATCGGCGTCTGCCGCACGGCCTCCCCCGAGCTCGAAGCCCTCGGCGTGCGGATCGAGCCGGGGATCGACCTCACCAGTGAGGCCGCCATCAGCGAGCTGGTGGAGCGGCTGGACGGCCTGCCCCTCGATGGGCTGATCCTCAATGCGGGCCTCCTGGAAAGCATGGGCCTCGACACCCTCGATCCCCAGAGCATCAGGCGCCAGTTCGAGGTGAATGCCCTGGCCCCCCTCCTCCTGGCCCGGGCCCTGCTGCCCCAGCTGCAGTCCGGCGCCAAGCTGGCCCTGATCACCAGCCGCATGGGCTCCATCGACGACAACAGCTCCGGCGGCTCCTACGGCTACCGGATGTCGAAGGTGGCCCTCAACATGGCGGGGCGCTCGCTGGCCGTAGATCTGCGGCCCCGGGGCATCGCCGTGGCCATCCTCCACCCGGGCCTGGTGCGCACCCGCATGGTGGCCTTCAACCCCCAGGGCATCGATCCCGCCGTTGCGGTGAAGGGCCTGCTGGCCCGTTTCGATGCCCTCACGCTGGACACCTCCGGCACCTTCTGGCATGCCAATGGAGAGGTGCTGCCATGGTGAAGATTCAGCGCACCAGCCTGCGGCTCCTCGCCAGGGCGCTGCTCGTGGGAGCTTTGCTGGGGGGCGGTGCGCCGGCTCCCAGCCAGCAGCAGCCCACCGTGGTGCCGGCCCACGAACACCTGCCCTCGGACCAGGGCCCCAAGACAACCCAGGGGGTGATGGCGATGAAGCGGCTCGGCGGCCAGCCCCTCGGAGCCGACTTCCCCGCCTTGCAGGGGCGGGAGCTGCGGGTGCGGGAACTCACCATCGCGCCGGGCGGCGCCATCGTGATCCACCGGCACGAGCAGCGCCCCGGTGCGGCCTACATCCTCGAAGGCCAGATGACCGAACGGCGCGGTCCCGACTTCACCCCCCGCGTCATCGGCCCCGGAGAGGCCGTCTTCGAAGGCAGCGGCATCATCCACTGGTGGCGGAACGAAGGCACCACCCCCGCTCGGGCCCTGGTGGTGGACATCGTGCCCGAGGGAATGTGAGGAAGGGTTGCGTCCGCGGCCAAGGCCGGCCGGGAAGGTCAGGGTGGGCAGGCCTCTGACGAGCCCGGCCCATGGCCACCCCCCCCTCCCCCACGGCAACCGCCGAGGCTTGGTTGGCCTCCTTCGCCGGGGCCCTGGCCTCCGGGGATCCCCAGGCTGCGGTGGCCCTGTTTGGCCCGGAGTGCTTCTGGCGCGATCTGGTGGCCTTCACTTGGAACCTGCGCACCGAGGAAGGACCGGACGCCATCTCCGCCATGCTGGCGGCCCGTCTCGCCGATGTGGCGCCCCAGGGGTTCCGGTTGCGAGGGGAGGCCACGGAGAGCCATGGGCGGGTGGAGGCCTGGTTCGGCTTTGAAACCCGGGTGGGGCGCTGCACGGGCCAGGTGCGCCTGAAGGAGGGCCGTGCCTGGACCCTGTTCACCGCCCTCGATGAGCTCAAGGGCCACGAGGAACGGGTGCGGCAGCGGCGGCCCGCAGGGGCGGAGCATGGCGTTCATCCAGGGCGGCACTCCTGGGGGGAACGTCGCGAGGCCGAGCGGCAGGCCCTCGGCTTCAGCGAGCAACCGGAGGTGCTGATCATGGGCGGAGGACAGGCGGGGCTGACCCTCGCCGCCCGGCTCAAGCACCTGGAGGTGCCCACCCTGATCGTGGAGAAACTCCCCCGCCCGGGCGACCACTGGCGCCGCCGCTACAAGAGCCTCTGCCTCCACGATCCCGTTCACTACTGCCATTTCCCCTATCTCCCCTTCCCCGAAGGCTGGCCCCTCTACACCCCCAAAGATCAACTGGCCGACTGGATGGAGGCCTATGTGAGCGTGATGGACCTCGCCTTCTGGGGCTCCTCTCCGGTGCGCGGGGCCACCTTCGATGCCGGGGCAGGCTGCTGGGAGGTGACGGTGGAGCGGGAGGGCCAGAACCATCTGCTGCGCCCCCGCCATCTGGTGTTGGCCATGGGAGTGTCGGGCTATCCCGTGATGCCCACCCCGGCGGGAGCGGAGACATTTGCCGGGGATCAGCACCACTCCAGCGCCCATCCCGGCCCCGATGCCTACCGGGGCAAGCGCTGTGTGGTGGTGGGCTCCAACAACTCGGCCCACGACATCGCCGCCGGGCTGTGGGAGGCGGGTGCCGCCGAGGTGACCCTGCTCCAGCGCAGCTCCACCCTGATCGCGCCGGTGCCCGCCCTGGAGAAGCTGGCCTTCGCCGGCTCCTATTCCGAACAGGCGCTGGCGCGGGGCATCACCCCCGACCAGTCGGATCTAACGATGGCCTCCATCCCCTACAAGCTGCTGCCCCAGTGGCAGAAGCCGGTGTACGACGCCATGCGGGTGGAGTATGCCGATCTCTATGCCCGCCTGGAGAAGGCCGGCTTCCTTCTGGATTTCGGCGCCGACGACTCCGGGGTGTTCATGAAGTTTCTGCGGCGCGGCTCGGGCTACTACCTCGACGTGGGCGCTTCCGAGCTGGTGGCCGATGGCCGGATCAAGCTGCGCAGCGGCCTCACCATCGACCGGCTCACGCCCCGCACGGTGGTGCTCAGCGATGGCAGCGAGCTGGAGGCCGATCTGGTGGTGTATGCCACCGGCTATGGCTCCATGAACCGCTACCTGGCGGAGCTGATCTCCCCGGAGGTGGCCAACAAGGTGGGCAAGGTGTGGGGGCTGGGCTCCGACACCCCCAAGGATCCAGGCCCCTGGGAGGGGGAGCTGCGCAACATGTGGAAGCCCACCCAGGTGGAGAACCTCTGGATCCATGGCGGCAACCTGCACCAGTGCCGCCACTATTCCCATTTCCTCGCCCTCCAGCTCAAGGCGCGGCAGGTGGGCCTGGCCACCCCGGTGTATGGGCTGGCACCCAGCTTCCACGAGGCCTGAACCCATGCGCATCGGTTTGGCCGGAGTGGGGCGTTTCGGGCAACTGCATGCCGCCGTGCTGGCCCAGCTGCCGGGGGTGCATCTGGCGGCGATCGCCGATGTCAGCGCCGAGCGGCGAAACCAGGTAGGCGATCGCCACGGGGTGCCTAAACGCTATGCAACGGCGGAGGAGCTGTTCTCCGACGCCGAACTGGATGCCTTCGTGGTCGTCACCCCCGACGAGCAGCACGGCAGCCAGGGGTTGCGCGCGGTGGCCACCGGCAAACCGGTGTTCATCGAGAAACCCTTGGCGGCCTCTTCCGAGGAAGCCCGGCAGCTCCAACAGGCCGCCGCGGTCTCCGGCAGCCTGCTGCAGACCGGCCTGATCCTGCGCTACGAGCTGCAGCATGGGCTGCTGCACGAGGAATTGGCGGCAGGCAGCTTTGGGGAGCTGGTATCCATGCGGGTGAAACGCAACTGCAGCGCTGCCTGGTTCACCACCGTGGCCGATCGGGCCCACACCGTGTTCGAGACCCTGATCCACGACATCGATCTGTTGCTGTGGTTCAGCGGCAGTCACGCCACCCGGGTGATGGCCATGGAGCGACGGTTCGGCAAGCACCTGTCACCGGAGGGCTGCTTCGCCCTGATCCAGTTCGCCAGCGGCTGCGTGGGGATCGCCGAAACCAGCTGGTTCGTGCCCGCCCAGGCGCCGGCGAACGTGTTCACCAACAGCTGGCAGGGCACGATCGATGCGGAGCTGGCCGTGGTGGGCACCCTTCAGAGCGCCCAGCTGCGGCTGCTGGACGGCCCCCTCCAGATCTGGGGCGATGGGCGGCAGCGCTGCCCCGATGTGCTGCTCTGGCCCGAGCGGCAGGGCCGGGTGTTGGGCGCCCTGCAGGCGGAATTGGCCGATTTCGTGGCCACCGCCCGCTCCGGCATCCCTTCGTCCACCGCTTCCCTCGGGCAGGCGATCGAAGGGCTGCGCATCGCCGAGGCGATCGTGGAGTCGTCCCGCACCGGCCAGGCCGTCACGCTGGAGCCCTGCTGACGAGCCGAAGGAGTGCTCAGCGCCCCCCCAGCCGGCCCAGCCCCAGCTGCAGCACCTTGGCCACCACCTGCGCCCGGCTGCTCACGCCGAGCTTTCGGCGCAGAGCCTTGCTCCGGCTTCGGGCTGCTTCGTAGCTGATCATCAGCTGATCAGCAATGTCCCGGTCCCCCAGTCCCTCCACCATCAAGTCCACCACCTCCAAGTCCCGCCGGTTGAGGTCCGGAGGACCATCCCGCCAGGGTTCACGCGCCAGGGAAGCGCCCTCCAGCGCAGCGATTACGGAAGGGGAGAAGTAGCGCTGGCCGAGGGCCAGGGTGCGAAACAGGGTGACAAGGGGAAAGCCCTCGATACCGATATCTTCGTTCAGGAGCACCGCATCAGCACAGGAGCGGCCAGCGGCCAGCAAATCATCCGACTGATTGACGAGCAGGATGGTACGAATGTCGCTCACGACCGATCGGGCTCGCTCCACCAGCGCCAGGCCGGATCCCTGATCCAGCTGCGGGGTGAGGATCAAGACACCGGGTTGGGCAGCCACCAGACCCTCCAGCGCTTCCTGCTCGGTGGTCACCATGAAGGCCACCCGCTGTTTGCTCAGCTTCATGGCGTAAAACCCCATGAGCATCAGCCGGTTGGCCGAGGCAAAACCCGCCCGCAGTCGGATATCACTGCTGAGCACCCAGCTCAACGCCGTGCGGTGGCCCCTGGGTGCGCCCCGAAAGCTCGGCAGGAGATCCATATTTTCTTCAACACCGGCCCGTCAAGGTACTTCTTTTCGCGGCGCTGCCCGATCCCTCGGGTTTTTCTCTCAGCCGCTGATGCCCTGGTGTTCGGCAAAGGGAGATCGCTCCACCAACACCGCAATCCCCAGCTGCTCCCGCCACTCCGCCAGGGGACGCTCCCAGCCCTCCTCCCAACGCTGGGCCAGCAGGGGAGCACAGAGGCGGCCCAGCTCCAGCCCGTAGGCCACCGCCTCGCCCACATCCGGCCCCTCCGGCGTGGGGCCCTGCAGGCAACGGTGCAGGAGATCGGCGCCCAGCAGCATGGCGCTTCCGGGCCAGCGCAGCTGCATCACATTGATGGCGCTCAGGGCCGCCTCGCCGGCATCCGTGGGCGGGCAGCCGCTCACCACATGCCAGAGGTCGTGGGTGTGCCGCACCCGTTGGTGCAGCCAGGTGTCATCCCCGCCGGTGCCGGCTTCCAGCACGGGACTGGGCAGGGGCTGGCCGCCCGCCTCAGCGAACCAGGTGGCGTAGCGGTACCCCAGGCTCTCCGGCGGCAATGCCAGCAGCTCCTGGGAGCTGGGCCACACCCCCCAGTAGCGCGCCTTCATCAGGGGGGCGATGGCCGGATCGTTGCGCAGGGCCGCGCGGGCCACATCGGCCGCCGGGGTGGCGTAGCTACGGGTGAGGAGATCGAAGCCGTGATCCAGATCGGAGGGGTTCTGCACCAGGGCGGCCAGGTCGGTGGCGAAATGGAGCAGCTGGCGGCGGGAGGAGGGGCGCATCGGGCAGAAGGCGGGAAGGGGCCTATGGGGCGCCCAGGAAAATAGTGTCCCGCTATACCATGCCCCTTGCAAGAAATGCGGCTGTTGCTACCGTTATCGATCCAAATTTGACCCATTTGGGGCGGTTTTCATCACCAGACCCCTGTGGATCTAACGGGGGAGACCAAGATTGAAGGATCCAAGTCCATAAACCCAATTCCAAACTGATGCTTGATGTTCCAGCTGGAGTGGATGCTGCCGCCATCCTCGACGTCCTGACCTACATCCGTGCCATCCAGGTGATGGCCATGTTGCTCATCGGCTTTGGCTTCCTGATGGTGTTCGTGCGGCAGTACGGCCGCTCCGCCATCACTGCCACCTTCCTCTTGGTGAGCCTGGCCATCCCCCTGTATTACGCCAAGGATGTGCTGGGCGTTCCAGTGGATGGGGCTCACACCCTGATCGATCGGCTCGTGCTGTCGGAATTTGCGGCCGCCAGCCTATTGATCGCCGCAGGAGCCTTGCTCGGTCGGCTCACCATGGTGCAATATCTGCTGCTCGGAGCGTTGTTTCTGCCCTTCTATTCCCTCGATGAATGGATCCTCTCCCTGGGCGGATTCGGATGGCTGCCCGCCGGCCATTTTGTAGACACGGGCGGCTCGATCCTGATCCATGCCTTCGGAGCCCTGTTCGGCGTTGCTGCTGCCCTCAGCCTCACCCGGGGACAGGAGCAGGACATCCCCATCGAATCGGATGACACCAGCGATCGGTTTTCCCTGCTGGGCAGCATGGTGCTCTGGGTGTTTTGGCCCTCCTTCTGCGCCGCCCTGGTGCCGGCCTCAGCCGTCCCCGCCACGGCGGTGAATGTGATCCTGGCCCTGTGCGCCTCCACCCTGGCCACCTACGCAGCCTCCGTGCTCCTGCGCGGCAAGATTCTGCCGGCCGACATCGCCAATGCAGCTCTGGCCGGTGGGGTGGCCATCGGCTCCACCTGTGATCGGGTGCCCCCGCTCCAGGCCTTTGCCATCGGCCTGGCGGCAGGCCTGCTCTCCACCGTGGGCTACGCCCTGGTGCAGGAACGGCTCCAGAAGGTGCTGCGGTTGGTGGACACCTGCGGCGTGCTCTATCTCCACGGCCTGCCCGGCTTGCTGGGGGGGCTGGCCACCCTGGTCGGGGTGGCGGGGGTGGATGGGGCCATCCAGCTCAAGGGGATCTCCATCGCCATCACCATCGCCCTGGGTTCTGGACTCCTGGTGGGCAAGCTGATCTCCCTGACGGGCCAGCGCAGCCAGCCCTACCTCGATGGGGAGGAGTTTCTCCTTGAGTGAGAGTGGGCCCATGCCTGAGTTCGCCCGACCGATCCCCTCCCCCTTCCTTCAAAGACCGTGAACCATTTTTTCGCCGCGATGGAGGCGGAGTCGATTGATGCGGTCGCGCCCTTGATCCAAGCCGCGGATCAATGGAGTGAGGTGCTGTTTCTGCTGCCCCTGCTGGTGGCCCTGGAGGCCGTGCTCTCGGCCGACAACGCCATCGCCCTGGCCGCCATCTCCCGCCGCCTGCAGGATCCGGTCCTCCAACGCCGGGCCCTCAACTTCGGGCTCGCTCTGGCCCTGGTGTTCCGCCTGCTGCTGGTGCTGGCGGCCCGTTGGGTGCTCCATTTCCCCCCCCTGCAGCTGCTGGCCTCCGCCTACCTCCTCTGGCTCTGTGGCAGCCATTTTTTCCATTTCGGCGCCTCGGCGGATGGAGAGGAGGAGAAGGGGGCAGACGCCGGAGAGGGCACTTCGGAGGAGGAGACAGCCACCCGTTCCCTCCTGCCGGTGGTGGCCACCCTGGCCTTCACCGATCTAGCCTTCTCCCTCGACAGCGTGGCGGCTGCCGTGGCGGTGAGCGATCGCCTCGCTCTGGTGATGGCCGGCGGTGTGATCGGGGTGATTGCCCTGCGCCTCACCGCCGAACTCTTCATTCGCTGGCTGGGGATCTACCGCCATCTGGAAAGCGCCGGCTATCTGGCGGTGGGATTGGTGGGGGTGCGCCTACTGGTTCGGGTGATCTTTCCCGAGATCGACCCACCAGAATGGTCGCTGCTGGCCGTAGTGGCCGCCCTCTTCACCTGGGGGTTCTCCCAGAAGGTGCCAGAGCAGGAGCCCCCCCCGCCGCCAGCGGCGGGATAGGAATCATCTTCCGCTCAACTCAGCGGGCCATCTGCCGCTGGAAGCGCGCAATCTCCAGCTCCAAAACCCCCTCGTTGATCGCCAGTGCTTCGGAAATCGCCCGCAACTGCTGATGCTCCTCCGGTTCGATCTCCCCATCGGCACAAGCCACCCGGAAGGCGGATTCGAGAATCAGTTCCCGGCCGTTGTCATCCAGCAGGGGCAGCTCCTTCCCAAGCCTCTCCAGCAGGGCCTCGAAAGGACCCTGGGTGCCGAGTCGTCCGGCCTCTGCAGCAGCCTCCTGGCTCACCAGCGCTAGCTCCCGCAGCTCTCCCTGCTCTGGCGGTTGGCCCATGATCTCCGCATAGGCCTCAGCCATCCCCGCGATTTCCGGCTCCTCGATCTCCCCATCGGCCAGGGTGATGGAGATCATGCAGGCGAGCACCAGATCGCGCACCTTGGTGGCATAGCGATCCCCATGGGACACCGCCCAGCGCAGATCAGAGAGATCCCGCTGCTTGCGGCTGTGCTGGGAGGCACGGGGATCCTTCTTGCAGCCGCTGCGCCCCCCCGAGAGGCTGTCGTACATATGGAAAGTGAACCGCTGCACCAGCTGGTGGCAGAAGCTCACCCCCCGCACCGAATTGCCGAAGGGATCAAGACGGGGGGAGAACGTGGCGAAGCCCATCAGATTGGGAATGACCACCAGCACCGCTCCGGCCACACCCGATTTGGCCGGCAGGCCCACTTCAAGGGTGAAGCCACCGGCGTTGTCGTACATGCCGGCCGCCTGCATCACCGTGAGAGTCTTCTTCACCACATCCGTGTCCAGCACAGCCTGGCCGGTGATCGGACAAACGCCCCCATTGGCCAGGGTGGCTGCCGCAATCGAGAGCTGTCTGGCAGTCATCTCGATGCTGCAGCAGGAGAGATACACGTCCACCATCTTGTGGAGGTCGACGTTACGAGGCAGGCCCCGTTTTCCCCTGAGCAGATAGGCGATGGCGAAATTATTGTCGGCAGTCGCCTTCTCTGAGAGCATCGTCTCTTCACTGAAGCGCACCGGTGCGACATCACCGCTGATCCGGGTCCACAGATCCATGATCGTCTGAGTGATCTCGCGGGCGCTCTGATCGGGAGCTCCGGAAGCCACCAGGCCAGCCATCATGATGGCGCCGGCATTCACACAGGGGTTGAACGGCCGCTGATCCGGCAGCAGCGAGAGGTCATTGAAGGGCCTACCCGAGGGTTCCACACCCACATGCTGGTGGGTGAAGTCGATCCCTTCCCGCTCAAGAGCAAAGGCATAGGTGAGCGGTTTGGACACCGACTGGATGGAGTGATACACATCCACATCCCCAAGACCCATGCGCTGGCCATCCACGGTGCAGACAGCCACACCCCACCGCTCGGGATCGGCATCACGCAGGATCGGGATGTAGTCGGCATTCTGGCCGCTACGATCCGGGGCCACATGGTGAAACACCGTGGCGATATCGCTGCAGAACTCCTGCCAATCGGGGATCACGAGCTGGTGATGGAACGCCCGGCTAACCGTCAGCAGCTCATCGGACACGATGGCCACGAAGTGATCAAAGTCGATCCGCTCTTCCCCCAGCTGCTCCAGCCGCCCCATGGTGGTGATCAGGCGGAAGTCGTCCGCGCCAATGCCGCTGTTTTCCATGCGGGCCCGGATGGCGGCGGCGTTCGTGGTGCCGTCCTCCTCTACGAGGGAGAAGAGCTCATGAATTCGATCCATACCCTTGATTTTGGCGAACTTGATCGGGTCTGGGTTTAAAAAGGTAGAAAAATCAGGATGTAGTCGTTGCGGCCAGCCGGGTGGCCTCAATCAGCTTGGTGCGGGTTTCGATCGTGAGCCCCAGCTCCCGGGCAAGGCTGGGCTTGCGATCCACCAGGGCCTGGGCCATGGCGGCAGCGATCAGCATCACCTCCAGGTCTTCGGTGGCCCGGATGGTGACGCCACTTGGCTGGCCCGTGAACAGCGAGATCTCACCGAAGAAATCACCACGCGACAGGGAGTATGTGATCCGCTGTTGGCCGGAAGCATCGCGCACAGAAGCCTCCGCCCGCCCCGCCAGGATCAGATAGAGGGCCTGCACGTGATCGCCTTCGGCAAACACCTCCTCACCGGCGGCAAAGGTGTTGAGGATGGCCTCCTTGGTGAGATCGGCGAACGACTCGGCCTCAATGTCGACGAGCACCGGCATGGACTGCAGCCCCATAGACACCTTCTCCCCCTGGGCCACCTCAGGGCTGACCATATCCATCTGATGGATTTCCCGGATCGGGTGGGGAATGCGGAGGTTGTAGCGCTGATTGGCATACCAGATGCGGGTTTGATATTCGTCGCGTATCTTGAGGCGATCCTGATAGCCATCGATATAGAAAGAAACCCGATAGGAAATCCCCGAATCTTCATACTTAACCGTTTCCACCTCCACTTCCGGCTCCGTGAGAATCCCAGGCGTGGCAAGGGCTGTGGCCTTGAGCACCTGTTTCACCAGGTTGGGAGGATGGCGGTAGGCATAGCGGAGGAAAATCTCCTCCTCATGGGCCTTGATCGGCTGGCTGTAGTTGGTGATGGTTTCCTTGCCGATGATCAGATGGGGAATATTGATCTGCACGTTGTCGATGGTTTCAATCCGCACGGCTCGCCAGTTGATGTCGGTCACCTTGCCCTCCGATTCCCCCACCTTCAACCAGTCGCCCTTCTTGAAGGGCTGCTCAAAGAGCAGGGCAATCCCGGCGGCGATGCTGCCCAGGGTGTCCTGCAGGGCCAGGCCGATCACCACCGAACCCACTCCCAGGGCCGCCACCAGACCCCCCAGGTCGATGTTCCAGGTGGCAGAGAGGATGATCGCAGCACCCACCAGGATCAGAAACACCCGGGCCAGATCCCGGAACAGCTTGGGGATCCGTGCCTGCCAGCGGTCGGCATCGGCGTCGGCATCGGAGGCCGATGCTCGGCGTGCCCGGATCTGGCGGGCCTCATCCGACTCGGAGAACAACAGGATGTCGAACAGGGAGAGGGTCGACACCAGGGTGCAGATCCACAGCACAGTTTCCACAAATCGCACCGCCCGGCTCTCCGGGTCGAGATGCAGGATGTAGGTGAGGAAGATCAGCGCCGCCAGAGCAGGGATCAGCAGGTTGCGAACCAGCTGGAGAGTTCCAGCCAAGGGGCGGCCCTGCTGCCTCAGATACTGGATGGCCTCACTGAGGACGAGTTCCAGCGCAGGAAAACCAAGCGCCAGGCCAAAGGCAGCAGTGGTGAGGGTATCGGCGGGGGTCTCCATGCTCATCCGTTGTCCGGCTGCTGTTTCGAAGCTGTGGTCAGGCGCCACACGGGAATGGTGCGCTCCGATGGGCTGCGCTGCTCCACCTTCTCGAATCCGTAGAGGTCCTTGAGAAACGCATGCACCGGATCGGACACCAGGATCGTGCCGCGCCTTCCATTGCTCTGGGCGAGGATCCGATTGGCCACCGTCACGGTCTCGCCCCAGACGTCGTAGATGACCTTTTTTCGACCCACGATTCCGGCCACCACATCACCAGCGTGAATACTGCTGACCACATCCAGATCACTGCCATGGTCGTAGTTGAAGCGTTTCACCTGGGCTTGCAACTCCAGAGCAAAATCCACCATGCGGTTCATGTGGTCGAGGCGGGCAACCGAAAGACCACAGGCGGCGATGTAGTTATCGCCGCTGGTTTTAATTTTCTCGATACCATATTGATCGGTGACGGAGTCGAAGCGGCGAACAAGATCATTAAGAGAATGCACCATCTGGGAAGCACTCATGCTGCGAGAGAGCTCGCTGAAACCGATGACATCGGCAAACAGGATGGAAACATTTTCCACCTGGTCAGCAATTGATTCCTCTCCATTGAGCAGGCGATTGGCAACAGTTGCCGGCAACATGTTGAGCACCAGATTCTGGCGCTGATTGCTTTGCTGTTCCACCAATCTGGTCTGTGCCTGCAGACCATCCACCATGCCATTGAGGGCCCGGGCCAGTTCGCCAAACTCTCCAGTTGTTTCCAGATCGGCCAGGTTGTTCAGCTCCCCTTGGCCGATCTCCTTGGTGCTGCTGATCAAACGCTTCACCGGTCTGATGAAGACGGAGGACAACATCAGGGAGGCCGCCGTGATCAACATGATGATCAGGGATCCCCAGACCAGAATGATGCGCTTGAACTCATTGACCGGTGCATAGGCTTCATCCAGGTCCATCTCTGAGAGCACAGCCCAGTCGAGGCCCTTCACGTTTAAGGGCGAATAGGAACTGAGCACCTTGATGCCACGATAATCATCAACAATTTTTGTCCCCTCGCGCCGGGCCAGAGCATCGTTTGTAGCCTCCGTATTCACTTCTTGCTCAATAATGGATGTGCCATAGCGCTTAATGTCTTCGATGGTTTCATCATCCACATTAAGATTTTGCAAAAGCTCAACATACCCTTTGGGGTCTTCTTCAAGGAATCTTGAAACCGAACGCATTTTGTGATCCGACCCAACCAGGTAGGTTTCACCAGACTCTCCAAGGCCATCTTTCACCCAATTTTTGTTCCCCGTCATCACCCTGTTGATATCGTCAACAGGAAATTGCAATGCAAGAACACCGACAAACTCATCACCATCAAAGATCGGTGCCGCGATAAAAGCAGCGGGCGCCCCATAGGAAGGCTTGTAGTGTTCAAAATCAACAATTTTCACGTATCCCTTTCCCTTGGCCTCGATGGCCGCATCCACTGCCGCCGCGAGATTACTGTTTCGGTATGGACCTGTTTTTAAACTTGTGGCGTAATCAACTTCCTTGAAGATTGAGTAAACAATGGCTCCATTGTCAGGATCAATAAGAAAGAGATCGTAGTAGCCAAAGCGGTCGTGATATTTCTCCAGGACAGGATGATATTTGGCATGAAAGGCGCTGTAGCTGCTTCCGTCATCTGGGTCATCCAACTTCTGCTTACTTCCAACGGGATTTGAATTATTGGCAATATAATGATATTGAAGATATTGACTGGGTGCAGTACTGGGTTCGTAGAGGTTGGCGATCGGTTGACCTTCATTGAGCTGGGCCAAACGTGGCAGATAGCTTTCCTGGTAGTAGCCGTCAATCGCTGCAAGCCAGGGTTCAGGGATTTTTTTGGCTTCGAGTTCTCGATAGGAACTCTTGAAGGCCTTCATGGCGTTCACCACCATCAAATCTTCGCTGAGGGCCTGGGTTTGATCGCGCAAGCTTTCAAAGTAAGCCTGAATCTGATAAACCTTCGAGGCCCTTACGCTGGTGAGTTGATTGAAGATTCGAGTGGTGAGATTCACCTCGCCACTATGATAACCAAGATAAGCAATGGCGATCATGGCCACAGCGCTCACCGTGAGCAACATCAACATCAGCTGCGACCTCAGACTGGGTTGCAACTTGAAGGGCTGGACTGGCATGCGATTGACTACTATTTTTTAGGGAGTTTGGGCGCTTTAACGGCGATCAAAAAACCGCTCAGCGAGAGCAGCAGCACGCAAACACAGAAATAGATCAAGGTATTGACGTCTTTCACTGGGATGGAGATCATCGACTTGAATGCCGAAACAATCAAAGCCACAATAAGCACTTTAACCAGCTTTTCCTTGAGTTGATCGAGATTGCGAATATCGAGTAGACCGCCACTGTCATCGGTATCAGATTGGGAGCGATAAACATCAATCTCTGAGATCAATAATTCATAAAGACCGTAGCCAAAGATCAGAAGCGCAACGCCAATGAGGTAAAAGTCGATTCCGGAAACCACACTCGCCAATGCGGTATTGGCAGCCTTTTCCGTTTCCGGGGCAAAGAAGAAAAACTTGATCGATTTGATGATGTCGCGGGTGCCCAGAGCAAAAGTAAGCAGGGTGCTGGCCAGGCTCATCACAACGGGCACGATCGCAATCAGCCGGAATCGCCAGAGAATGATTTCCCAGCCCAACTCCAGTTTTTTCAGCAGGCGCACACGTTTTAACGGCGGAGCAACGGGTTGCATGGGGGAGGATTACCTCTAAGGGGAAGCCGGCTGACCTCTCCGCATAAGTTGGCGCCATCCTTCGGGGTTGGAGGTCAAAGACCAGCAAATTCACCCATTTGGGTCAAAAGTTGGCCGCCAATGTGAGCAAACATCCATCAATGCATCGAGAACCGTATCTATAACTACCGTTGTCCCGCCCCGGAAAGGCGATAGCGCACACCGAATCGAAAGCCCCAGCTGTTGAGGGCGCTGCGATCCAGGGAGTCCTGGTTGCGGGCGGGGGCTCCCTGATAGATCACCTCACCGAACAGGTCGGTACGGGGAGAGCTGCGGTAGGCCAGACCTGCCTTGGCCAGATACCCCATCAGATTCGCGCTGCCACCGCCGAAAGAAGCGCTGTTTCCCCCCAGGACAAGCGTGGTTGGGCTGGTGCGCAAGGCCACAAAGCCCAGGCCTCCGCCCACATAGGGCACCAGGCGGGAATCCTGCTCGGCCAGATCCAGATAGAGGCTGGCGAAGGCGCTGTCGCTGCTCACCCGTCCGCTGCCGTTGTTGGCGGCAACCGGAAAGGGACCCACCGACCAGCTGGAGGAACCGATGACCGCCTCGCGATGGATCCAGCTCAGTTCCGCCCGCAGACGACCAAAGTCGTAGCCCAGCCCCAGATCCGTGGCCACACCAGGGTCAACCTGCACCGTCCCCCGGATCGGCAGAGTTGGGCCCAGACGGTCGTCGTCGTAGTGGACGGGCTGGGGCCAGCTGACGCCAACACCAAAGCTGGCGTAGGGGCCACGGGGATCCATGGCAGCAATCCTGTCGCCAGAGAGCGGGATCGACGCCGGGGGGGCCTGGGAAGCCCCCTCCGCGTGGACAGAAGGCATCCCGATGCTCGCCACAGCCACGGAAAGGAAGGATCGGGCCATCAGCCCTGCACCAAAAAGAGGAAGGCGCAAGGTCATAGGCCAGCGAAAACATTCGCAAAAACCTAAAGACCTTGAAGCGTTGGGTCGCCCACCGCAGACGCCTCCTTTATTTGCACAAGGACGCTGCCACGGAGATAGACGGCCCTAAGGAATCTGCACCGTCTTGACTTCAGCCATGGTCTTGTCGGCCGAGAGAGTGGCCTGGCCAGGCACGGGGCGCCCACGGCCATTGCTGGTTTGGCTGCCCAGGTCAGTGGCCTTGGAGGGCTGGGGGATCGCGCCGGGGCGTCTGGGGCCGGCGGTTCGGCTGGGGGCTGTCTCAGCGACGCCATCGGCGGCATTGATGGGAATGGCGGAGGCGCCCAGGGGCAGCAGCAGAGCGCTGGCCAGGGCAAGGCCAACGGGAAGGGCAGACGAAAACATGGCTGACGCGGGAGAAAGGCGACTCCTGAAGTGTGACCATCCATACTGTTTGCGAGGAGGGCGTTGGGCTGAGCCGCCCCAAATGGGTGAGCATCTACCGATTTGCTTCCACCTTTCGCCCCATCCCTTCCCGGCTGAATCAGCCCGCTCCTAGCCTCGCCAGGCCAAGCTGAACCGCCTTCGCCACCACCTGGGCCCGGTTGTTGGCGCCAAGCTTGCGCCGCAAAACCTTGCTCCGGCTGCGGGCCGTTTCATAGCTGACAACCAACTGCTCGGCGATCTCTCGGTCGCTCAAACCCTGCACCAGCATGTCCACGATTTCCAGTTCACGGGCATTGAGATCCGGAGGTTGATCCCGCCAGGGATCCCGTTGCACCGAATCCGCCTCCATCGCGGCAACCACGGAAGCCGAGCGGTAACGCTGACCGATGGAAAGAGCTCGAGTCAAGGACACAATGGGTTGTTGGTGCCCGAAGCAATCGGCCTCCAGCAGCACCGCATCGGCGCTGGAGCGACCCGCGGCCACCAGATCATCATTCGGCCCATCCATGATGAGGATGGTGCGCACGTCGCTCACCAGGGAGCGGGCCTGCTCCACCACAGACTGGCCCGATCCCTGCTCCAGCTGCTGGGTGATGATCAATAGGCCAGGCCTGCGAATGGCCAGCCCCTCCAGCGCCTCCTGCTCGGTGGTGACCATGAAGGCCAGCCGCGACTTGCTGATGGCAATGTTGTACATCCCCATCAGCATCAATCGATGAGCCGAGGCACAGCCCGTTTCCAGGCGGATGTCGCTGCTCAACACCCAACTTGCCGCGGAGGAATACCTCCTGTTGGCGCCGCGGAAGGTGGGCAGCAAATCCATCCCCTGTTGTGCGCTCCAGTAGAAGCTCAAAGCTAATGCAACTCCCTGGCATCGCTTGGGCCTGACCAGAGATTTGACCTATGGTCCAACCCACGTGCTCCTTCACCTTGGGCCGCACCCCCAGCCAACCTCCCTCGGAGTCGAGTCGCCCTCCTTCTTCTGCTGTGCCCCGGGCGCTCCAGTGGCTCCCGCTGGTTGTTCCCCTGGCCCTGGTGGGCTGCAGCCCCCCCAAACCGGTTGCGGCACCCCCCGCCCCCGTGAGGTTGGTACCCGCCCAGCAGCTCCCCTTTCTCGATGCCATGGATGTGCAGAGCACCCTGGAGGCCATTCGGGAGGTGAAGCTGGCCCCCGAGATCGCCGGCCGGATCGTGGCCATGCCCATGGCCGAAGGCCAGATCGTGCAGCCCGGCCAACCTCTCTTTGCCCTCGACCAGATCCAGCTGCGCTCTGAGGTGAATGCGGATGCGGCCGAGGCCCGCAAGGACCAGGTGAACGCGGAGCGCTACATCTTCCTCAACCAACAGGGGGCCGTTTCAACAAAAGACAGGGATTACTACGTCACCCAAGCGATTCAGAGCCGGGACATGTTGCGGGCCAACATCGCCAATCTGGGCTACAAAAATGTGGTGTCGCCCATCGCCGGCAAGGTGGGCAACATCAATTACAAACTCGGCGATGTGGTGCAGGCAGGCGCCACGATCACCAGCATCGTCGACAACTCCCTGCTCTGGGTGCGCCTCGACATCCCCGGCGAGCAGGCCTCTCGGGTGCAGATGGGGATGCCCGTGGTGCTCAAGGCCCCCGATGACCCCAGGAAGCTGCTGGCCAGGGGTGCCGTTTCCTTCGTGGCGCCCTCGATCGATAAGGACAAGCAGACCCTGCTGGTGAAGGCCACCTTCCCCAATCCGGATGGCGCCCTGCGCAATGGGCAGCGGGTGAACGCCACCCTGGTGTTCAATCAGGCCCCCTCCCTGGCCGTGCCCCAGCAGGCCGTGCTGCTCCAGGCTGGCCAGCCCTTCGTGTTTGTGGCCGTGAGCCCCGAGGTGGCCAGCCAGCAGCTCGGCCGCAAGCTGGATCCCCCCCCGCCCCCGGGTCTGCCCGTGGCCCTCCAGGTGCCCGTGAGCCTGGGCACCCTCCAGCGGGGGGCCTATGCGGTGCGCAGCGGCCTGAATCCGGGGGATCAGGTGATCCTCGGCAACCTCTTCCAGCTCCGCAGCGGCATGGCCGTGAAACCCACTGCCGGGCCACCAAAGCGCCCATGAGCCTTTCGGACACCTTCATCAAGCGGCCCGTGCTGAGCACGGTCTGCAGCATCCTGATCCTGTTGGCCGGGGTGATCAGCCTGCCCCTGCTGCCGATCGAAAACCTGCCCAACATCGCCCCGCCCACCATCCAGGTGTCCACCAACCTGCCGGGTGCGGATGCACTCACCGTGGAGAGCGCGGTGACGGGCCCCCTCGAGGAAAACATCAACGGCGCGCCGGGGATGGACTACATCACCTCCTTCAGCACCAGCGAGGGCAGCAGCCAGCTGAACGTGTTCTTCAAGGCCGGCACCAACGCCGACATCGACCAGGTGAATGTGCTCAACCGGGTGCAGACCGCCACTCCCCAGCTGCCGCCCCAGGTGACCGCCCAGGGGGTGACCGTGCAGCAGACCGCCACCAGCTACCTGCTCGTCTACAACCTCACCTCCACCGAGGGGCAGTTCAGCCGCAACTACCTCAACGGCCTGATCCAGCTGAACCTGCTCTATCCCCTCTCCCGCTCCCAGGGGGTGGGGCAGGTGAACATCTTCGGCGCCAGCGATCCGGCCTTCCGCCTCTGGGTGAGCCCCCAGAAGCTGGCCCGTTTCAACCTGAGCGCCACCGATGTGGTGAACGCCCTCCAATCCCAGAACCAGGTGGTGATCGCGGGCAGCATCGGCGGCCCCCCTTCTTTGCCCGACAACGCCACCACCCTGCCCCTGCTGGTGAACGGCAACCTCAAGACCGTGCAGGAGTTCGAGAACCTGATCCTCGCCAAGGGCCCCGATGGCGGCCTGATCCGCCTCAAGGATGTGGGCCGGGCGGAATATGCCTTTCAAAGCTTCAACTCCTCCGCCATCAACGCCCTCAGCGGCCATCCCTGCGTGGGCTTCGGCGTGATCCAGCTGCCGGGCACCAACGCCATCGACACCGCCAAGGGGGTGGATCAGGTGCTGCAGGCCTTCGAGCGCACCCTGCCCCCTGGGGTGAAGCTGGAGAAGGTGTTCGACCAGCGGGATTTCATCAACGCCTCCATCGAGGGAGCTCTCGATGCCCTGCGGGATGCGGTGGTGCTGGTGCTTCTGATCATCTTCCTGTTTCTGCAGGACTGGAAAGCCACGGCCGTGCCGGCCCTGGCCCTGCCGATCGCCCTGCTGGGGGCCATGATCTTCGTGAAGGCCTTCGGCTTCTCCATCAACGAGCTCACCCTGCTGGGTGTGATCCTGGCCACGGGCCTGGTGGTGGACGACGCGATCGTGGTGGTGGAGGCCGTTTCCGCCCGCATCGAAGCGGGCGATCCCCCCTTCGTGGCCGCCTCCAATGCCATGAAGGAGCTCACCGGAGCGATCCTGGCCACGGCCCTGGTGCTCCTGGCGGTGTTTGTGCCCGTGGCGTTTTTCCCCGGTGCCACCGGCGTGATCTACCGGCAGTTCGCCCTCACGATCGTGTTCTCGATCCTGGTGTCTACCTTCAACGCGATCACCGGCAAGCCCCTGCAGTCGGCCCTGCTGCTGGGGGGCGGCAAGACCGATCCCCGGGGCCGAATCTGGACGGTGATCGGCGGCGTGTTCGGCGCCGGCTACGGCGCCCTGGCCGGCGGCTGGGTTCTCTCCCTGGCCCTGGGGGTGGTGGGTGCGGTGGTGGGCACCTTCCTCATGCCCATCTTCACCGCCTTCAACGCCGGCTTCGAGCGGCTCTCGGCGGGCTACCAGCGGCTGCTGGGCCAGGTGATCCGCTGGCGTCGCATCGTGGCGGCTCTGCTGCTCGGCGGCATCGTGCTCACCGGCCTCACCTTCACCGCCGTGCCCACCGGCTTCGTGCCCACCGAAGACCAGGGCTACGGCCTGGGCATCATCCAGCTCCTGCCCCAGGCCTCCCTGGAAGCCACCATGAAGGTGGCGGCCGAAGCCCAGGCGATCATCGCCAAGGAGCCCGACATCATCTCCGGTGAGCTGGTGGGGGGGGCCGGCTTCAACGGCAGCTCGGTGAACCAGGGCCTCTTCTTCTTCGGCTTCCGCCCGATCGATGAACGCCAGGGCAAGGAGCACAGCGCGGGGGCGATCATCGCCCGCCTCAACAAGCAATTCAGCCAGATCCCCGGAGCCCTGGTGTTTGCCTCCCCGCCGCCGGCGGTGCCGGGCTTCAGCGCCCAGGGAGGCCTCAGTTTTCAGTTCAACGACCTCAGCAACGGCGGCTATTCCCCCACCGAGCTTTCCCAGTTGGCCGACACCCTGATGGCCAAGGCCAAGCAGACCGGCAACTTCGAAAAGATCTACAGCCAGTTCATCTCCGATGCACCGGTGTGGCGCCTGGATGTGGACCGGGACAGGCTCGCCTCCCTCAACATCGACTACGGCGAGGCCATGGCCACCCTCGGCACCCTGATGGGGGGCCGCTTCGTGAACCAGACCTATGAGGAGGGCCAGTACCGCCAGGTGTATGTGCAGGCCGACGCCAGCAACCGGTCGGTGGTGGACGACCTGCGCAACCTCTACGTGGCCGACCGCAGCGGCAAGCTCATCCCCATGGCCAACGTGGTGAACGCCCGCCTCGACAGCGCCCCGCCGATCATCAGCCACTTCAACCTCTACCGCACGGTGCTGATCCAGGGGCTGGAGGCGGCAGGCCGCAGCACGGGCCAGGCGATCGATGGCCTGATGACCAGCTACCGCAGCCTCAACTTCACCAACATCGGCCAGGCCTGGTCGGGCCTCACCCGCTCGGAGGTGCAGGCGGGCTCACTGGCCGTGCTGGTGTTCGCCCTGGGGATCGTGGTGGTGTATCTGGTGCTCTCCGCCCAGTACGGCAGCTACATCGATCCTCTGATCATCCTGATGACCGTGCCCCTGGCCATGCTTGGCGCCCTGGTGTTCCTGGTGCTGCTGGGCCAGGTGAACAACGTGTATGCCCAGGTGGGCCTGGTGACCCTGATCGGCCTGGCCGCCAAGAACGGGATCCTGATCGTGGATCTGGCCAACCAACGGATGGAAGCCGGCCTCTCGGCCATCGAGGCCGCCAAGGGCGCCGCCTCCTCCCGCCTGCGGCCCATCCTGATGACGGCTCTGGCGGCCCTGGCAGGGTTCTTCCCCCTGGTGATCGCCACGGGGGCCGGGGCCCTGTCCCAGCGCTCCCTCGGGGCCGTGATCTTCGGCGGGCTGCTGGTGGCCACCGGGCTGAGCCTGTTCGTGGTGCCGGCGATGTATGTGGTGATGAAGAATCTCGAAGCGGCTTGGTTCCCCGACAGCCAGCGCAGCGAACCTTTGGGACCCGACGCCGTGGCCCAAGGGGACGGCGGCGCGGGGTAGGGCCCGAACAAGCGGGGCCTTAAAGCCGTTCCTTCCTTATTGGCTACGAAATCGCAACCACCAGCCCAAGGCCACCGATGCCCCTGCCCGTCCCCCCCAACTACACCCCGAAGCGCCAGGTGCGGGTCGACCGCCGGAGGATTGCCCTGGCTGGAGTGCTGTTCAGCGGGATGACCGCCCTGCTGCTGGGGCTGGCCCAAAGGGTGGCCCGCACCCCAGGGGAGCCCTTACCAGCATGGCCCCTGCCTTACGTGCTGGCGGTGATCGGGGTGGCGGGTTTCTGCGGCGCCTGGAACGAAGCCATGGCCCAGATCGCCTTCACCCGCAGGGGCACCCCGGGGGCACCCCTCTGGCGCTTCCGCCGCTGAGGTCTGAGGCCTGCAGGCTGAGGTCAGCCCTCAGAGCCCAGCCCGCTGGCGGCGGCGCAGCTTGCGCGCCCAGCCGAAGGCCATCACGGCACCCGCGACGGGAAGGGGGCCGGGAACGGGGTCGAGCCTGGGTTCCGCCTCAAATTTGCCAGCAAACTCCGAATCGCCCCCCAGGGTGTCCGGAGGAAGCAGATCAAAAGGCGCAACGGAATAGAACTCCAGATAGGTGGCGGGCTGGAGGAAACTGGCAAAGAAATAATTGGCGTAGGTGCCATCGGCGAAGCTCACCCCAAATCCATGGGTGGTGAGTTGCCCGTCGTCGTCCTCAAGCCGCAACAGGTTGTCGGAGGTGAAACAGGTGACGACGTCCAGACAGTTGCCAGGGACGGGAGAACCTGTGGGAATGAAGCCATCAATGGCCACCATGTTGCGTTCCCCCGTCACCCCGATGATGGTGTAGAAGCCCTGGCTATCGGGAACGTCGGTGGTCGTCAACTCGCCAAAAGCTTCTATCTCGGGATCGTCATCACTTTCAAAACTCCAGTCCCAAACCAGGGCAGAAGCTGGCTGGGGGAAGGCCGCAAGAGCGGCAGCAAAGAGTGCGCCGCATGAAACGGTGGCCGCCTTGCGAGCGAACCTCCTGAGCGCGAAAGGAGACATGAGAGAAGTAAAGCTGTTTACAAGCCGGACGATATCGGTCGCGTCAAGGGATCGCCAGACAGCTCACGTGATCACCGTCGGTTGGTCCATTCCCGTACGCACCTTGATTTCCGCCAGGGCATCGATGGCGCCGATCAGATCGGCCAGGGCCACCTGGGGGTCCTGGGCCAAGGCGCCGCTGGGGGGTACATAACTCTCGAGATAAACCCGCAGGGTGGCGCCCTGGGTGCCTGTACCCGAAAGGCGCAACACCACTCGGCTGCCGTCGTCCAACAGCAGCCGCAGCCCCTGACCCTGGCTCACGGAGCCATCCACCGGGTCGGTATAGGCAAAATCATCTGCCACGGAAATGAGGCGCCCGGCAAAGCGCTCGCCTGGCAGAGCCGGCAGCATCTCCTTCACCCGCCCATACAGACCATGGGCCGCCTCGCTTTCGATGGCTTCGTAGTCGTGGCGGGAGTAGTAGTGGCGGCCATAACGGCGCCAGTGATCGGCCATCACCTCCGCCACGGAACAACCGCGCACGGCCAGGATCTGCAGCCAGAACAGCACGGCCCAGAGCCCATCCTTCTCGCGAATGTGGTTGCTGCCGGTGCCGAAGCTCTCCTCCCCGCAAAGGGTGATCCGGCCCGCATCCAGCAGGTTGCCGAAAAACTTCCAACCCGTGGGCGTCTCGAAGCAGGGCAGCCCCAGGGACTTGGCCACCACATCGGCGGCGGCACTGGTGGGCATGGAGCGGGCCACCCCCACCAGACCCTGGGCATAGCCCGGGGCCAGGGTGGCGTTGGCGGTGAGCACGGCCAGGCTGTCACTGGGATTCACGAAGCAATGGCGGCCGAGGATCATGTTGCGATCCCCATCGCCATCACAGGCCGCCCCGAAGTCGTAGGCCTCCCCCTCCAACAGCAGAGCCGCCAGGTCGTGGGCATAGGTGAGGTTGGGATCGGGATGGCCGCCGCCAAAGTCTTCCAGGGGCACCCCGTTGCGCACGGTGCCGGCCGGAGCCCCCAGCTGCTGCTCGAAAATCCGGGCGGCATAGGGGCCCGTCACGGCATGCATGGCATCAAAGGCGAGGCGGAAGTTGCCCTTCAGCAGGGCGGCCAGCCGATCGAAATCAAACAGGGTCTGCATCAGCGCCCCGTAGTCGCTCACCCCATCGATCACCTGCACCGCCATGGCGCCCAGCTGGAGATGGGCCGGCTGATCCAGGGGCAGGGGGTCGGCCTGGAGGGTGCGGTAGCTGTCCAGGCTCAAGGTGGCCTGATAGATGGCATCCGTGATGGATTCAGGCGCCGGGCCGCCATTGGCCCCGTTGATCTTCACGCCGAAATCCCCCTCCAACCCGCCGGGGTTATGGCTGGCCGAAAGGATGATGCCCCCCACCGCCTGGTGGGTGCGGATGAGATGGGAGGCCGCCGGAGTGGAGAGAATGCCGCCCGTGGTGGTGATCAAACGGGCCACCCCATGGGCCGCCGCCATGCGGGCAATGGTCTGGATCGCGGCCAGGTTGCCGTAGCGGCCGTCGCCCCCCACCACCAGGGTGCCCCCCTCCACGCCGGGTACCACCCGCAGGGAGGCCTC
>JBEIGX010000011.1:0-24784 GCA_040381675.1 Aphanothece sp.
GCTTCATCCAACTCCAGGGAGGCGTTGAAGTTCACGTCGTAGACCCCGGCCAGGGCAGGATCGGTGCTGGGCAGGGGCACCGTGATGATGGAGTACACCCCGTTGTCTTCGGGTAGCAGCTCCAGTCCAATGGTGGGCTCCACCTCAAAGCCGAAGTTGCCGAAGCGGCCCAGGCTGAGGGCGTATCCCCGCTCCCCTAGAGGTGTGACTTCCATGGGACTGGCGCAGCTCTGGAACCACCCCTGGTGTTCGTCCAGGTATCCCGCCACCACGGCGGCAGGCGCCCGCATTTCCATCATGTCGGAGAAGGCGCTGGCGTAGCGAAACACCTGTTTGTCGTTGCCGTAGGACTGGCGCACGACCATGCCCGACTGGTGCTGTGCGATGGATTCAGGTTGCTCCGATGAGCCCCTCTCTTCGGGGCGGTCTGGCTCGGGAGGACTGTCGATCGTTGGAGTGGACACCAGGGAAGGCGAGGGCAACGGGGCTCCTTGGATGGTGGGGGTCGCTGGGGGCGTCGGCCAACCCCTTTAAAGGGGTGCAGACCTTAGGACGGAGGGCGAACCTTTAGGGAATGTAAAGCCAGGTCTGAAGACTGGATCGGATCAGGCTCTGCTGAGTTGGATCAAGCGTTGGATCACGTCTTCCACCACCCGATCCGGCGTGGAGGCTCCAGAGGTGATGCCAACCCGGATCGGTCCCTCAGGCAGAAAGGGCTGTTCGGTGGCCAGCTTGGCCCCGAGGGGTTTGTGGCAGATCTTGTTGCCAGGCCCAATGCGCTCCGGGGTGTCGATATGGAACGAACGGATGCCCCGGCTGATGGCAATCTCCTGCAGATGGGTGGTGTTGGAGGAGTTGTAACCGCCGATGACCACGATCAGATCTAGGGGCTCATCCACCAGGGAAAACATCGCATCCTGGCGCTCCTGTGTGGCATCGCAAATGGTGTTGAAGGCCACAAAGTGGTCGTTCAGGGTGCTGGGTCCGTAGCGCTTCAACATGGTGCGCTCAAACAGTCGGCCAATATCCTCCGTTTCCCGTTTCAACATCGTGGTCTGATTGGCTACACCCACATGCTGCAGGTCGAGGTCGGGGTCGAAATCGGGAGAGCAAGCATTGGCGAACCGCTCCATGAAGGCCTCCCGTTGCTCCCGCGAAGGGGTATGGCCATCGGCGCTGGCCAGAACATAGTCGCATACCAATTGGGCCTCAGCCAGGTCGAGTACCACCAGGTAGGTTCCCGCAAACGAGCTTGTGGCAAGGGTTTCTTCGTGTTTTACCTTGCCATGAATGATCGAAGTAATCGAATGTTTCTTATGCTTTTCCACCGTTGTCCACACTTTGGAAACCCAGGGACATGTGGTGTCGACGATGTGGCATCCCCGCTCGTTGAGCAGCTGCATTTCTTGTACAGTGGCGCCAAAAGCTGGGAGAATAACCACGTCTCCAGAGGCCACATCAGAGAAATCCTTTAAACCTTCCTCAACAGGGATGAAGCACACGTTCATCTCGCGCAGGTGGAGATTCACCGATGGATTATGGATGATTTCATTGGTGATCCAGATGCGTTCCTGCGGGTAAAACCGACGGGTTTCGTAGGCCATGGCCACCGCCCGTTCCACTCCCCAGCAAAAGCCAAAGGCCTCGGCCAGTCGGACCGTGAGCCGGCCATCGCGCAGGGCATATCCGTTGTCGCGAATGCTGGCAATCAAATCGCTTTGATAGGCCGTTTGCAGGTTGCCGGCCACCTCCTCACCCAGGCCGAACCCCCGGCGGTTGTAGCGCTCCGAATGATGGAGGGCACGCTTGAAGGCGTGGGTATCCATGACGTCCCGGCAAACCGACCCGACTCTATGGGATGTCTTTTGCCTCTGGGTCTGGCGCGGGCTGGTGGGGCAGAACGGGGGTGATCCCCTCCCAGTGCACCCCATCCACCTCGTAGCGAAACCGGCAGGGCAGCACTTCCACCCCCGCGGCCAGGGCCTCCCGGAAGAGAGATCCATACCGGGGGTCGGCGCTGTCGCCAGGGGCGAACTGGTGGATGTCAGGGCGGCTCAGGCACGGCACCAGCACGGCCCGCGCCTCTGGCAGCATCCCCATCAGCTCCACGAGATGCTTCTGCCCCCGCTCGCTCACCGTGTCCGGGAACAACCCGATCGCATTCAGGCACCAAGTGGTGTTCTTCACCTCCACATAGATCGGTCGCGGGTCGGCGTTGGCGGGATCCGGTTGCAGCAGCAGATCGATGCGGCTTCGCCTGCCCTCGCCATAGGGCACCTCGGCCCGGATGGCACCCACCGGCCCCAGCCAGGGCTCCAGATAGCCCCTTTCGATCGTTTGCCGCACCAGGTGGTTGGGCAGGGCGGTGTTCACCCCCACCCACACCGGCTGGCCCTCTCCCCCTAGTACCTCAGCCTGTTCCCAGGTCCAATCGAGTTTGCGGGTGGGTGCTGGCGCGTGCCGCAGGCGCACCCTGCCGCCAGGGATCAAGACGCCGGTCATGGGCCCGGTGTTGGGGCAATGAACCGTCACCACCTCCCCCCCTACCAGTTCCACATCCGCCAGAAACCTCTTGTAGCGACGCAACAGCACCCCCTCCACCAGGGGAGACATCTGGTGGATCAGTTCTCCAGAAGCCCCGCTGCTGGGGGTCAGAGGGGCCGTGGAGGGGGGCATGGGCGTGGGGGGTTGGGACCGGCGAGGCGGGCCGCCATACTGCCGTGCGACGTGTGGGGCTTCGGGCCCGCCTGGATTGGCTCCATCCCTCAAACGGATTGCCCTGATCGTGGCTGTGGCCACGGCCCTCAGCAAGGTGGCGGGCCTGTTCCGCCAGCAGGTGATCGCAGCGGCGTTCGGCGTGGGTGCCGCCTATGACGCCTACAACTACGCCTATGTGCTTCCAGGCTTTCTGCTGATTCTCCTGGGGGGCATCAACGGCCCCTTCCACAGCGCCATGGTGAGTGTGCTGGCCCGGCGCCCCCGCCAGGAGGGGGGCCATGTGCTCGCCGCCATCAACACCTTGGTGGGAGCGGCCCTCCTGGTGGTCACGGTGCTGCTCGTGGTGGCCGCCGATCCCCTGATCACCCTGGTGGGGCCGGGCTTGGATGCGGTCAGGCACGACATTGCCGTGCTCCAGCTCCGCTGGATGGCCCCCATGGCCCTGTTTGCCGGCTTGATCGGCCTGGGCTTCGGCGCCCTGAATGCCGCCGACGAGTTCTGGCTTCCGGCCGTGAGTCCCCTGCTCTCCAGCGTGGCCATGATCGGGGGGATCGGGCTGCTGTGGTGGCAGCTGGGTGAAACGATCACCCTGCCCTCCACGGCCGTGCTGGGTGGAATCGTGCTGGCAGGCACCACGACCCTCGGGGCTGTGCTCCAGTGGTTGATCCAGTTGCCGGCCCTGGCACGGCAGGGTTTGCATTCTTTTCGCCTGGTCTGGGATTGGAAGCATCCCGGCGTGCGCGAGGTGCTCCAGGTGATGGGGCCCGCGACGCTCTCGTCAGGGATGCTCCAGATCAATGTGTTCGTGGATCTGTTCTTTGCATCCGGCATCCTTGGAGCCGCAGCTGGGTTGGGCTACGCCAATCTGTTGGTGCAGACTCCTCTCGGCTTGCTCTCCAACGCCCTGTTGGTGCCGCTGCTGCCGGTCTACGCCAGGCTCACAGCCCCTGAGGACCGCCCCCAGCTCATAGCCCGGATTCGTCAGGGATTGATGCTCTCCAATGCCAGCATGTTGCCCCTGGGGGCCCTCATGGTGGGTCTGGCCGCACCCATCGTGGCCCTGATCTACCAGAGGGGGGCCTTCGATCAACAGGCTGGCACCCTGGTCACGTCGCTCCTGATGGCCTACGGGGTGGGCATGCCGGCCTACCTGGCCCGGGATGTGCTGGTGCGCGTGTTCTACGCCCTTGGCGATGCCAACACCCCGTTCCGCTGGTCTGTCGGGGGGATTGGCCTCAATGCCCTCTTCGACTGGTTTTTGGTGGGGGGACCGACCCCTGGCCTGGGCCAGATGTTCCCCCTTCTCTCCTTTGGGGCTCCGGGACTGGTGCTGGCCACGGTGCTGGTGAATCTCATCACCTGTCTGGGGCTGCTGCTGGTGCTCCATCGCCGGCTCGGAGGGCTTCCCCTGGGCGCCTGGGGGAAGGACACGGCGCTGCTGCTTCTGACGGCCTTGCTGGGGGGCGGAGCCGCCTGGGCGCTGTCCTCCTTTGTGCAGTGGCCCACGGGGCTGGTCGGCCTGCTTCTCCAGAATGGCTTGAGTGCGGCCCTGGCGACAGCGATCTACGGGATGCTGGGCACCTGGTTTGGCGTCGCGGAAGTGCGGGAGATCCTC
Source organism: Aphanothece sp. (assembly GCA_040381675.1). Classification (GTDB taxonomy): domain Bacteria; phylum Cyanobacteriota; class Cyanobacteriia; order PCC-6307; family Cyanobiaceae; genus Cyanobium. The sequence continues at coordinate 4,334 of JBEIGX010000011.1, forward strand.
CGTGGTCTCCAGCGCCGCCGGGCCTAGGAGGAGAGCTTCACATCCCGCTCTTCCCTCACCTGCAGAGGAATCTCCAGGCGCGAGCGGCCGATCATCTCGGGGCCATCGATTGAGAGGATCCGCGCTTCGATCCCAAAGTCCTTGAAGGCCGATTCCAGCTCGTTGATCAGGGCCTTTTCCACTTGCGCCTCCGCATCCACCACCTTGCCGATGAGCCGGCTGCCGAGACGGCCAATGCGCTTGCTCACCACATCTCGGGCGTTAGTGACCTCGATGATCAGCACGACGGATCCCCGGATTTGCTCACCCTATTCGTCGATGGTTCCTCGCTGGTCCGTGCGGTTGCGGTGGCCGACTTAGCTGTAGGTCTCAAGAATTTCTTCCAGGTCGCGCAACTGGTTGGCGGGGATCAGGCGGGCCAACGGCAAACGGGTGGCTCCCCCTCCGATCGGAACCTGCACCGCCTCCAGAGCCTGCCTGGCGCAGACGGCCGGGCCCTGGTCCAGTCGACCGGCGCACTCCTGGGCCAGGGCGGCGGCCAGGCCCGCATCCCCGAGATAGAGATGCCACTGGGCCACCTCCACGTACAGCCTGTCGGCAAGGGCCTGGGTGAGCTCCTCGAGCTCTTGGGCGGAGAGGGTCATGGCGAAGGAGGAGGGGTGGCTGGAGGCCGCAGAACCACCACCACGGTGCCATGGACCAACAGGAGGGCTGCCCAGCCCAGGGTGAGCCAGCCCAGGTGGGTCCAGGGATGGCGCAGTCCTTGCACAAACCAGAGTCCACTGTTGATGGAGGCGAAGAGGGCCGCGTGGAGCGTCAGATTCACCACCCGCTCGAAGTGGCGGTAGGTGGGATCGCTCGGGTCGGCCGGGCCATACCAGCGAATGGGCATGGGGGAGAAGGGAAATCGGAGGGATGGTTGACGGATGGGCACCCCTTCTGATGAAAATGAAGGGGTCGGCGCTTGTAGCTCAGCGGATTAGAGCATCTGACTACGGATCAGAGGGTCGGGAGTTCGAATCTCTCCAGGCGCGTTTGCAGAGCCGCTCCAAGTGAGCGGTTTTTTTTTGGGGCAAAGTTTCAGGATACGGGCGTCTGGTCTCTGGGTTCCCTACGATCAGCTCACGTGCAGCGCTGCCATGTCTTCCTCCATCGATGCGCCCCTGGCCACAGAGGATCCTGCGATCGCTGCCCTGATCGGCAGAGAGTTGAAGCGACAACAGACGCACCTGGAGTTGATCGCCAGCGAAAATTTCGCTTCCCGGGCGGTCATGGAAGCTCAGGGGTCCGTGCTGACGAACAAATACGCCGAGGGCCTCCCCCACAAGCGCTACTACGGGGGTTGTGAGTTTGTGGACAGCATCGAGGAGCTGGCCATCGAGCGGGCCAAGCAGCTCTACGGCGCTGCCTGGGCCAACGTGCAGCCCCATAGCGGCGCCCAGGCCAATTTCGCCGTGTTTCTGGCTCTCCTCCAGCCTGGCGACACGATTCTGGGAATGGATCTCTCCCATGGGGGCCACCTCACCCATGGCTCCCCTGTGAATGTGTCTGGGAAGTGGTTCAAGGCAGTCCACTATGGGGTGGATCCCATTAGCCATCGGCTGAATCTCGAGGAGGTGCGCCAGCTGGCCCTGGAGCATCGGCCGAAATTGATCATCTGTGGCTATTCGGCTTACCCCAGGCAGATCGACTTTGCGGGGTTCCGGGCCATCGCCGATGAGGTGGGCGCCTACCTTCTGGCAGACATGGCTCACATTGCAGGCCTGGTGGCCGCTGGAGAGCATCCCAATCCAGTGCCTCATTGCCACGTGGTCACCACCACCACTCACAAGACGCTGCGCGGACCCCGGGGAGGGCTGATCCTCTGCAACGATGCAGACTTCGGCAAACAATTCGATAAGGCCGTCTTCCCAGGGGTCCAGGGTGGCCCCCTGGAACATGTGGTGGCGGCCAAGGCCGTGGCGTTTGGAGAAGCCCTCCAGCCCTCCTTCCAGGCCTATTCCAAGCAAGTGGTGGCCAATGCCAGGGTGCTGGCGACCCGCCTCCAGGAGCAGGGGATTGCGGTGGTGAGTGGTGGCACCGATAACCACATCGTGTTGTTGGATCTGCGATCCATCGGTCTGACGGGCAAGGTGGCAGACGCCCTGCTCAGTGAGGTCAACATCACGGCGAACAAGAACACCGTGCCCTTCGACCCCGAGTCTCCCTTTGTCACCAGTGGGCTCCGGCTGGGCACCGCCGCCCTCACCACCCGTGGGTTTGATGAATCTGCCTTCGGCGATGTGGCGGAGGTGATCGCCGGACGCTTGCTACACCCCGACGACAGCAGCATGGAACTCCAGTGTCGGGAACGGGTCCGGGCCCTCTGCGAGCGTTTTCCTCTTTATGGCGGCCAGCGTGCGCTACAGACCGCTTAGGGAGGTTGCACCCCCCACGGAGGGCCCGTGAACCTCGCTTCCACGCCGAACGCGGCGGCCCTCCTCACCTTCATCGTCGCCAGTCTGGGGACCGCTCTGGTGGTGCCCCAGGTCCGCCGTCTTGGGTTGCGTTGGGGCCTGGTGGACCAACCGGATGCCCGCAAACAACACGCCGCCCCCATGGTGCGGCTCGGCGGGGTGGGCATCGTGGTGGGGTTCAGCCTGGGGCTGTGTCTCACCTGGCTCTTCGGGGGGTTTGCGGAGCTGCCCCCCAACAAGGATCAGCTGATCTGGACCTCCCTGGCGGGAGCCCTCTGTTATTTCGTGATCGGACTGGGGGACGATCTCTTTGCCCAGCCGCCCTTTCCCCGCCTACTTGGGCAGGTGGCGGTGGCCGTGGCCGTGTGGAGTCAGGGCGTGCGCATCAGCAACATTGATCTGCCCTTCCATGTGCCTGGCGCTGGCGGGGAGTTCGACCATGTGCTGCGGCTTCCGCCGCTCCTGAGCTTGGTGGCCACCGTGATCTGGCTGGCGGGAATCACCAACGCCATCAACTGGCTGGATGGATTGGATGGCCTGGCCGCTGGGGTCAGCGGAATCGCCGCTGTGGCCTTGCTCTCGGTGAGCTTCAGTCTCGAGCAGCCGGCTGCCGGTCTGCTGGCAGCGGCCCTGGCCGGCGCCTGTCTGGGCTTTCTGCGCCACAACTTCAATCCCGCCCGCATCTTCATGGGCGATGGCGGTTCCTACTTCCTTGGATTCGCCCTGGCTTCCATCAGCATTGTCGGCCCGGCCAAGGGTCTCACCAGTGTGAGCCTGCTTCTCCCCTTGCTCATCCTCTCTCTCCCTCTGGCCGACATGTCGGCCGTGATCATGGGTCGCCTCAGGGAGGGGCGATCCCCGTTCTATCCAGATCGGCGCCATCTTCACCATCGGCTTCTGCGTTCGGGCCTGAGCCACCGGCGCACGGTGTTGATGATCTACGCCTTCACCCAATGGCTTGCCGCCTTGGCCCTGGTGGTGGCGAATGCGGAAATGCGCTTCCTCTGGCTCACCCTGGCTACGGCTGTGCTTGTGGCTGCCGTGATCCTCACCAGGCGCAGCCTCCAGCAGGATCCGGACCAGAAGACCAAAGATTCCCAGAGGGCTGCATGAGCGCGGAGCTCCTCTGCATTGGCACCGAACTCCTCCTTGGAGACATCCTCAACGGCAATGCCCGGTGGTTGGCCCAGGAGCTGGCCAGCTTCGGCGTACCGCACCATCGCCAGGAGGTGGTGGGCGACAACCGGGAGCGACTCATGGCCTCCGTGCGGGAGGCCTCTCGGCGGTGCCGGGTTTTGATCACCACGGGAGGCCTAGGCCCCACGGCGGATGACCTCACGACGGAAGCCATCGCTGCCGCCTTTGCTGTGCCGCTGGTGGAGCATCCCGAGGTCTGGGCCGATATCCAGGCCAAGCTGGGGGCCAGGGGAAAACCCGTGGCCGCAAGCAATCGGCGCCAGGCGCTGCTGCCCCAAGGGGCCTCCGTGCTGCCCAATCCCACGGGTACGGCCCCAGGCATGATCTGGAGCCCCACCCCCGGCTTCACCATTCTCACGTTTCCGGGCGTGCCCTCGGAAATGAAGGCGATGTGGCGCAACACGGCCGTGCCCTGGCTTCGCGAGGCGGGTCTTGCCGAGGGGGTCTTTCTCAGCAGGCGTCTGCACGTGTGGGGCATCGCGGAGTCGCTGCTCGCCGAGCAGGTGGCCGATCTTCTGGCCTTGCCCAATCCCACTGTGGCGCCCTATGCCGGCGGGGGGGAGGTGACGCTGCGGGTCACGGCGCGGGCGGTCGATCGCGCCTCAGCCCAGGCTCTTCTTCTGCCGGTGGAGCGGGAGATCCGCGAGCGGGTGGGGGTGGCCTGTTTCGGGGCGGATGAAGACACCCTGGCTTCGGTGGTGCTGGCCCAGCTGCGGGAGCGGGGGCAGACCCTAGCGGTGGCCGAATCCTGCACCGGTGGAGGCCTGGGAGCGGCCCTGGCTGCTGTGCCCGGGGCGTCTGAGAGCTGGCTGGGAGGGGTGATTGCCTATGCCAACGCGGTGAAGGAAGAGCTGTTGGGCGTGCCGGCCCCCCTGCTGGAGCGCTGGGGAGCCGTGAGCGATCCGGTGGCCCTGGCCATGGCAGAAGGGGTTCGCCAAAGGCTGGGCACCGATTGGGCCGTGGCCATCACCGGCATCGCCGGTCCGGGGGGGGGCACATCCGAGAAGCCGGTGGGCCTGGTTCATGTGGCCGTGGTGGGGCCTGAGCCTGCTGGCTGCTGGAGTGAGGGCCTGAGGTTTGGCTCCAGCCGGGGCCGTCAGGCCATTCAAGCCCGGAGCGTGGGTGAGGCCCTCAACCGCCTGCGACTGAGTCTCGGCCAGTGCAATTCGACTTGAATTGAGCGCTTTGATTGGCAGAAGCGGTATCGATCAAGGGACGGATCGGGAATACTGACACTTGGAGTTTTCCCCCGATTAGGGTCATTTTCCCCAGGAATTAGGGTGGTTTTCCACAGTTTGAATGCCTGGAAGCCCTAAGGAAGCCTTTCTGGAGGGTGCAGCGCAGCCGGGTCATCCCCGGCTCCCGTCCCCGTTAAGGTATGAAGCTGATCCAGTGGGTTTTCCGTGAGCGCCCGCACCCTTTACGACAAGGTCTGGGATCTGCACCGCGTCGCCGATCTTCCTTCCGGTACCACCCAGCTTTTCATCGGCCTCCATCTCATCCATGAGGTCACCAGCCCCCAGGCCTTCTCTGCCCTGAAGGACCTCGGGCTGTCGGTGCGCCAGCCCGAGCGCACCGTGGCCACGGTGGATCACATCGTGCCCACCACCAGCCAGGCTCGCCCCTTCTCCGATCCCCTTGCCGAGGAGATGCTGGCCACCCTGGAGGCCAATTGCGCGGCCCACGGCATTGCACTCCATGGCATCGGCAGTGGACGGCAGGGGATCGTGCATGTGATCGCCCCGGAGCTCGGGCTGACTCAGCCCGGCATGACCGTCGCCTGTGGGGATTCCCACACCTCCACCCATGGGGCCTTCGGTGCCATCGCCTTTGGGATCGGCACCAGCCAGGTGCGGGATGTGCTCGCCAGCCAGAGCCTGGCGATGGGAAAGCTCAAGGTGCGTCGGATCTGGGTCGATGGGTCGCTCCAGAGCGGTGTCTATGCCAAGGATCTGATCCTTCATGTGATTCGCCTCCTGGGGGTGAAAGGTGGCGTGGGTCATGCCTATGAGTTCGCCGGGCCGGCGATCGCCGCACTCTCCATGGAGGAGCGCATGACCCTCTGCAACATGGCCATCGAGGGCGGAGCCCGGGTGGGCTACTGCAACCCGGACGCGGTCACCTTTGCCTACTTGCAGGGCCGTCCCCACGCCCCCTCTGGGGAGGCTTGGGAGCGGGCCATGGCCTGGTGGAGCGCGCTGGCCAGTGGCCCCGAGGCCGAATTCGATGATGAGGTGCGCCTGGATGCGTCCACCATCGTTCCCACTGTCACCTGGGGGATCACCCCTGGCCAGGGCATGGGGGTCGATGAGTGTGTTCCCACCCTCGAGCAGCTGCCGCCGGAGGAGCGGCCCCTGGCGGAGGAGGCCTACCGCTACATGGACCTCAGTCCGGGCCAGCCCATCGCAGGCTTGCCCGTGGATGTGTGTTTCATCGGCAGTTGCACCAATGGCCGCCTCAGCGATCTTCGGGCTGCAGCGGAGGTGGCCCGCGGCCGCCGGGTGGCGCCAGGCCTCAAGGCCTTTGTGGTGCCTGGCTCGGAACAGGTGGCGGCGGCAGCGGAGGCCGAGGGCCTCGATGCGGTGTTTCGTGCGGCCGGCTTCGAATGGCGGGAGCCCGGATGCTCGATGTGTCTGGCCATGAACCCCGACCGGCTGGAGGGTCGGCAGATCAGCGCCAGCTCCTCCAATCGCAATTTCAAGGGACGGCAGGGTTCTGCCACGGGTCGCACCTTGCTCATGAGCCCGGCGATGGTGGCGGCGGCGGCGGTCAGAGGCCATGTGGCCGACGTGCGTCAGCTCCTCGCTCAGCCTGCCGCTCCCGCCCACTGACCGGTGGTCTTGATTTCTCCCTGCTCCATTGCCTGCCCCTGATGGCCGCATCCCCTTTCGACCCCCGGCCCTTCCCATCCGGTCCCGTCCTGCGGCATCGGGGTTCGGCGGTGGCCGTGGTGGGCTCCGACATCGACACCGACAGGATCATCCCGGCCCGCTTTCTCAAATGCGTCACCTTCGAAGGATTGGCTGCCGGGGCTTTCGCCGACGACCGTGCCGAGCGAGCCGACCATCCCGATGGGCCCCACCCCTTTGATCGGTCCGAGCATCAGGGCGCGTCGGTGCTGGTGGTGAACAGGAATTTCGGCTGCGGTTCCAGCCGGGAACACGCTCCCCAGGCCCTCCTCCGTTGGGGCATCCGGGCCTTGATTGGCGAAAGTTTCGCCGAGATCTTTTTCGGCAACTGTCTGGCTCTGGGTATCCCCTGCCTGTCGGCGGGCGCCGATGCGGTAGAGGCGATCCAGCAGGCCGTGGCCGCTGATCCCGGCGCCGTGCTGGAGCTGGATCTGGAGGCGCTGGAGGTTGTTCTTGAGAGCGAGGCGGCCGGCGAGAACCGATGGTCTGTCTTTCTCGACCCAGGGCCCCATCGCATGCTGCTCAGCGGTCAATGGGATGCCACCGGCCAGTTGCTGGCCCATGGGGAAGCGTTGATCGCCACCGCCCAGAGGCTCCCCTACTTGAACGACTTTCGTACCTAGCGCCTCAAGAACGCTGATCAGAAGGGACGCATCAGGGTCTGCTGGGCTGGGGTGTAGGGAACGAAGGGTGTTCCCGGCCCGCTGAAGTTGAAGTCGTGGAGCCGCACCCGCACGCCTCCCAGGCCGTCGTAGGGGCTGAAGAACACACCGAAGTCGAAGGACCGGCGCTGCCAGCGCACTTCCACGTACGACTGCAGCACCTCCCCAAAATTCGTTGAGTTGGGATCGACGTTCACCCCCACCCCACCGCTCAACACCAGGGGGCCGACGAGCTGCTGGGTCAGACCGACGCCCAGGGTGCCCAGGTCGACGGCCCGATCGAAGCTGAATGGACTCTGGCCCTGGCGGAGGGTGCCGCCTCCGGTGATGGTGAGCTGGGTGAAGTCGAGAAAGGGTTTGACGAAGTGGCCCAGGGTGAGCGTCGGTCCACCGCTGATGCTGAGGGTGTTCTGGTTGGTGCCGTCGCCGTAGTAAGCCAACGTCCCTTGAAGGTTGGCATTCAGGGCGAGGCCCGGCACCACCGGCTGGGGGGTGTTGGCAAACCCGCTCAGCGGAGTGGCTGGGGCAGGGGTTCCCGTCCAGAGCGGATAGGTGAGGTTGATGGAGCCGATGGCGTTGGCACGCCAGAGATCAGCAAGATTGGTGGTGTCGAATTGATCGCTCTGGTAGTTGCCCAGCCCAACGCGCCAGAGGTAGTTGCCACTCAGGCGTCCCCAAGTCGGAAGGGCGGCTTCCCTCTCCAGGAAGCCGCCAAAAGCGGAATACACATCCTGTTCGCCAAGGGTGCCGTTCCAGGTGCGGAAGCGGTAGGCGCCGAAGAGCCGGAGCTCCGTGTCGCCCAGCACCGGCAGCGGGAGGTTGCGCGAGAACTCCGCCAGGCTCCGGGTGCCATTGGCGATGTTGTCGGGATTGAACGTGGTGACATCTAGCCTGGCCTGGGTGTCGAAGCCGAGGAAAGGGGTATTGAGGCGGACCCGCAGGCCGAAATCATCGGCCAGTGTGGCGGGTTGCTCCACGGCATCGGCGCCGGCGGATTGCCAGGGATAGGGGTAGCTGTTGGTGCTGCCATCCAGGGCCCGCTCCACCAGCAACTGGGGCTGGAGCGTCAGCGCGCCACTTTCTCCGATGGGTATGCGGGCGTTGTAGCCCAGGAAGATCCCATCGCGATCCTCCCGATCCACGCCGAACACCCAGGGGTTCTCGACCTCTTCTTCCTTCTTGGCGATCACTGTGCGGCGCCGGGCTGGGATGCGGAACCGGTCTTCCAGCACCACTTCATTCCGTTTCGCCTGGATCACCGTGTCGCCATTGGCCTGCAGGGTGCCCACCACATCCTCGGAATCCATCCACGACTGGGCGGGGGTGAAGGGATCGTTGCTGAAGGCCACCCGCTCGCCGGAGAAGGTGGCAGGACTGAAGGTGAGCCGGCTGGCCTGGATGCGCCATCGGCTGATGGTTCCCTCCAGAAGCTTCTTGTTTTTCTTCTCGCTGGCCAGCTGCAGCTGGGTGGGCCGCACTTGGCCGTAGTTCAGTTGCTTGTCGGTAATGAGGACCTGCTCCCCATCGTCGTTAGTGAGCTGGCCGGGCATGTTGAGGCGTCGCTCGGCAGTGAGGCTCTGCTGGAAACTCACATCCTGAACCCGTTGGTTCAACTTGGCGATGGCTGCCTGCCGAGCCTGTTCGGCCTGCCGAGCCCGGCTCCACACCGAGCCCTGCGCGGGGCCAGGCCGTTGGGGCTGGCGGGATGGCTTTGTCGCCACCTCGGAGGGAGGAGCGGGTGGCCCCCCCGGCCTCGGTTCCGGTCCCATCGCCACCGCCTCCAACCGGCTGGCCAGGCCGTCGAGGGGGTAGCGCTCCGGCGGCAGTGCACCGTCACAGCCTTCGGCAGGGGGCATGAGGGGCGGGGGGCGCCGTTCGGGGGCGGTGCCGAAGCGGTGCCTCACCCCCAGGAGGTAGGCATTGCTTCCCTCCCGCACGCCGCTGTAGGTGCCATAGGCCCCGGAGCGGTGGTGAATGCGCCCGACCAGCGACCACTCCGGCGTGACCAGACCCTCCACCTCAAAGGCCAGGTAGTTGAGAAAGGTTCCGTAGTTCTCCCGTTCTGTTTTCTCCCAGTTGCTTGGCTCGCTGAGCAGGCTCACCCCTTCTTCGAAATACACATTGAGCCAGGGCCTTAACCACAGGCGTACCCCGAAGCCCAGGGTGCCTTCCGCGAAGCTCTGGGCCGGGCTGTCGGCAAAAGGCACCGCCTGGTTGTAAGGCCCACCAGGCTGCTTGGCAGCCTGGTGGGCAAACACGTTGGCATCGATTTCAAAGGAGAGGGGCCCCGCTTCCATCACCCGGCGTTGGATGCCAACGCCCCCCAACACTTCCGGTCGATACTCGCCTTGAAAGGTGAAGGTGTCGCCGAAGTTGGCGGTATACATTTTCCCGCCCCAGCCCGTGATCGACCAGGGATAGGGCTGCCATTCCGGTACGGGAGGGAGCGGCGGGGTGCAGCTCATGTCCTCCGGAGGAGGGAGGGGGGTGGAGGGCGGCATCTCCAGATTCAGATCCTGGGCACTGCCGTCAAGGTCGAGCACGCCGTAGACGTCCTCCATCTCGCCGATGCCCTCCAGCAGGCTGTAGCGCAGCCGGCTGGCCTGGAAAAACTGTTGACCCCTCTGGAATCGCACACTGCCGCTGGCGAACAGGGTGCGGGTGGCGGGGTCGACTTCGATCCGATCGGCCTGGAGGCGCCCACCGGCGAGGCTGGCACTGACGTTGCCCGTGCTGACATACCGCTCAAGCTGGACGTCGTACTCCTGCTGGTTGCTGATCAGTTCCAACTCCAGCGGCACCGGAGCCGGCGGACCCGCATCGGGCACCTCGGCCGGTGCGATGGGGGGTGCTCCTGCCGGGGAGTCGTTCCTGGGAGGCAGCTGCGCTTCAGGAGCGGGCAGCGGAGAGAGCTGAATGACGGTGGGAGGGTCCTTGGCCTCCCCGTTCGCCATGGCCTCGGGTGCGGGGTTGGGGAGGGGCGGCAAAGGAGCCACCTCCGCCAGGGTGATCGCCGGGCCCAGTCCCTGGCCGGGACCCGAGGGATGGGGCTGGGCTTCGGCGGCAACAGCAGGAGGGGCTTCGGCGCAGATCACACCTCCGAGGAGGAAGAAGGCCAAACCTGCGGGAAACCTCACACGTGTCTTTGGCGTTGCCCCTGGGGACTGACGATGGGGCACCACCTGCAGCCCGCCCTTGAAAAGTGGTGCAGATCCTGCCACGAAGCACTTCCCGTGACGGCGCAATTCAGCCGGTTTGCCACTCGGAAAGACCGTTTAAACGTTCTTGGGTGGCAAGCCTGCTGGTGGTTGGGCTTTCACTCCTCCAGGTCTTTCCGGCTGGGTGTGCGGCTGGGATCGCTGGCGAGGAAGCCAAAGACAAAGATTCCAATAAAGAAGAAAACGACCGAGTAAACCGAGATCTTGAGGGCGAGCATGGGCTCTTCGGCGTGTGACAGGGGAGGCTGGCGCGACTGGAACAGGCGTTCCCCGAAGCGGCCGAATCATCTTATGGGGCCTGCCGCTCCATCCACGCTGAGAGGGCCTGCTGAGAGGCTGTTCCTGTTGGGATTGAAATGTTTCCGTCCCCCCGAGGACCCTCTCTCCTGCCCCCGCCGCCCATGCCTACCCCCCCGGACGCCGCTGTCGAGAGCCCCCTGGAGCTGCAGTCTCTCTGGCGGCGCTCCCTGTCCGATGGGAGCACCTGCTCGGCCCTCCACCATCCCTGGGCCAGCCGCCATCGGCCGGACTGGGCGGCCCGCGGGCTGGTGGTCTGGCCCAGGGGGGGGCAATGGTGCCATCTGCGACTCCCCCTGAGCTGCCCTGAACCCTGGCGCCAGCTCGGCCCGCAGGTGGTGCGTGCGCGGCTGGCCCTGCGTTGGTGGGCGGAAGCGGCAGAACTGTGGGTGCAGGGGCAGCTGGTGCATCAGGGCGATCTCTTTGACACCAGCTGCCGCTGGCCCCTGCCGGACGCCTGGTGGCAGGGCGCCCCCTGGTCGGTGGAGCTGCGCCTGCGCAGTCCGAAGCATGACGACGGTGCGCTTGTGCTCAGCCAGCTGGTGTTGGAGCCCTGCGATCCTGCCGATCCCCAAGGGGTGCTGGCTCCGATGGTGGACCAGCTGCAGGCCCTGCGCCAGGAGGCGGGGACGATCGAAGGGCTCCCCGATGGGGTGGCCGGCGGCAGCTGGCAGGTGCTGGGCCATGCCCACCTGGATTTGGCCTGGCTCTGGCCAGTGGCCGACACCTGGCAGGCAGCGGAACGCACCTTCCGCTCTGTTCTCAGCCTGATGGAGCACCAGAGCCAGCTCCATTTCGGACACTCCACTCCCGCGCTCTATGCCTGGCTTCAGGAGCATCGGCCGGCCCTTTATGGGCAGATTCGGGAGGCCATGCGCCAGGGCCGCTGGGAACCGCTCAATGGCCCCTGGGTGGAGTGCGACTGTGTTCTGATCGGAACGCCTTCCCTGCTGCGGCAATTTCAGGAGGGGCAGTGGTTCAGCAGGGGGGCCTTTCCGGAGTGGACCCATCCGGTGGCCTGGTTGCCCGACAGCTTTGGCTTCAGTGTCGGGCTGCCCCCGGTGGCTGCGGCCACCGGTGTGCGTTGGTTCTGCACCCACAAGTTGGCTTGGAATGGCAGCAACCCCTTCCCCCACCGACTGTTTCGCTGGCGTGGGCGCTGTGGCAGGGAGGTGCTGGCGTTGATGACCGCCCCGATCGGCACGGATGGGGACCCCGTGGCCATGGAGCACTACCGCCTGGCCTGGCAGAGGGTGACGGGCGTGGGGGACGCCCTTTGGTTGCCGGGGGTCGGTGACCATGGGGGGGGGCCGACCCTGGAGATGTTGGAGCAGCTCGCCCTTTGGCAGGGCCGGGAGGGCACAGCTCCCCAGGGGCACGGAACCCTCCGCGCCTATCTCGCGCGCCTTGAGCCCCTGGCGCCCAACCTGCCGGTCTGGCGAGACGAGCTCTATCTGGAGTTGCATCGCGGCTGTGCCACCAGCCGGCCGGATCAGAAACGCCACAACCGCACCCTGGAGCGCCTGCTACTGGAGGCCGACACGGCCCTGGCCCTAGAGGCCGCCATGGACGGAGGGGATCGCCCCGGCGCACCGCCGCCGGAGGGAACGGATTGGCGCCCTCTGCTCTTCCAGCAGTTCCATGACATTCTTCCCGGTACCTCCATCCCAGAGGTGTTTGAGCAGGCCGAGCCCCTCTGGCGGCGGGCTCGCCGCCAGAGTCGACAGCGAAGGGATCAGGCCCTGCTCCAGCTGTTCGGTGGCGGCGGGCCCGGACGGGAGGGAAGCGATACATGGATGGCGTGCCAACTCCAGTGCCTTCCCGCGGCTCCCCGCACTCTTCGCCTGCCCCAGGGGCCTTGGCAGCTTCAACGGGGCAGTGTGCTGCCCTCCCAGGTCGCCTCCGCGGGCGGCGAATGGGTGCAGCTTCCGGGGGTGGATGGGGTGGCGGCCCTGGTTCTCAGCCGCTCCACCGCGAAGGGCCCTGGCCCCACCCCGACCGTGCCTGTGGCCCACCCTGTGGTCGTTGAGAGAGGGGACAGCCCGGGGGGAGAGGGGGTCTGGCGGGTGGGGAATGGCCTGGTGGCGCTGACCCTGGGGCCCTCCGGGGTGGAGCAGCTCTGGGACGGCCAGGGCCGCGCCTACCTGTCCGGCCCCCTGCGGTGGTGCCGCTACGGAGATCGGGGTGAATTCTGGGATGCCTGGGATCTGGCTGCAAACTATCGGCGCCATCCCCTGCCCTGGATCTGGGAGGGGGCCCCTGAGTGGTTGGAACAGGGTCCTCTTTGTGCCCGCTTCGTGTGGCGCGGCCGCTGCGGAGAGAGCCCCCTGCGGCTGGAGGGCGCTCTGTTGGCAGGCTCCCCCTGGTGCGAGCTGGTGTTGCAGATCGACTGGCGCCAGCACCATGAGCTATTACGACTCCACGTTCCCCTGGCGGATTCCATCTGCCGCTGGGCCGCTGATACGCCCGGGGGCGTGATGGAGCGTCCCGCAGACCCTCGTCAGCCTCGCGAACAGGCCCGTTGGGAGGTGCCGGCCGTGAGTTGGATCGCCTCCGTGCGGGGGGGGGCAGGGGAGGGTCTGGCCATGTTGCTGGATGGTCCCCAGGGCGTGTCCGCTGGAGTGGACGAGCTGGGGGTGTCCCTGCTGCGGGCCCCAACCTGGCCCGATCCCGGGGCAGACCATGGTCTTCAGCGCTTGAGGCTCGCCCTGATGCCAGCTCCGCAGGGGTGGCGGCGGGCTGCCGTGCCCCAGGAGGCCCGCCGTTTTCGCCATCCCCTCTGGATCAGGCCGGTGGCCAGCCCGGCAGAGGGGTTCGAGGGGGGGCTCTTCCCCAGCCAGGAACCGGATGTGCAGGTGGTGGGACTGCAGGCGCGGCCGAGGGGGACGGGTGAGGTTGTGGTGACCCTCCAAAATCTGGGGCCCGTTCGCAGACACCTGCGCCTTGGAGCCCACTGGGAGTTGGTGGGTCCGGTGGACGGCTTGCATGCGCCGTTCCCAGCTGACAGAGGGCACCTTGAGAATGTGCTTGCGCCCTGGAGTCTCAGCTTTTGGCTGCTGCGTCGGCGTCAGTCCTCGTGATCATCAAAGGGATCGGTCAGCTGCTTGGAGGGGGGGCCAAAGGCCTGATAGATCCCGAATCCGGTCAGGGCCAGCAGCACCACCAACACCGTGAGGGCAACGGAAAAAGCGGGTGAGGTGCTGCTGAGGCTGGGATCCATCGACGTCTCCGCTAGGGGGCTTGGGGGCAGGGTTGGACGGGAAGTTCGTCACAACTCTCGACAGCGCCTCGTGGAGGAGCCGGCAGGACCCTTACAGTAGCCAGCACGCTGACCCGTCCGAGAGGATCGAGCCGCCATGGCCCAACGCACCCGACTGGGAGACATCCTGCGCCCCCTGAATTCCGAGTACGGCAAGGTGGTCCCCGGCTGGGGCACCACCCCTGTGATGGGCATTTTCATGCTCCTCTTTCTCGTCTTTCTGTTGGTGATCCTCCAGCTGTACAACAAGTCGCTGCTGCTCGAGGGCATCAACGTCAATTGGAACAGCGCTGCCTGATTCCTTCTCTGCTTCCCCCTCCAGGATGAACATCTTCGGCATCGGCCTTCCAGAGATGGCCGTGATCGCGGCCATCGCCTTGCTGGTATTTGGCCCGAAACGTCTTCCAGAGATGGGGAAAACCCTGGGCCGCACTCTGAAAGGAGTGCAGAGTGCATCCCAGGAATTTGAGAAGGAATTCCGAACCGCCCTGCGCACAGAGGAGGAATCTCCCCAGTCCCCCGCGTTGCCGACGGCCCAAAGTGGCGAAGGCGGCGAACCCTTGACTGTGGCCAGCCCCCCTGAGGGTGTGTCCTCCCCGTTCTCTCCACCGCAGGCCTGAGCGAACACCCTGGTGGATCTCCAGCTCTTGGTGGGGTTAGGGAATCCAGGCCCCCGCTATGTCCACACCCGCCACAACGTTGGCTTTCTGGTTCTCGAACGGATGGCGTCCGCCAGGGGCCAGACCTTTCGCCAGCAGGGCAAATTGCACGGCCTCGTTGCGGAGCTGGGGGTGGGCTCTGAGCGCATTCGTCTGCTGATGCCCCAAACCTTCATGAACGACAGTGGCCGTTCCGTGCGTGCTGCCCTCGATTGGTTTGGGTTCCGAGCCGATCAGTTGCTTGTGATCGTCGATGACATGGACCTCCCCCTGGGGCGCCTGCGCTTGCGGGCCTCTGGCAGTGCAGGGGGGCACAATGGCCTGCGCAGCATCATCCAACACCTTGGGAGCCAGGAGTTTGCCCGGCTGCGGATTGGCATCGGCGCTCCGGCCGGCGATCCCCGCGATCGGAAAAGTCAGGCGGTGGGGCACGTCCTCGGCCCTTTCTCCGCCGAGGAGCAACCCACCCTCACCCAGGTCATGGAAGAGGTGGCCAGGGGGGTTGAGCTGATCCGTCAACAGGGGGTGGAGCGGGCCGGCAACCGCCTGAACAGTTTCCGTGCCCTTCCCGAGGCATCCTGAATCTTTTCCCCGTTCGCGCTCTCAAACCTTGGGCCGCCTGCCTTCCACCACTGCCCAACTCAGGGTGTTGCATCACAGCTTCCAGCCCTGTCGCCTGGAGGGGGAGGTGACAGCCGGGAGCTTCCAGTGGACCTTTTGCTGGGCTTTTGATCGGGGGGAACTCACGATCGAACCCTCCCTCGGCAGGGCGTTGATCCAGGATGCCCTGCTGCGGTTTCTGCTGCGCGCCGATTACCAGCTGGAGGCGGGCGGCGACTACGCCTTCACCGTGAGGGCCTCCTTGTAAGGGGGTGGCCCAGCCAGCGTTCCAGCAACAGCTGGGCCACGACGTCATCCCAGTCGCGGGGCGGTTGCCTCAGCCCTTCAGGGAGTAGGCGACGCCATCCTTGGGCCGGCTCCAGATCCCAGTAGCGCCGCCGTGCCTCCAAGGTGGAGCCCCGCTCGTCGATGGTGTGCAGGGCAAGCCGACCCGCCAGGCGAGAGCGCCAGGCGCGGCTGCTCGTGCCATCTCCCATCACCAAGGCATGGATCAGGCCCTGCTGTTGCCACTCCAGTAGCCGTTCGAAGCAGTTGTCCGGGGGGAGGACGAAAGCCTCCAGGATGACCTGGGCCGACCCATCGGTGCGCACCAGGCCGCATTTGCTGCGCCCTGGATCCAGTCCAGCCAGGGGGCCTGGCGGATCCGTTGCGGCGGCGGCGTCACTCATGGTTTCCAGCGCAGTTCCACGGCGATGGGATCCGGGGTGTCCGCAGGGGCCAGGGCG
This sequence comes from Aphanothece sp., assembly GCA_040381675.1. Taxonomy (GTDB): domain Bacteria; phylum Cyanobacteriota; class Cyanobacteriia; order PCC-6307; family Cyanobiaceae; genus Cyanobium. The sequence continues at coordinate 20,337 of JBEIGX010000011.1, forward strand.
ACCGCTTCCACCGTGGCCCGCACGCCCTCCGGACGCTGGCTCAGGATCAACCCCAGTCGGTTGAAGTCGGTGCCATCCACCTGGAGCCCATCCACCAAGGTGCCTTGGCGCTGGGCCTGGGTGAAGGCCGCGGCAAGGAGCAGATTGAGTCGGCTGCGTACCTCTTCCGGTGAACGCACATCGCCATCCAGCACGGTGCGAGCCAGCACGTCTCCGCGTTTGACCACGTTCCGGTTGGGCCTCAGATCAGGAAACGCCAGCACCCGCTGTTCTCCCCGCAGAATGTTGGCCGCCGATCGAATGGTGACCACCCAGACGCCGGGTTTGCGGATGGCTTGATCCAGGCGCTCGATATCACTGCGGGGAACCAGCAAAATCTGACGATCAGCTTTCTGGTCTGGGAGCAGGAGCCGAAAGGCACTCACATTGGCTTGCTGCAGCAGGGTATCGATGGCCTGACGGCCATCCTCCTTGCTTCCCAATTTGATCCGTCCCATGGCCAGGGGTTGGCCACTGGCGATGAGCACATCCCCCCGGCGCAGGGCGATCACCTTGCCCTCAAGTTCCTTCAGTTCCTTGGCGCCCGCTTCAATGCGGGCCTGCACGCCCGCCAGCTGCTTTTCCGTGCGTTGGATCTCCGCATCCCGGCCCTTCACTTCCCTGGTTAGCCGGTCTCGCTCGGTCTCCAGTCTGCGGCGCTGATTCTGAAGCGGTTGCAATTCCCGCCTCAGATCCCCCACCCGCCTTTGGGCCTGGGAGAGGGCCTGGGTGACCTTGCGCTCACTGGCGATGGCGGCCTGACGACCTTCGAGAGCCCGGTTGCGCTCGATGCGGCTCACCTTGAGGGCCTGTTGATTGGTTTTGAGCTCCTGACGGTTGCGTTCCAGATCGCCTTTGGAGCGCATCAGGTCGGCCTGACTGCGGGAAAGGGCCTGGCGTCCGTCCCGCAGGCGCTCCTGCAATTGATCCAGTTCGAATAACCCCACCCTGAGCCGCTCGCTTACAAGGAGCATCAACCCCAGGGAGATGGCGCTGATCAGGCTTCCCGTGAGCGCTGTGATCACCACCGCTGTTTTGCGGGGCCGCAGGTTGAACAGGCTCAGGCGGGCTTTGCCAACCTTGCTGCCGAGACGATCTCCCAGGGTGGAGAGGATCCCTCCCAGCATCAGCAGGGCAAGGATCAGCAGCCACCCGGACACAACACCTCCCAACTGGGATCAGTATCCCTGGCCTCCGAGCGCTGGACGGGAAGGAGAGCCGGATGCTCAGCTGAACCGTTTGGCGAGAGCGATCGGGTCGAAGACCGTGATCTTCTTGCGATCAATCTGCACCAAACCATCATTCCGCAGGTCTCCCAGCAGGCGCGTGATGGTGACACGGGTGGAGCCAATGGCCTCGGCGATCGCCTGATGGGATAGGCGAAGGTCAATGGTGATGCCCTCATTTCCAGGGACCCCGAAGTCGCGGCAGAGCACCAGAAGAAAACTCACCAACCGGGAGGACATGTCCCGATGCGTCAGGGTTTCGATCATCGTTTCGGTCTGCAGGATTCGGGACGACAACCCCTGGAGCAGCAGCAGACCCACGCTGGCATCCTGTTCAATCGCACGGCGAACGGAGGTGGCTGGTGCAGTGACCAGCTCGACCCGGGTGAAGGCAATAGCGTGATAGAAGCGATCCGAGCGCTGGCCGGTCAGGAGGGACAGCACCCCGAACAAGCTGTTCTCCCGCAACAGGGCCACGGTGATTTCTTCCCCCGATTCATAAACCCTCGACAGCCTGACCGCGCCTCGCCGCAGAAGGTAGACCCGTTCTGCCGGATCTCCCGGAAAGAAGATGGTTTTTCCCCGTTCCACGCTTTCGGTGCTGCTCCCTGCCAAGGACGGCATCACTTCCAGCAGGGTGGGGTTGTTGGCGGCGAGGCCAGGCCCGGAGGAAAGAGGGGCAGCGGGGGTCCCTCGAGAGGGGGCTGGCGTGTAGCGGCTGAATCCCTGGCTACCGACCATTGATGAGAGCCCCAATCCGCGAAAGCTACGGATCGCCTCTGGTCAGACTTGTATCACAGGGCACCTTTTGGCGCTTGGGTGCCGTATTCCACGTTGTTTCAGGGGTTTGGCCCTGGGGGCGGGATGGGGGCAGCCAGGCTGATTTCCGCTACAGGTGGTGTGCAGCACCCACGGATCCCGCTACATTCCGGGTGAGGGTGCGTGTTTTTCACAAGCCTGATCCATTGGCCGAATCCACCGGCCAGAACCATGCCGTTGCTACCGCTTCGGTGTGATTTGCGCTGGCGCAGCGTTTTTCCCGTTTCTTTGACTGACCCCCATCGATGACCGTCCGCCTCGCCCACTCTGGCCATCCCCAGCGAAACGAGGTTCCACCTGTTGCCCTGCGCTTGCTGCAACCCCCCAGGCTTCATCTGGCACCCCAGCCAGAGGGCCTGCTGCAGATTCACACTGCCCTTCATCGCGGCAGTTTTTCCGGGGTGTTGAGTCAGGCTTTGCGCTCGGCCGGGCTGGGCAGTCGGGTGTTGGTGTGTCAGTTGTTGAAGGGTGGGGTGGATCAGGGAGTCCGGGGCAGTCAGGTGCTGTGCGGCCGATTGGAGTGGCTGCGCCCTGCCACACCGCTCTGTCTGGAAACGGCTGCCGCCGACTTGCCGGATTCCACGGATGTCTGCCAGGCCGTCCAGGAGATCTGGACCTACAGCCGGGAGCAACTGCTGAAGGGTCGGTTGGATCAGTTGGTGCTCGATGAGCTCGGATTGGCCATCGAGCTGGGCTATCTGGCCTTGGAGGAGGTGCTGGAGACCCTTGGGGGCCGTCCCTCCAATCTCGATGTGATCGTCACCGGTCCGGCCATCCCAGCGGCGCTCATGGACATGGCCGATCAGGTCACGGAGCTGCGCAGGGTCTAGCTGGGCTCCATCCGCGTAGCCTCTGCTGCCAAGGCCTGAAACCTGCCCTCCCCATGCTCAAGAACGACCGCTGGATCAAAGAGCAGGCTGCCCAGGGAATGATTGAGCCCTTCCAGTCAAGCCTGGTGCGCCACACCGATCCAGAGGCCCGCATGGGCCCCGTGCTCAGTTTTGGTTGCAGCTCTTATGGCTACGACCTGCGCCTTTCTGCCAGTGAATTTCTGATCTTCCGCCACGTGCCAGGGACGGTGATGAATCCGAAGCGGTTCAATCCCGCCAATCTGGAACCCGCTCCGCTCCACCAGGATCAGGATGGGGAGTACTTCATCCTTCCGGCCCACTCCTATGGCCTGGGAGTGGCCCTCGAGAGACTGCGGGTGCCCCCCACGATCACAGTGATCTGCCTGGGCAAGAGCACCTATGCACGCCTCGGGATCATCGTGAACACCACCCCTGCTGAGGCCAGCTGGGAAGGCCATCTCACCCTGGAGTTCAGCAACTCCTCGGGGGCCGATTGCCGGATTTATGCCAAGGAGGGTATCTGTCAGCTGCTGTTTTTTGAGGGGGATCCCTGCGACACCACTTACCAGGACAGGGCCGGCAAATACCAAAACCAACCGGAGCGGGTGACCCTCGCCCGGATCTGAAGACTCCGGTGATCGGCGCTTGGCCCATCGAGCCGCACCGAATCCGATCGGTGAGGGCGGTCACACGGCTCTGTCAGGGGGCCAGTCGTGCCCGATGCAATCGGCTTTTCTCGTACCAGGAGGCAAACTCCGGAGCCCAGCTCTGCAGATGGGGCCACATCAGATCACACAGGGCGCGGATTTCCTCCTGGGCATCGAGCTTTGCCCGCAGGTCGAGGAAGTGGAGGAAGGCCCGCAGGCTGAAGCTCACCACGAAGTGCTGCCGATAGTCGAACGGCAGGATGCCGCGGGCATGCTCTTCGGCGAAACCAGCGGCCAGAAGGTCGCGGTAGCGCTCGGCGGCGGACTTGCAAAGGCTCAGGTCGACGGCGCGCTGCTCGGCGGAATAGGTGTATTTCTTCCCCTGGCGGTCGGCGTAGTCGCCGACAGGCCGCAGATAAAACACCTCTTCTAGATCCATTTCGCCGTTGGCAGCCTTACAAATGCGATCACCCGTGTAGCGCATGGATTGCACATCGAAGCTCACGCCTACGCGATGGGTGCGGGCTTGTTGCATCACGGAATGGGGAAACCAACCCACATTGAGCACAATCTGGCCGTGTTCCAGGGGGCCGTAGTGGCCCCGCTCCCCAGCCAGCAGGCGCTTGACGCAGATCTCACCGGCTTGCGTTTCGTTGGGCCAGGCCTCCCGCTCGGCGGCCACGAAGCCCTCGCTGTAGTCCTGGTGCATGGCCGCATAGACACACTGCTGGGGATTCGGTGTGGCGGCGATCGTCTCCACCCGGAAGCGGGGATCAAACAGGGTGTCAGCCATGGCTGCGGGGGGCGATGGGGATGGCCTGGGGCGCAGACGACTCCCCCTCTTCCAGGGCGCTGGTGGGAGCGGA
>JBEIGX010000012.1:0-24655 GCA_040381675.1 Aphanothece sp.
AATCGGCCGCTGTCCATCGTCAGCCGCTCCTTCAGCACCGCCCCCACAACGGCCGGATCCAGCAGAAGATCATGGCCCTCCGCACTGACCCGCCAGTCCTCCAGGGCCGAGTGCAGGGAGGTGAGCTCCGGATCCGTCGGCCCATCCTCTCCGAAGAGGTCGTTGAGCAAGGACCGCAATCGCTCCACCCACTCCGGACAGGATCGGGGTTTCCCCAGCATCGTGAGCCAATGCCTGAGTCGCAGCAGCAGGTGCAGGACTTTGGCCCCCATCTCCAGGGGGGCCGGGGGCCGGGCGGGTGCGGTGTCGGTGTTCCAGGTGCCGTCGGATTCGGGCAACACCAGTCCCAGGAGAAGCCGGTCGATGGTCCAGCCCAGGCTGTGGGTGGGATCGCCCTGGCGATCTGCAGCCCCCAGACCCCAGCGAAAGCCGCAGCGCTGCAGCAGCTCCGTGATCTCACCCGCCTCCTCCGCACTGAGGCCGAAGTGCCGCTGCAGTGGGACGCATTCGAGCAGGCGATCCAGGCCGCTCGCCGTGAGGCGGTCTCCCGCCAGGGCAAGCATCTCCAGCAGGGCCTGGCCCACCCCCCCCTCCTGTTGCTGGCTGCGATCGGTGAGGCGCCAGGGCAGATCCACACCGGTGGCGTCCCTGTCGGCAAACACGGTGGCCACCAGGGGGGCGAAGGTGTCCACGGCGGGGGTCATCACCAGGATGTGGCGGGGTTCCAGGGTGGGGTCGGCCGCGAGCAACTGCAGCACCCGGTCGCGCACGATCTGCACCTGCCGCAGGGGGCCGGGACAGGCATGAAATTCCAGGGAGGAATCCCCTTGGGCCAGATGAAGCCTGGGTTGGAGGTCCTCGCTCAGCAGGTGCTCCTGCAGCTGATGCAACAGGCAGGGCGAGTCGGTTCGACCCTTGTTCTTGCTGGGAAGGCGGGTGGGCCGAAGAAAGAGATGCTCCTCCCGTTCCTCGCTCAGCTGGGCCTCCCCCGTGCCCTCCAGAAGTTGTTGGAACTCGGCGCCCAGCCGGCCGAAGCGGGCCTCCAATGGCGGGGCCTGCCCCATCCACTCCTCCGCCAAGGGGGTTTGCAGGGCAAGGGCTTCGGTCAGGGCCTGGCGCCGCTCCACACAGCGTTGCCAAAGGCCCGGACAGGGGGTGAGGAGGTAGAGATCCACAGGGAGCGCCGTGGCGATGGCCTGCAGCAGCTGCACCTGGATGGGGGCCATGCTGCTTGGGCCGAACACCCGCAGGCGCTCCCCCAGATGGGCCTTCAGCGTCTCTGCCAGGGGTTCCCCTGCGCCCAGCCGGTGAATCACCTCCTTCACCCGCAGGCCGAACGGTTGAGCCACAAGCCGTTCTCTGAGGCGCCTGTAGAGCTTGGGCTGCCATAGCTGCTGGGGGGGCAGACGTTCGCCCGTCATCCCAAGATCCCGGCCGGCATCCCATTGGCTGAGGAGCTCGGGGCGGTAAAGGGCGTAGTCGTCGAAGGCATCGGCGATGGTCCGCGCCAGCTGCCAGATCGGCAGATCCACCCGCCCTTGGGATGGCTGGCGCAGGAGCCAGAGCCGCAGCAGGTCGCCTTCGGGTTCGGAGGCGATCCAGGGGAGCTCCTCGAGTACGAACCACACCAGGTGGATGGCCCGCCAGGGATCCGCCTCCGCCTCCTGTTCCGTTCCCTCTCCATCGTTCAGGAGGAGCTTCACCACCCGGCGGAGGTGGCTGCCCGGGAAGGGAAACCGCAGCTGGGCTGCGATCCCCCCCAGGTGGAGGGCCAACGCCTCTCCCAGCCAGCGGCTCGTGGGCCAGGTATTGACCACCACCTGCACGGGTTCCCAGGGGCCCGGTGGGGGGGTGCGGAGCTGGGCTGCCAGCAGCTGGACCAGGACCTCAGCCCGATTGCTGCGGTAAAGCGTCAGCAAGGCCCAATCCTCAGACCACCGGGGCGAACCGGTGATCCACTGGCTTGCTTTGGGAAGGAACGGGGGTGACGGCCGGACCGGCCACGCTCAGGAGATCCCCGGATTCCGGGCAATAAGCAGTAAGCCGACCGCCGTAACAGGCACCGGTGTCGATCAGCAGGATCTGATGGAGCCGGCGCACATGCTCCGCCGGGGTGTGGCCCACAATGACCTCGCCGTAGCGCCCGTCATAGGCCTGCCAGAAGGGAAGGCGGATCCCGAGATCAGGCACCCAGAGGAGAGGGTCGAAACCGGCGTGGGTGGCCACCCATCCCTCACCCCAGAAGGCCGTTGGCAGGCCTTGAAGACGGTGGATCCATTGCTGGCAGCGGCGATGGCCCAGCTGGCGGTAGGTGTCGCAGCCCGCCAGGAGGGAAAACAGATCCCGGCCTGGGGATCCAAGGGCTTCCAGCAGCTTTTTCTCGTGATTGCCCATCAGCCAGACCCCTCTGCCGCTCTCAACCAACGCCCAGGCCAGCTCCATGGCCTCCTCGATCTCTGGCCCTCGGTTGATCACATCCCCCAACAGCACCAGCCTGTCGGCAGGTGGGAGCAACCCCACGAGTTGGTCGAGGGCCGCTGCGCAGCCATGGACATCCCCGATGACCCAATGGCGCGGGGCCATGGCCGATGAGGGGATATGCGGCGAAGGCATGCAGCAGTCGACGTCCCCACCAGTCTTGCCATACAAGGGTTGTCCTGTCACCTTCTCGAGAAGGGAGTGGCTTTCGCCAGCCGCTACCGTGCCCCGGACGCCAGTTGGGACAACGGGAGGGGAACCATGAACGAATCGCAACAATCCGAGGCCAGCGGCAGCGTTCCAGATCTGCGAAGCCTCCCTCTCCTCCAGCGCGTGGGCCTTCTGGTGAAGGCGCTCAATGGGGCCAAGCGCACCAATGAGGCCCTGGCCCGTTGCCGGGATGGGGAGGAGATGCTGGATGTGCTCCTCGATGCTTCCCAGCGCTTGGGGCTGGGCCTCACCCGTCGTGACCTGCGGGACACCCCCCCCATCCGGGACTGGATCTGGTGGAAGAACAAAGAAGCGGTGTTCACCGTGGGCGATTCCAAACCCCGCTACCAGCAGGACGGAGGGCAGGGGCGGACGCCAGCCCCTGAGGCTGGGGAAGGGGATGGCGGAGCGCGCAAGAAATTCCTGGGGCTGTTTTAGCCCCCGATCGTGGCCAGGGGGTCGGGAACGGAGGCGCTGGGCGCCTCGAACTGTCCCCGCAGCACAAATTCCAGCCGCAACTTCATGAACGTGATGAAGGTGTCGTCCGTGGACACCACGGCGGCTGCGGGGCGGGGAACGGCTTGCGCACTGGCGGCTAGCTCGCTGCTTTCCAGGAAGGCAGGATGCCGCACCAGCCAGAAGTCGATGGGTTTTCCGGCTTCCTCGTAGTGCCGGGTGCGCTCGCGTAACACCTCTTCCAGAGGTTCTTCTTCGGTGAGGAAGGCCTCGCTGGCGGCGATGAAGTGATAGGTGCTCATGGCTGGCGGCTGCCAAAAAGGGGCTCGTGCCTTGGATTGTGGATCAACGCCCGCATCTCGCGCACGGCCTGGGTCAATCCCACCGCCAGGGCACGGGCCACGATGGTGTGGCCGATGTTGAGCTCTTCCATCCCTGGGATGGCGGCGATCGGCTCAACGTTCTGATAGGTCAGGCCGTGACCCGCATTCACCCGGAGCCCCAGGTGGCGGGCGAGCTCGCAGGCGGCCGTGAGGCGCTGCAGTTCCTCGAGCTGATGATCCCATGGGGCATCCGCATAGCGGCCGGTGTGCAGCTCCACCCAGCGGGCACCCGTGGCCACGCAGCCATCCAGCTGGGCCTGCTCCGCATCCACGAACAGACTCACTCCAATCCCAGCCTCCTGCAGGCGGCCCACCATCTCCCCCAGTCGTCCCACCTGGCCCACCACGTCCAGTCCCCCTTCCGTGGTCACCTCTTCGCGTCGCTCCGGCACGAGGGTCACCATGTCGGGGCGCAGGCGCAGGGCAATGGCCTCCATCTCGACGGTGGCCGCCATTTCCAGATTCAGCCGGCTCCGCACCGTGGCGCGCAAAAGCTCCACATCCCGGTCCTGAATGTGGCGTCGGTCTTCCCGCAGGTGCACGGTGATGCCATCGGCCCCCCCCAGTTCCGCCAGGAGGGCATAGGTCACCGGGTCGGGTTCCACGGTCCGCCTGGCCTGACGCACATTGGCCACGTGGTCGATGTTCACCCCAAGGCTGGCCATGTGGATCGTTGGCTGGGGGGGGATGGTTTGACAAATGGGATCGTAAGCACCGATTCGGCCGCAGGAGCAACTGCCTGAAGGCCCGACCCGTGGGGACCAGCGGCCCCTAGCTTCACTTCTGTTCTTCTTCCACCTGGGTCGAGGTGTTGGCCCCTCTCTCCAAGGTTTGGCAGCAGCCGACTGGATCCGATCACGGAAACCTCCAGTCCAACCCCTGCCCTGACTCTCTCCTCTCGTCTCCCACCCCTCCCCCTGGAGGGTTGACCCCCAGGGAAACAACCCTGCGCAACGGCATCAGCCCGTGGTTGGCGCCTCTGGCGGTGATGGTCACGGAAGATTTCGCTTTGCCAGCGTTTTTCTCTGGTGTGAAGGTGTTGGGTCGGGAGCATCTGCCTGCCCATGGGCCGGTGCTGTTGGCCCCCACCCACCGGGCCCGCTGGGATGCCCTTCTGCTTCCCTATGCGGCCGGACGAAGGGTCACGGGCCGCGATTGCCGCTTCATGGTCACGATTGATGAAATGGCCGGCTTGCAGGGATGGTTTCTGCATCGCCTGGGTTGTTTTGCGGTCGACCAGGGTCGTCCCACCATGGTGAGCCTTCGCCTGGCCATTGATTTGCTTGCCAAGAGCCAGCAGGTGGTGGTGTTTCCGGAGGGCCGGATTGAACGGCAGGATGGGGCAATCCAATTGCATCAGGGTCTGGCCCGCCTGGCCCTGCTCGCGGAGGGGCAGGGTGTGGCGGTGTCGGTGGTCCCTGTCGGCATCGGCTACTCCCAGTCCATTCCCCGTCCTGGAGATCAGGCGGCCCTGTGTTTTGGCCCTCCTCTGCGCCCCACGGGCCAGGGCCGGGAGAGGGCCAGGGCCTTCACCGCCGAGTTGGCGGAGGCGATGCGGTCGGCCGAGCAAGCGGCCCGAGCGACCGTCGGTCGCCCGTTGGCTCCCCCGTAAAGTTCGCCAACACTGCACTTTCGCCCGTGAAGAGGCTCCTGACCTCCCAACGCCTCCGCCGGGTCGTTTGTTCGAAGGCCCTGTTGTTGGCTGTGATCGCCCCCGCGTCCCTGCCACCGGTTCTCGCGCAAACCGCATCCAGCTCTTCAAGCGCTCTTTCCGCCGGCGCGTTTGACGTGCGAGCTGTGCAGGCCCTCCTGGCCCGTGGCGACAGTGCTGCCGCTGCAGGCAACCTGCCCGAGGCCCGGCGTTACTACGACCAAGCCAGGGATGCCAGCAAACAGTTGTTGGGCTTCTACCGGGATCTCAGCGGTGCCTTTCGGGGTTTGGATGCCCGCATCCCCAGGGAAATGGACGACAAGGGGAGGCAGGTGTTGGATGCTCTCGTGCAGTCCGACCTGCGCCTAGCCGCTCTCTTTCGCCGTCAGAACCAACCGGAGGTGGCTGTTCCCCTCCTGGTCGAGGTGGTCAAAACCATGACCCCCTCGACGGATGCGGGACGGAAGGCTTATCAGCAATTGCTGGAGATCGGCTTTGCCTCCACGCCGTACACGGCACCTAGCGCCAACCCCAACTAGATTCCACCAAGTTCATCTCTCCTCCTCCATGGTTCATCCGGACCACGTGCGATCTGCCATTCAGCAGGCCCTTCCGGATGCTTCCGTGGTAGTGGAGGATCTCACTGGGGGAGGCGACCACCTTCAGGTGAAGGTGGTGTCCGAAGCGTTTGTCGGCCTGTCCCGGGTGAAGCAACACCAGATGGTGTACGGGGCCCTGCGCAGTGAATTGGCCAGTGAGGCCATCCATGCCCTTGCTGTGCAGACGGCGCCTCCCGCCTAGGGTTTCGCCAAGGACTCCCGTTTTTTTCCTCCGTCACCCATCCCACGCTATGGATTCACAAGTTCAGCAACGCATCGAAGGTCTGGTAGCCAGCAGCCCGGTTGTTGTGTTCATGAAGGGGAACAAGCTGATGCCCCAATGTGGTTTCTCCAACAACGTGGTGCAGATCCTTCAGAGCTTGGGGATTCCTTTCGAAACCTTTGATGTGCTCTCCGACCCCGAGATCCGTCAGGGCATCAAGGAGTTCTCCGACTGGCCCACCATTCCACAGGTGTATGTGAAGGGAGAATTCATCGGCGGATCCGATATTTTGATCGAAATGTATAACAGTGGTGAATTGCGCGAAAAGCTGGAGGTGGCCCTGGCGTCCTGACGCTTCCAGCTCTTCCTTACCTTCCTAGAAGGGGAACCTCAGCGATGTTCCCGTTCTAGGAGGGTGAGGGGGTGGCCATCTGGACCCAAAAAGCCGGAAGGATCCTGAATCCAACGGTCGATCAGCTCCTCTAGACGCCGTTGGGAGTGATGGTCGAGCACGGAGGTGCGCCTCAGGGCATGGAGGTAGCCGTCTGCATACAGACGCAGCTCGGAAGGGCTGTGGTAGCGATGGGCCAACTCCTGACAGGCGTCGCAGAGCGATTGGAAGTGGCGGATGGCGTCGGGGTGTTGCAGAGCGGTCATGAACAGGGCAGGCCCTTCGCTCATTCTGACGTTTGCGCCATGCATTTGTGCGGGACATCCCAGTGGGAGAACCGTCATTTTGAGGAGGATCCCCTTTGGAACCCTGACCAAAACAAGTGTTTCTTCCTTGGGGGCAAAAAACGGTGTTATTCTGTAAAGATACTTGTCTCGCCGGACTCATATTAGACTCTATGGCTCAGCCGAATGATACAGATTACGGCGGCCATGCCAGAAGGGTTCTGGTGGTAGATCCCCACGTCACGCTGCGGACTGTTCTCGCCCAAAGGCTTCGGCAGGACGGTCATCTGGCAGCTGCCGTGGGCACCGCTCGCGAAGCCCTCGAAATCTGTCAGGGTCAGGCCCCCCATCTCCTCGTCAGCGCGGAGCTCCTGGAGGAAACTTCTGCCCTTCGGCTGGCGGCCCAGCTCCATTGTCCTGTGATGGTGCTCACGGCCCGTTCCGGTTCGGAACCGGTGGTGACCCTCCTGGATGCGGGAGCGGACGACGTGTTGCGCAAACCCTTTGGTTTGGAAGAGCTGGCAGCCCGCTGTCGCACCCTGCTTAGAAGGAGCGGCACAGGTCTGCAGGAGCGCGTCTGTGTGGGCCCCCTGGAAGTCCATCTGCTCCTGCGCCAGGTGACCCTGCGCGACCAGCCGGTGGAACTCAGCCCCAGGGAGTTCGCCCTTCTTTGCGCCCTTCTGATGCCTCCAGGGGTGGTTCGCACCCGACAGGAACTTCTGCGGATGGCTTGGCCACCCTTCAGCGGTGGCCCCCGTTCCGTTGACACCCAGGTGCTCACTCTGCGCCGAAAACTGGAGCAGGCTGGCCTGGGGGAAGGTGGCGGCATCGAAACCATGCGTCAGCAGGGCTATCGCTTCAGCCTCGATACCCTTCCCGATCCAGAGGAATCAGCCACACCGGCCCAGGGGAAATCTGCAGCGGTGTTGCAGCAAAGCAATGGCAGCCGTTGAACGCGGACGTGGGAGCATCCGTTCCACCTGCCCTTAGATCCCAGCCCTCACCAGGCTGATCACTTCCCCCACGATCATGACCCCACTCATGACTGCCAGCAGCTGGTAGGTCCAGGCTGGGGTGATCCGCGCCACAGCATCCGTAGAGATTCCGCTGAAGGCGGTGAAGGTGGAGAGAAACTCCGAAAACTTCTCCACCCGTTGGGGGAGCAGATAGGCACTTTTCTGGCGACCTGATTCAGCAGCCGTGGCAAGCGCGGTGCGCACATAGAACACCCGACCCCCCTGGCTGGTGGCCACGGGTGTGAGACCCTCCACGTCCCGCCACGGGAGCTCCCAACCACGGCGAAGAGCCCAGCGGCACCAAGCCGGGTGGGTGTACCGAAGCCCTTCCCCATCCAGGATGACCTGTTCACTGGTGATCGCCAGCACGAGGGCGAATCCCAGGGCCAGAGCCGCCCAGATCAGAGGCTGCCAGGTGTGAGAGGCCATCACGGGCAGGGGGAGCACAAGGGCGATGTAGAGGCCCAGAAGTGTGAAGCGAATCTGGGGTGCCATGCCGTAGATGTGCGGCCCCCGGGGGGAGTCGGTCATCGATCTTCGGCTGATCCTGGCAGCGGTTCGATCAGGGAAGGGGGTTGATAGGTGCCGCCAAACACCTCGCTCTCCCGACCTTTCCAGAACTCTCCCAGCCGCATCAGATCGGCATGGGCCTCCTGCACCTTCTGCAGATACTCCTCAGGGGTGAAGCTGTCCTTGTTCTCCTGGAGTTTGCTGATGCGGAGCAGGTGCCATAACCAGGGCTTGCCCAGTTCCCCGCGGGCCTCGAGGTAGGTCGCCAGATCCCTGGAGCTGGGGATGGAGGGGGTGCTCATCGCCTCAGGCGAATTCAAGGCGCCCACCCTATGGACAATGGCTGCAAGGTGTGAGCGAACCAAGATGACCAGCGGCCCTTCTCCTGGCTCCAACCCTCTCCCCCCCGATCTTCCCCACGACGCCCTCCCGGAGAACGGCATGCGGGGGGATGAGGCCTATGAGCTCATCCACAGCCATCTGCTCCTCGATGGCAGCGCCAGGCTCAACCTGGCCACCTTCGTGGGCACCTGGATGGAGCCCGAGGCCCGCCGCCTGATGGAGGAATGCGCCGACAAGAATCTCATCGACAAGGATGAGTATCCCCAGACTGCCGATCTGGAGCAGCGTTGCTTGCGGATGCTGGCCCACCTCTGGCATGCCCCGGACCCGTCGGCCACCGTGGGGGCCTCCACCACGGGCTCCAGCGAGGGCTGCATGCTGGCGGGGCTGGTGATGCGCTGGCACTGGCGAAAGAACCGGCAGCGGGCAGGGCTGGAGTGGGGGCGGCCCAATGTGGTGATGGGAGCCAACCGCCAGGTGTGCTGGGACAAGTTCTGTGCCTATTTCGATGTGGAGCCACGCTTCATGCCCCTCGCCCCGGGGCGCCTGCACCTGGGCGCGGCCGAGGCGGTGGGCCTCTGTGACGAGAACACCATCGGGGTGGTGAGCGTGCTGGGCAGCGTGGTGGATGGCAGCTACGAACCCATCGCCGGGATCGCTGCCGCGCTGGATGGGCTGGAAGCCCGAAGCGGTCTGTCGATTCCCCTGCATGTGGATGCCGCTTCCGGGGGGTTTGTGGCGCCTTTCAACAGTCCCGAGCTCCTCTGGGATTTCCGCTTGCCTCGGGTGCAGTCGATCAATGCCAGCGGTCACAAGTACGGGGGGGTGTTGCCGGGTGTGGGCTGGGTCCTCTGGCGCCATGACGAAGGTCTGCCCCAGGAGCTGCGCTTCGATGTCAACTATCTGGGGGGCACCACCCCCACGATTGGCATCAATTTCTCCCGGCCCGGTGCCCAGGTGGTGGCGCAGTATTTCAACTTCCTCCACCTCGGCCGGCGAGGCTTTGAGAAACGGATGGCGGCATTAAGCGCGATCGCCTGCCACCTCGCCGATGGATTGGCCGCCCTGCCGGCCCTCCGACTGGTCAGCCATCCCCGGGGCCAGCTGCCCGTGTTCTGCGTGGAGCTGAATCCGGCCCTCACGGGGTGGAACGTGTTCCATCTTTCCGACAAGTTGCAGGAACGGGGCTGGTTGGTGCCGGCCTACACCCTTCCCGTGGGCCAGAGCGAGCGCGCCGTTCTCCGCTTTGTGGTGCGCGCGGGCTTTAGTCGCCACCTGGCGGAGGAGCTGCTGCAGGACGTGCGACGGGCGGTGGAATGGTTGACCAGCCGGGAGAGCCCCATGCTGGCCGGTCCGGAGACGTCCAGCCTCTTCCACCACTGAGAACTTTCTTCATCAAGAGTGATGTCTACAGATCACGAGCCATCACAACTCGGGTGTCTCGGCTTGTGTCTCCAGGCTTCCAGAATCACGATGGTGCCATTCGATCGGAGGCGCCCATGGACGACACGCCACCCAATCAGATTCCAGGAGTCTGCTGACGTTTGGACCCTGCTCCAACACTCTCAAGCGATGTCTGGTTGTCCTGGTGTGCCCAGGCCCTAGCCCACGTCTAGAGCCAGAGCGCCAACTCCATGCGCCGTTTCAAAGCCCCTGATAGCAAACGGCTCCAGGTGCCCCGGAGGAAGGACAACCCTGCTAGACCCATGGCCCCAGGTGGCCTGCGCCAGCAGCTCCGACCCACACGCACAGCCACGCACCCCGAAGGGCACCATGGTTGAGCAGGCAAAGCCCGGGCGTGAACCCCGGGCTTTGTTGTGACACACCCGTGTTCGGGGTGTAGACCAGCGATCTTGGCCGCGTTCAGGGCACCGGTCGCGCCGCTGGGGGAGGGCACACCTTGGTGGTCCAGTCGCACGCGGCCAAGGCGGGTTTCTGCCAATGGAGGGGAATCTCCAGCAAATCCCTGGTGCCACTGATGGCCTGCACCACAAACAGCACACCGGCCAGCCCACTGGCGATCAGATGGATGCGTCGCCAACGAGGTTCCCGCAGAATTTCCGGTTTGGCGCCCAGGGAAAACAGCATGAGCCCCACCACCGCTACCCCGCTCCAATAGTGGGAGCTCCAGAAGTCAGCCTGGAGCGGGTTGTCTGCGCGTCGAAACACTTCCGGCTGGGCGCCGAGGGTGAGCACCCCGAGCCAGGTGATCAGGGCAAAGGCCAGACGGAGTCCCTTGGCATGGGCCCACCAGAGGGCCGCCAGGGCGGCCGCGCTTCCCGCTAGCACGAGCAACAACTGGATGGCCCGGCCGCTCCCCCCGCGAAATTGCTCCCAAGGGGTTGCGGTGGCGATCACCACCGTTAGGGCAACGAGCACGCTGGCCACCACGGCCAGGGCCAGCCAGCGCCCCAGGTCGCTGTGCTCCCGCCCGGTGCTGGGCGGGAGCTTGGCGCCGCCCACCCGCCGCTCTCGGGTCTGGAGACCCAGCCGCGCCACCATCCCCACCAGGGGGTAAACCACCGCCACCGCCAGGGCGGGGTGGAGAATCCAAAACCAATCCTTGGTCTCCAAATCAGGATTCGGGCAACGACTCCCAGGATGGCGTCCCTGGGTCCATTTGGCAGGTCGCCCATGGATCGCCCTGGTTGAGCAGCTTGGGTGAACAGACTGCTGCTGGTTGCCGCTGTTCGCCATTCATGAATTGAGCCTGATGATGGCCCTCGGCGAACGGGTGCTCGAGGTGGCCGCTCGCGAAGGGGCCGAGCGGGTGGTGGCGATCCACCTACGGACGGGCGCGCTGGCCGGGGTGGATTCCCTTGCCCTGCGGACTGCCGCTGAGATCGTGCTGGCGGGAACCATTGCCGAGGGCGCCCGTCTGGCCATCGAAGAGGTGACCCCAGCCTGGTGGTGTGGGCCCTGCCGCATGGAGTTCCCTCCCTCTGACGTCCTGGGCCGCTGTCCTGCCTGCGGTCTGGCGAGCCGGCAGGTGCTGCGCGGGCAGGACCTGCTTCTCCATGCCCTTGAACTCGATCCCTGATCGAGAGGCCTCGACGCGCCTAGCCTGAAAGCAGGCCTTGCCATCGCTCCATGTGCAGCCACTGTGCCTGTGGCTTGCCACCACCACCAACCCTGGCTCGCGCGGTGGTTCTGGGGGAATCTCTCCTGGCCCGCAACGATCACCAGGCGGCCCACAACCGAGAGCACTTCCGTGCGGCCGGGGTGCGGGTGGTGAATCTGCTCTCCTCCCCAGGGACAGGCAAGACTGCCCTGTTGGAAGCCTTGGCGGCCCGTTCCCCCTCCACCTTGCGCCTGGCCGCGCTGGTGGGTGATCTGGCCACCGATCAGGACGCCCGCCGACTCCAGCAGGCCGGTCTGCCCGCTGTGCAGATCACCACCGGCCAGGTTTGCCATCTGGATGCGGCCATGGTGCATCAGGCCCTCGCCCAGCTGGAGGCGAAAGGCCATCCCCTGGCTGCCGTGGATCTGCTGCTGATCGAGAATGTGGGAAATCTGGTTTGCCCTGCCTCTTTCTCCCTCGGTGAAGACCAGCGGGTGGTGCTTCTCTCGGTGACGGAGGGGGAGGACAAACCCCTCAAATATCCCGCCACGTTCCACAGTTCCGATCTGGTGGTGATCACCAAGGTGGATCTGGCGGAGGCCGTGGGGTTCGACCGCGCCCTGGTCCATCGCTCTTTGCAGCGCGTGGCTCCCGCCGCCCAGGTGCTGGAAACCTCCGCCCGCACGGGTGTGGGGATGGACGCGTTGCTCGAGGCCCTGCTGGGGTGAGGAGTTCGGCCTGCCAGGGGGCCCGCCTGCAGGTGGCCTGCCGCGGGGTGGTGCAGGGCCTGGGGGTACGCCCGGCCCTGCAGCGCCTGGCCACCCAGCTGCAGTTGCGTGGACAGCTGAGCAACACGTTGGGGGCTGTGCAGATTGATCTGGCGGGTTCCCAGGAGGCCTTGGAGGCGTTTGTGCGGGCCCTGCCGGCGGCATGGCCCGGGGGACGCCCGTGGGAGCTGGTGGGGCTTCGCTGGCTTGAGCCTCCCGAGCCTCCCTGGCCGGAGGGGGTGGAGCTGGCGAGCGCTGGGGAGGTGCCCCTGGGCCGGTCCCTCTTCGCTCCGGGCCTCTCGGCCGATCGGGCGCCCTGTCCCCGCTGTCTGGAGGAGATGGCCGATCGGGCCTCCCGCCGCTATCGCTACCCCTTCATCAGCTGTTGCGACTGTGGTCCGCGCTTCAGCCTGGCCACGGCCCTGCCCTTCTGCCGGGCCCACACCACCCTGGCCCCGTTTTCTCCCTGCGCCGCCTGTGTCCGGGAGTTCAGCACTCCAGGGGATCGCCGGTTCCACGCCGAGACCATCAGCTGTCCCCGCTGCGGGCCCCGCCTGAGCCTGCAGGACGGTGGCGGCCAGGAACGGGCCGGGGGAGAGTCGGCGCTGGAGGGGGCTGCCGAGCTCCTGCTGGCGGGGCAGATCCTCGCGCTCCAGGGGGTGGGGGGCTTCCAGTTGCTGGTGGATGCCACCTCCCATGCCGCGGTTCAGCGTCTGCGGGAGCGCAAGCAGCGTCCGGCCAAGCCCTTCGCCCTGCTCGTCGCCCATCCCCGCGATCTGGAGCTCATGGTGCATGGATCTGCGGCGGAGGAGGAGGCCCTGCGCCATCCCGCTGCGCCGATCGTGTTGCTACATCGGTGTGCTGCACAGCGCTTGGGCCAGGAGCCGGATCCCTGGGCCGCCGTGGCTCCAGGCAGCCCGGCCCTGGGGGTGATGCTGCCGGCCTCGGGGCTTCACCATCTGTTGATGGCGCTCGTGGGTCGGCCCCTGGTGGCCACCAGCGGTAACCGCAGCGGCGAACCCCTCTGCACCGCTCCCCAGGAGGCCCTCGAGCGGTTGGGTGGCCTCGCCGACGCCTTTCTCGTTCACGATTTGCCGATCGCTCGCCCCCTGGATGATTCCCTCCTCCAGGTGATCGATGGCCGTCCGGCCCTGTTGCGGCGAGCTCGGGGCTTCGTGCCCGAACCTCTTCCCTGGCAGGGCCCCCCGGGGTCTGGAGCCCTTCTGGCCATGGGGGGCGATCTGAAGGCCGCGCCTGCCCTGGTGCAGGGCGATCGGATCTGGTTGGCCCCCCATCTTGGCGATCTGGCGGATGCCGCGGTGCAGCAGCGTTGCCAGGGGGCACTGGAGGATCAGCTACTGGGTGCGTGGGCTTCGGTGACCCGTCTGGCCTGTGATGCCCATCCGGGCTATGTGAGCCACCAGCTCCTGCGCACCCTGGCTCAGCGCCATGGTCTGCCGCTCTCCACCGTGCCCCACCATCTGGCCCATGGACTTGCCGTGGGGGCGGAGCACGGATGCCAGCCTCCGTTCCTTGTGCTGGCCTGCGATGGCCTGGGCCTGGCGGACCCCGCAGCCTCGAAAGGGCAGGAGCGGCTCTGGGGAGGGGAGCTGCTGTGGGTGAAGGGCGTCACGGGGGGGAGCCTGGGCTGGGAGCGGCTGGCGGCCCTGCGCTGTTTTCCCCTTCCTGGTGGAGAGCGGGCCAGCCGGGAGCCGCGCCGCTGTGGATTGGGTCTGCTGGCCGCTGCCGGGGCCTGGGCCCTGGCCCATCCCGGGGCCGGACCTGTGCTGGAGGCCTTCTCCCCCGAGGAGCTCCCCCTCCTCCTCCAGGCCTTGGCCCAGGCTCACCTGGCCCCCCCCACCAGTTCCCTGGGGCGTCTGGTGGATGGGCTGGTGTCCCTGCTTGGGCTGGCCCAGACCCTCAGCTACGAGGGGGAAGGGGGCCTGCGCTGGCAGGGGGCTGCGGCCAGGGGCCGGAACCAGCGGGAGCAGACCTTGGGTGTGTTCCAGGAGCCCTGGCCCTTCCCCCTGCGGCCCCCTCCCCCCGGCGATCCTTTTCCACTTCCCCTGGGCCGTTGGGATTGGGAGCCCCTGCTGGTGGCCCTTCTGGAGGATCGGGCCGCCGCTGGCGATCCCACCCTGGCGGCCATGGAGCTGGAGCGGGCGATCGTGGCTGGGCTCGTGGAGGGCGCCTGTGCTGCTGCGGCCTGGACGGGGTGCCGCCAGGTGGTCCTGGCGGGGGGGTGTTTTCAGAACCGATCGCTCCTGGAGGGCTGTCTGCAGGCCCTTCGCCAGCGGGGTCTGAACCCCCAGTGGAGTGAAGCGGTGCCCTGCAGCGATGGGGGACTGGCCCTCGGTCAGGCCTGGGCCGTTCAGGCGATGGAAGCAGCTCTATAACCAACAGCAGAGCCTGCTGATCCTCCCCATGTGCCTGGCCGTGCCCGGGCGGATTCTCTCCATCGCCTCCCAAGCGCCGGATGGTGGGCCGGCGGGGGATCTCTGGCGCACAGCCGAGGTGGACTTTGGCGGGGTGCGTCAGCAGGTGAGCCTGGCCTGCCTCCCCGAAGCCCGGGTCGGGGATCGTGTGTTGGTGCATGTGGGCTTTGCCCTCAGTGTGGTTGACGAGCCGGAGCTGTTGTCATGACCGACATGCGCTGCATGGATGGCAATGAGGCGGTGGTCCAGGTTGCCTATCGCCTCAATGAGGTGATCGCCCTCTACCCCATCACCCCAGCCACTCCTATGGGTGAGTGGGCCGATCAGTGGCGTGCGGAGGGCCGCCCCAACCTCTGGGGGGAGGTGCCCACGGTGGTGGAACTGCAGAGCGAGGGGGGGGCGGCGGGAACGGTGCACGGGGCGCTCCAGGCGGGGGCTCTCACCACCACCTTCACGGCATCCCAGGGGTTGCTGTTGATGATCCCTAATCTCTACCGCTGGGCTGGGGAGTTGACGCCGGTGGTGGTGCACGTGGCGTCGCGGGCCCTAGCGGCCCAGGGCCTCTCCATTTTTGGCGACCACTCCGATGGGATGGCCTGCCGCGCGACGGGCTGCGCCATCCTCACCTCCGCCTCGGTGCAGGAAGCGGGCGATTTTGCCGCCATCGCCACCTGCGCCACGTTGAACGGCCGGGTGCCTGTTCTGCATCTCTTCGATGGATTTCGCACGTCCCATGAACTCCAGAAGGTGGAGCCCATTCCCGATGGCGTTCTGGAGGCCCTGATCCCCCAGGACGCCATCCGCGCCCACCGGCAGCGGGCCCTGACTCCGGAGCGGCCAGTGTTGCGCGGCACGGCCCAGAATCCAGACGTCTACTTTCAGGGCAGGGAAACGGTGAATCCCTTCATCGATGCCCTGGGCGGCCATGTCCTCGCGGCGATGGCGCGCTTTGCGGCGTTGACCGGCCGTGCCTATCAGCCCTACGAGTATGTGGGCCCCTCCGAGGCCCAGCGGGTGGTGGTGCTGATGGGGTCCGCGTGCGAGACGGCCGTGGCTACGGCAGAGGTGTTGGCGGCCGCGGGGGAGCCGGTGGGTGTTCTCAAGGTGCGCCTGTTTCGCCCCCTGGTGGCCTCCTGGCTTGTGCAGGCCCTCCCCGCCTCCACCCGCTCCGTGGCGGTGCTGGACCGCTGCAAGGAGCCTGGTGCCGCTGGGGAGCCCCTCTATCTGGATGTGGTGGTGGCCCTTGCGGAGGAATGGGGCCAGCTCCATCCGGGTTCATCCCTGCCTCAGGTGGTCGGGGGGCGCTACGGCCTGGGCTCCAAGGAATTCACCCCCGCCATGGCCCGGGCCGTCTTTGCTCACCTGGCCACCGCCTCCCCGCGCAATCATTTCACGGTGGGCATCGACGATGACCTCACGCACCGCTCCCTTCCGGTCGACAACAGCTTTCAGTTGGAGGCGCCGGATGAGGTGCGGGCGGTGTTCTACGGGATGGGGAGTGATGGCACGGTGGGGGCCAACAAGGCCACGATCCAGATCATCGGCGAGAGCACCCCGCTCTTTGCTCAGGGCTATTTCGTCTACGACTCCAAGAAATCGGGATCCCTCACGGTGTCGCACCTCCGCTTCGGGCCACGCCCGATCCGGGCCCCCTACCTGATCGCACGCCCTACCCTGGTGGCTGTGCACCAATGGGATCTTCTCTCCCAGGTGGAGGGGCTCCAGGGAGTGGTTCCCGGGGGCATTCTTCTTCTCAACAGCCCCTTCGACCCGGCGGACACCTGGCGGCACATGCCGCCTGAGATCCGCAACCGGGTAAGGACCCTGGGGTTGCAGGTGTGGCAGATCAACGCCCACCAGGTGGCCGAGAGCGCCGGCTTGGGCAGCCGGATCAATACGGTGATGCAGGCGGCCTTTTTCGCAGTGAGCGGGATGCTGCCCCGCGACCAGGCCCACGAGCGGATGCGCGAGGCCCTTGGTCACAGCTACGGCCGCAAAGGGGAGGTGGTGGTGCGAAGGAATCTCCAGGCCTTGGATGCCAGCCTGGCGGCTCTCCAACCTCTCCTGTGGCAGGCCATGGATCTCCCGATCCATCGGGGAGATCAGGATCAGGCCCTGACCCCTGCGGCGCCTGCGTCCCATCTCCGGGATGCCCCGCCGTTCGTACGGAAGGTGATCGCGCCGATGCTGGCCCACCGCGGAGATACCCTTCCGGTGAGCGCCCTTCCCTGTGATGGCACCTGGCCCACGGGCACGGCCCGCTGGGAGAAACGCAACCTGGCCACCGACGTGCCGGTCTGGGAGAGCGACCTGTGTGTGCAGTGCGGCAAGTGCGTGATGGTTTGCCCCCATGCGGTGATCCGCGCCAAGGTGGCCAGCCCTGCAGCCCTGGCGGCGGCGCCCGAAGGGTTTCGCGAGGTGGCCGCCCGGGATCCGGCCTTTGCAGGCCAGCGGTTCACGATCCAGGTGGCGGTGGAGGATTGCACAGGCTGCCAGCTCTGCGTGGAGGTGTGCCCCGCCCGGGATCGGCGGGAGCCGATGCGCAAGGCCCTCAACATGGCCCCCCAGCGTCCCCTGCGGGAGCAGGGGCGAGCCCACTGGGAGTTTTTTCTCACCCTGCCCGAGGTCCCCCGCGACCAGCTGAATCTCCACAAGATCGGCCAGCAGCAGCTGCAACAGCCCCTGTTTGAATTCTCCGGTGCCTGCGCGGGCTGTGGCGAAACGCCCTATCTCAAGCTTCTCAGCCAGCTGTTCGGCGATCGGTTGCTGATCGCCAATGCCACCGGTTGCAGTTCCATCTATGGCGGCAACCTGCCCACCACTCCCTGGACCATCAATGCGGAGGGTCGGGGTCCGGCCTGGAGCAATTCCCTGTTCGAAGACAACGCCGAATTCGGCTATGGCATGCGGGTGGCCCTCGACCAACAGCGGGCGATGGCGCTTCATCGTCTTGCCCTTCCCCTTTCCGCTGGAGGAGATCCCCTCCCCCCATCCCTGGTGGAGGCTCTGGCGGCCGCTGCTTGTGCCCAATGGGACGAAGCCGACATCGTTCTGCAAAGGGAGAGAGTCGGGGAGCTGAAGCGTCGCCTGAGGGCTGGTTTGGAGCGCCTGCCCGCGGAGGTGCGGGGGGGCTCCCCGGAAGCCCAGTTGCTGGATCTGGCCGATGCCCTGGTGAAGACCAGCGTTTGGCTGGTGGGCGGGGATGGCTGGGCCTACGACATCGGCTTTGGTGGCCTGGATCATGTCCTCGCATCTGGACGCGACGTGAATGTGCTGGTGCTGGACACCGAGGTGTACTCCAACACTGGAGGCCAGGCGTCGAAGGCCACCCCCCTCGGAGCTGTGGCCAAATTCGCCAGCGGTGGCAAGGCCTCCCCCAAAAAGGATCTGGGCCTGATGGCCATCACCCAGGGCGGCGTGTACGTGGCCAGCGTGGCCATGGGTGCCCGGGACGAGCACACCCTCCGCGCCTTCCTGGAGGCGGAGCGGTATCCGGGTCCATCGCTGATCCTCGCCTATTCCCATTGCATCGCCCATGGCATCGACATGGCCAAGGGCATGGAGCAACAGCGCCTGGCGGTGGCGTCCGGTCGGTGGATGCTTTATCGCTACGACCCACGCCGTCTGGAGCAGGGGTTGTCTCCCCTGCAGCTGGACAGCCCCCCTCCCCGGATGCCCTTGGCGGAGGCCATGGCGACGGAGAACCGCTTCCGCATGCTGGGCTACAGCGATCCTGAGAGAGCTCGGCAACTGGAACGCCAGGCCCAGGCCGAACTCCAGCGCCGATGGTCTCTCTATGGAGCCCTGGCTCAGGCGTCGTCGTCGTCCAGCAGCAGTTGGGCGAAGGCCGAGTAGAGATCCTGTTCCTCCTTCCCGACACCCGTGGCTCGGCCCGATCGGCTGGATGTTCTGGCCTGGGTCTTGGGACCCCTCGACGGGCTCTCGGAGCGGTGGCCCATCCCTTGAGCAGGCGCCGCCGGGGGTGAGGATTCCAGCTCCCGCAACCGCTCCAGCAGGTGAGGCGGCACGGTTCCATCCGGGCTGGTTTGCATCAACACCCGGAAGAGTTCGGCCGGATCCTCCTCTCTCTCCAGGCTGTGGCGGGGGGCTTCTGCCTGCTTCCTGCCGCTGACAGACGGAGGGGATGCTCCGGATGGGATGGCTTTCGCATCAGGCAGGGGGAGCTTTTGGGGGAGCGTGCGCCCGAGAGCTTCCAGGCGTTCCTTGCTGCGGGCATCAAAGCTCATGGAGGCGATGAGGGGTCAGGGGCAGTTCAGGGTGTCGCGGGTGAGGCGATGGCTGATGGGATGGGTGCCTGTGGCTACGGCACAGAGCACTTTGCGGGCATCGCCCCGCAGGTCGACGTTCGTAAAATCCGCTCCGTCGATGCGCACATCCTCAAAGCGGGTGTTGAACGCGAAGGCATTTTCAAGCCAGGCGTCACGCAGATCGGTCCCTTTCAGGATGGCCGAATCCAGGGTGGCTTCCCGCAAATCAGCACCGCGCAGGTTGGCTTCCTGGAGCTTGGCTCCAAAAAGGCTCGCCAGTCGCAGATCGGCCCCTGAAAAGTCGGCCTCGCGCAGATTGGTGAGATTGAAGGTGGCACCCTGCAGGTCTGCCCCGTGGAAATCGGCACCGATCAGAACCTGCTTGGCGACATCCATGGCCGCCAGGGCCGTCTGGGATCGCTGTCCGCCGAGTGGCAGCATCATCACCAGACCCATCAGGAGGGCGGAAAGGAGGGCGATGAATCGTGAGCGACCGGGCATCAGCGGAGCCATGGCAACGTGAGACGACCCTAAAGCTCCCATCGGGGAATCAGAAGAGCGACATCGCTTTGATCTTGGCCAGTTTCTCAGCTTCGAGTCCCTGGAGATCTTCGAGGCCGAGGAGCCCATCTTTCACAAAGCTGGCAAAGACAAATAGAATGCCATCGAGGCGAAAATCAAAACGCCCCTCCATATCAAACCTCTGGGTGCTCAGGAAATCGTGGAGTTGCCAGAGAGACTCCACCGTGCTCACCCCAGAGGCATGATGCTGCACCTTGCTGATCAGGGTGCTGATGGCCCGGCCATGGGCCGTTTCAAAGGCTTCCCTGGCGATGGTCTGTTCCTGCGGCGTCCAGATCAGGACAGCTGTGTTGGTCATTGGGCAACAGCAGGAGGACGGGTAGCACAAGGCTGATCCGCACCTTATCGCCCTGCTCAGAGGACCGCGAACGGGAGGGATGAATTGAAGCGTTCTTTGATTCGGCGCCGGGCTTGGGGTAGTTGATGCCAGGCCAAATGAGGAAAAGCGTGATGTTCCCAGTGATAGCCGAAGTGGTAACAGCAAAGCAGGGAGATCCAAGGCGGGCAGTCGAGGCTGCGGGGCCGGTGGATGTCGTCCACGTCGGGGCGGTGCCCCACGGTTCTGTGGGGGAAAAACGTGCCAACGAAAAAAAGCTGCAGGGAACTCAGCAGCGTGGGGAGAACGCAGTAGAGCCCTACATTGGGGAGGGCATGTGGGTATCCCCCGGAGGCCATCGCCCCGAAGGTGAGCCACAGGAGAGCTAAAAGGGTGATCTGGCGAGGGGAGAGGTAGGCCGCCATGAACGAGCCATACCAACTGAGCATGCCTTCCTTCCCCTCCCGGTGATGATCAGGATCCATGGCACTGCCCGCGTGCAGGTGGTGCTTGTGATGGTTGTTCAGGCAGCGTCCGTAGGGGAGGGCTGCGTAGAGCACCAGCATGGCCTGACCAATGCGCTGGTTGGCTATCGGCCACTCAGGCCACAGGGTGCCATGCATGGCGTCGTGGGCCACGATGAACAGTCCGGTCTGGAGCAGGGTTCGCACCAGGACGGCCAGAGTGATCGACGCGACAGGGAGATCACCTGGGTGGGTGGGGAGCAGGACCACCAAGCTCCCCACCCAACACATCAGGATTCCCGCAGCCAGGAGCAGACCCCGCCGGGTGGTTGCCGTCAACGGGCAAATTTGAGAAGTTCAGCGGCGGAGGCCAGAAGGTCGATGGCCACGAAGTAGATCTTGCCTTCGGGGCTGAGAAGGAAGCGCCAGGCCACGTTCATGCCCACCCCTGCACCAAACCAGGGGGTCTGCACCTTTCCGGTGACCTTGACCTGGGTGAATCCGCCTTCGGCGGGCTCGGAATAGCCCCGCTCGGGCAGAAGCTTGAGGTTCTGGCAATCCTCCTTGAAGAACTTCAGGATCGCCTCACGGCCCACGATCGGCTTTTGGAAGGGGGGCTGGAGTGCCCCGTCAGCCAGGAAGAGATCGATCAGGGCGTCGAAGTCGTTGGCATTGAGCAGATCCATGTAGGCGTTGATCGTGGGATTGATGATTCCCTCAATGAACACTTTCTGGCGGCTTTCCTCAGGGGTGGGAGCAGCGATGGGTTCCATGACCCGCTGGCCCTCCCCCTTGGAGGGATCGAAGCCCATGTCGGTGACGAAATTGCGCAGCAGGGTGATTTGCTGACCCTGATCCACGCCCTTCACGGAGCTGAGCACGGCGGCGGCATTGGCCGACAGCTGATAACCCTTGGGAATCGGGGCCACCAAGCCAGCCGCCATCCACTGACCGAGTTGGTACCAGAAGCCCAGTTTGATGTTGACGGACCAGTTGGCATAAGTCCGGCCGATCGTGGTGTCTGACCGGTTGGCCAGATCACACATCGCCTGGCTTTGCTCGGCGAAGGACATGGCCTTGATCTGGTTCAGAACGGGCTCGGCGAACTGCATCCGAGCCGCGCCGGGAGCCGCGATCGTGATGCTCTGACCCATTTCCAGGTAGGCGAACCAGATCAGGGCGAGCTGGTCTTCCGCATTGAGAAGACGGAAGCGGGCGGTGATAGAGGGCACCGCATCTGCACTGAGAGTCTCCGGAAAGATCTGGGTGGCCTTGGAAAGGGTGTACATCCGCTCGCGCTCAAATGTGAAGATTTCCTTCAGACCCTAACTGTTTTTTGCTGATCTGGCTAGCGGGTCTATCTGTACGGGATCCCGCTCGTCCCTGGACGTCTCTTGTCGGGCGGCTGAGCGTGGCGGCGCCTGGGAACCCTTGGCGCATGTTGTGTTCATTCTCTCACGATGGCCTTGACTCCCCGCCAGCTGCAAGGGCGCTGGGCAGAGCAGAGAGCCCTCCGCTTGCTTGAGGCGAGGGGGTGGACCCTGGTGTCACGCAACTGGCGCTGTCGCTGGGGGGAGCTGGATCTGGTGCTGAGCAAACCGGGCCGGCTCCTGCTGGTGGAGGTGAAGGGCCGGGGACTGGGGCACCGGGATGGGGCGGGAGTGGCCGCACTGCATGGGGGCAAGCGCCTGCGACTGGAGCGGGCCTGGGCCTGCTGGCAGGCCGACCACCCCCAACTGGCCCATCAGCCGATGGAGTTCGTCGCCGCCCTGGTTGCCCTTCCGCCTCGCCGGGCCCCCGTGCGTTGGCTTCATCTGTTTTAAGGCCCTGCGGCTTGGCCGAGGCCTTCAGGCTCAGGGTTTGGCGGGTGCAGGGGGTGTCGCAGGGGTGGGTGTGAACCACACCGTGCAGCGGTAGCGGGGCAGGCTGCCCATCCGTCCCACCCCCACCTCTTCACAGCGGGTGTTGCTGATGCCTGCCCGATCCGTTTCCGGAATCTGGTCGACAGCCCGTTGCTGGGCATCGTTCTGGCTCCAGATCGATTCGGCCGTCCTGCTCTCGGCATGGACTGGCGACGCGACTAGCGCCAGCGCGGAGAGGGGCAGGCTGAGAAAAAAGAATCTGGAGAGGGTCATGGAGGTTGTGCGGCAGCCATCCCCATGCCTAGCCGGTTTCGCAGGGATCGGTCGAGCTGCAATCGTGAGAGAACTGGTCCCGATCCCATGGCTCCTTCCTCCGCCTTCGGTGCTCATCGGGTCCGCCATCGCTTTGGTCAGCACTGGTTGGTGGATCAGGAGGTCTTGGCTCAGATCGTGCGAGCGGCCGAGCTCACCCCATCCGACCACGTCCTGGAGGTGGGGCCAGGCCGGGGGGTTCTGACGCAAGCTCTCCTTGACTCGCCCGTTGCCGGGGTCACGGCAGTGGAACTGGACCGCGACCTGGTGTCAGGCCTGGAAGACCGTTTCGGCGTCGATCCCCGTTTCACCCTGGTGAGCGGCGACATCCTGTCCGTTCCCCTCCCCCCCGTGGGCCCCCCTGGACCGAACAAGGTGGTGGCGAACATCCCCTATAACATCACCGGCCCTTTGCTGGAGCGGCTGCTGGGCCGGTTGGATCGGCCCCTCAACCCACCCTTCAGCCGTCTCGTGCTGCTGGTGCAACGGGAGGTGGGGGAACGTTTGCGGGCCGAGGCGGGGTCCAGCGCCTTTTCCGCCCTGAGTGTTCGGATGCAGTTGCTGGGGACGATCCAGGGGGTCTGCCCGGTGCCTCCGCGCTGCTTCCAGCCTCCTCCTCGGGTGCATTCGGAGGTGATCCTCATCGATCCCCTGCCACCGGACCAGAGGCTCCCCAAGGAGTTGGCGGCGGCGCTGGAGCCCTTGCTGCGGCGAGCCTTCACGGCGCGCCGAAAAATGCTTCGCAACAGCCTGGCTGGGCTGATGCCGGAACCCGTCCTGGCGGGTTTGGCCGCAGAGGCCGGCGTGAGCCTCCAGGCCAGGCCCCAGGAACTTTCCCCCCAGCAATGGGTGGCCTTCGCCACCCGCTTGAATCACGCCACCCCATCCGCCCCCCACGCCCCTTGACCCATGGCTGATTGCCACGTGATTGCACCGGCCAAGATCAACCTCCATCTGGAGGTGCTGGGGCTGCGTTCCGACGGTTATCACGAGCTGGCGATGTTGATGCAGTCCATCGACCTGGTGGATCGGCTCCACTTTCAGGACCGGTCCGATGGGGCAATCACCCTCCGCTGCGATCGGTCGGATCTCTCCGTGGGGTCCGACAACCTCATCGTGCGGGCGGCGGAGCGGCTCCGGGCCCATGGGGGCCAGGGCCATCGAGGGGTGGAGATCCTGCTGGAAAAGTGCATCCCCATCGGCGCCGGCCTGGCGGGGGGATCCAGTGATGCGGCGGCCACGCTCGTGGGCCTCGATGCCCTCTGGGGCCTGCACACCCCTCCGGGCGAGCTGGCGGCCCTGGCCGCGGAGCTCGGCTCCGATGTGCCGTTCTGCCTGGAGGGCGGCTCCCAGCTCTGCTTCGGCCGTGGTGAACGGCTGGAGGCCTGCCACCAGGCCCCCGCTCCCCTTGGGGTGCTCCTGCTGAAACATCCCGAGGCGAGCGTGTCGACCCCCTGGGCCTACGGCCGTTGTCGGGAGTGGCGGGGGGATTTCTACCTCACCCATGAGGCTGATTTTGAGCAGCGCCGTCAGGCCCTGCGGGAGAGCCCCCTGCTGGCGGCCCTGGGTGGGGGGCGACCCTTCCCCCCCTTGAGAAACGACCTGCAGGCCGTGGTGGCCCCCGAGGTGCCCTCCGTGGCGCAGGCCATTGAGCTTCTTCAGCAGGCCTCCGGGGCGTTGGTGGTGGCGATGAGCGGCTCGGGGCCCACTGTGTTTGCCCTCTTCCCCACCCCTGAAGCTGCGGGCCTGGCCCAACGGTCTTTGGCTGAGGCTTTACAGGCCGCAGGCCTGGAAAGCTGGAGCTGCGGCTTGCGGACGTCCGGTGCCACCCTGGGGGAGCCGGGCCCCCGACCATGAGCGATTCCCCACCCCCCAGCCTGCCCTCCCCTCCGCCTGGGCCGGATGGGGAGAGCCTGCCTTCCACCGGCTTGCGCAAGGGGCCCCTCAGTTTTCTCAGCGGGGCCATCACCAGCGCCCTGCTGGCCTGGCTTTCCCTTGGGCTCAGCCAGAGGGTGGTGAGTTATTACGGGGCCCACCCGCCCCAC
>JBEIGX010000013.1:0-23234 GCA_040381675.1 Aphanothece sp.
TCAAGAGCAGACTCACCAACTGGGCCATCCGCAGGCCGCCGCTGCAGAAGGGCGGTTGGGACAGAAGGCAGAGGGGGTCGAGGCGGAGGCCTTCGATCCAGAAGCGGCCGCAGCTGTAGCCGATGAGATAGATACAGCTCAGGGCCCCGGCAGGAAGCTCGATGCGTCCTCTGGAGGCTTGCCGAAAGAGGACGAGCAGCAATGCACACACCCCAAGATTCCAGAGGGATTCGTAGAGGAAAGTGGGGTGGAAGGTGGCTTGATCGATGAATGCTTCGGGGCGGCGGGGAGGGGGAATGGTGAGCTTCCAGGGCAGGTCGGTGGGAAGGCCGAAGGCTTCTGAATTGAAGAAGTTGCCCCAGCGGCCGATCGCCTGACCCAGTGCCACGGCAGGCATGAGCACATCGACCAGGGGCCAGAAGCGCTGGCGGCGCCAACGGCAGAAGAGAACCGTGGCCAGGGTGCCCCCGAGAAGAGCCCCATGGATGGCGATCCCCCCATGCCAGATGGCCAGCATTTCACCCCACTGGCCACGGTAGTGACGCCACTCCAAGAGGACGTAGTAGATCCGGGCACCCAGAACGGCCCCGATGACGAGAACGGGGAGCAGGTCGCTCACCACCGTTGGATCGATGCCTCGACGCCGGGCCAGCCGGCGGGCCAGCAACAGTCCCAGAACGACCGCCGATGCGATCAGCAGTCCGTACCACCGCAGTGTGAAGGGCCCCAGCTGGAGCTGGGGCCCGGGAGACGTGAACAGGGCCAGGACCATGGAAGGGGGGATCAGACGATCCCCTCAGCAGCCTGCACTTTCTCCACCTGGCGCTTCTTCAGCACCAGCAGGATCTGGGCCAGGGCCACCGCGGCGAGGAAGGCGAGCAAGCCATAGATCCGGATCGGGTTCTGGAGAACCACTTCCGCGTCCACCTGGCCGAAACCACCCACGTTGGGGTCGTTGGTGAGGGGGGCACCAGCCTCAACGGCTTCGCCCACTTTCACGAGCAGGGAGGGTCCAGCCGGAACGGTTTCCGTTACCGAGCTGCCATCCGCCTTGGTGATCTCGACCACCTGGGCGCCCTTCTCGCCCTCACTGATGGAGGCGATGGTGCCAGCCGCCGGAGCGGTGAAAACGCCGTTATTGCTCTTTTCGCCCGTGGGGTACACCTGACCCCGACCGCGGTTGCCACCAACGTGCAGCTGATATTTGCCGAAATGGACGGAGCTGTCCGTGGCTGGATCGGGGGAAAGGATTGGGAAAACGATGGTCTGATGCTGGTCTCCAGGGAGGGGACCGACCAGCAGAATGTTGGGCTGGGTCTCGCTGTACTGGGTGTAGTAGATGCCGGAGGTTTCTTCCTTCAGCTCCTCGCTCAAACGCTCAGGGGGGGCCAACTTGAAGCCATCGGGCAACATCACCACCGCTCCAACGTTCAGCCCGGTCTGGGAGCCATCCGCCGCCACCTGCTTCACGCTGGCGTCATAGGGAATCTTCACCTCGGCCTTGAACACGGTGTCGGGGAAGACGGCCTGAGGCACTTCCACACGGGTCAGTTTCTTGGCCAAGTGGCAGTTGGCACACACGAGCTTGCCCGTGGCTTCACGGGGACTGGCGTAGTTCTGCTGAGCCCAGAAGGGATAGGCCCAGCTAGGGCTGGCCCCGCCGATCAGAACAGTGAGGGCAAGGGTGAAGGAGACGAGGCTGCCGAGGAGGGCCTGAAGGGGGCGACGCATGGGTGAAACGGCGAGAGCAGGCAAACGGGAGAGCGAAGAGAACGGGGGATGGGAGATCAGGCCCACCAAGGGGACTCTCCGGTGCGGAAGTCGGTTTCCGTCCACTGGCTCACGAACACCGTGTCGTTTTCGACAGCGACATGGGCCAGGGCTAGCGACAGGGGAGCGGGGCCACGCACCACTTTTCCAGTGGCGTCATATTGACTGCCATGGCAGGGGCACATGAATTTATTGGCGCCACTGTTCCAGGGCACCACGCAACCCAGGTGGGTGCAGATGGCGTTGATCCCGTAATTACCAATGGCTTCAGGACCCTCCACGATCAGATAAGTGGGATCACCCTTGAGGCCTTGCACCAGGCTGCGATCCCCCTCTTTGTGGCTGGAGAGCCAACCGGTCGCGGTGACCGTGTTGCCCAGCTCATCCTTTGCGGTGGTGCCACCGCCTGAGCCAGCGGCCTTGGGCGGAATGAAGTAGCTGACCACCGGATAGAGGGCTCCCAGCGTCACGCCCGTGATCGTGCCGAAGGTGAGCAGATTCATGAACTGCCGGCGACCCATCCCGGGCACGTCAGCGGGGGAAGACGCTGCAGGTATTTGGGTCATATGGCAGGACCGGAGAAGCGGCTGGCTATCGCCTGGCCATTATGAACTGCACCTGGTCAATGCCGGGAGCGAAAGGCCAGCTCCGATGAAAGGCTTCACGGTTCGATGCGGGCAGGGACGGAGACGGGAAGCCTCAAAATGATTCAGCTGCGATCGCCAGCCCATGGCCGGTCCCGAGGTCGCCCTCAGTGAAGAAGAATTGATCGGCTTGCTGCAGCGCCGCTGGCAGGCCTCCTACGACCTGCGGTTGGTGCAGCGACAAGGCCGGCTCTACTTCCAGGTGATGTGGGGCCATCTGGAGCAGCAATCGTTTCCCATGACCCCGCAGGCCTATCGCGAGAGGCTGGCCCAGGTGGCGGCCACCCTGAATGCGCTGGGAGCGGCCAACCCGGTGCGCACCTGGTTGGAGGAAGGACGGGATCGCCCCAGGATGGGCAAGGCTCTCTCTCTCGCCCTGCTCGTATCCGACCCCCGAGCCGTGGAGTTCCTTCTCTGATCGGGCACTGATCGGCGGCCGCCTCAAGGGGGATCGGAGGCTTTGGTGAGCCATCTCCCCGACTGGCTCAGGGCCACCAGGGCCACGCCCAGGCCATAGAGGGCGGTGATGGCTCCGGAGAGAAGCAACATGGTGATGGGATCCGTAGAGGGGGTGAGCACGGCCCCTGCAAGGGCGCTGATGAGCACCACCCAGCGCCAGGCTCGCACCATGGTGGGGGCGTCCAGCAGGCCCAGGGCTCCCAACACCAGTTGCAACACGGGCAGCTGAAACGCCAAGGCGGTGGCCACCATCAGCAGGAGCACGAAATCCAGATAGCGCTCGATCGACCAGAGGGGCTCCACCACATCGGCGCCGTAGCTCACCAGGAACCGCAGAGCTGCAGGCACCAGGGCCCACCAGGCGAAGGCCAGACCGGCAAAAAAGAGCACGCTGGAGGCCCCCACCGCAGGGGCCAGCAGACGCCGTTCCCGTCGGGTGAGCCCCGGCAGCACAAAGGCCAACCCCTCGAACAACCACCAAGGCAGGGCCAGCACCAAACCCGCGTACCCCGCCACCTTGAGCGACACCAGGAGAAATTCGCCTGGGGCCAGCTGCAGGAACCGGATTCCTTGCGCCGGCTGCTCCAGGAGCCGCACCAGGGGGCGCACCAGGAGCAGGGCGCCGGAGGCGGCCACCACCAGCACCAGAAGGCCCCGCAGAATGCGCCTGCGGAGCTCCTCGATGTGCTCCACCAGGCTCATCTCCACTTCGCCTGGCAGCTCATCATCAAAACTGATCTCCCCAGGTGCTGGGGCCAGGGACGAGCCCGGAGCGGGGGAATCGGCAGGGGACAGGGGGGTGATATCCATCATGGATAGATCTGAGTTTAGGAAGCCCCCAGCAACAGCCGGGCCTGCTCAGGTTGCCCCCAGAGAATCTCTCCCCCCCGATGGCGCACGGTACCCGTGGCGCTGCCGGGAAGGCGCTGCAGCCCTTCCGTGGGCACCATCACCACAGGCACCCTGGCGTTCCCCCGTCCCCGGCTGAAATGGGCCGCCAGATCCGCCGCAGCCTTGAGATCGGCTTCTGCGGCCGGTCCTGCGGAGGCCTTCAAGACCACATGGCTGCCCGGCATCTCCTGGGCGTGAAACCAAAGATCGCCCCGTCGCGCCTGGCGCAAGCTGATCCAATCGTTCTGGCGATGGTTGCGCCCCACCTGAAGGCAGAGGCCCGAAGGCGAGCGCAGTTCCAGGGGATGGGGAGCGCCCCGTTCCCCTTCTCCCCTCCTCCGTTGCTGGGCTTCCTTGGCAGCCCCGCTCCGGGCCTTGGGCTCCAGCTGGTGGAGATCTTCCTCCAAGGCCGCGAGCTGATCCGCCTGGTCGGCCTGATCCGCATACACCAGGGCCTCCTCCAGCCAGGCGAGCCGTTGCTGGTGGGCCTCCAGGCGGGGGGTGATGGCAGCCACGGAACGGCGCAGTTTGCGGGCGCGCTTGTAGAGACCCTGGGCCTGCTGGATCTGCTCCTTGTCCGGGGGGTATTGGCTCAGGAGCCCATCCGCCTTCCGTTGAAGCGCTTCACTGCCTGCGGCGGCCTCCAGAAGGGCCTGCTGGTCGTCCAGCAGACGGGCCTCCCGCTGGCGTAGCGCCCCAAGCCGGTGCAGCAAAGTCTGGCGGCGCTGGTTCAGCTGACGGGCCTCCAACCAGGCCTGGCTCAGGGCGGCGAGGGCCCCATGGATCGCCAACGGAACGGAGGGTTGGTCGGGGGCTGGCGGCGCCGGCCAGCAGCGCACCTCCCCCAGGGCGGTGCGGCTCAGAGCAAAGCGTTCCCCTTCCACCGCCTGAAGCCACTGCTGCCACCGCTGCCACAACTGGCCCCACTGCTCAGCCGAGAGCTCCCGCACCGGTTGCTGCCGATGCAGAGGGGCGCCCCCTGGCGAGGGACCCTCCAGGAGCTGGCGCACCAGGATGGGGCTCACCCCCTGATAGGCCTCCATCAGGGCCTCAGAGAGGGTCTGGGGCAGGGCCGTCAAGCGCCGTTGCCAGCGTTCGAACGACTCCTCCGCACGGGGCGGTTCCCCCCGCAGGGGGGGAGGAGGGGTGTAAGGATCCCCGGTGCCGATGGGGCGCCACCGGGACTGTTCCGCTCGCACCTGCCGGGCCAGGGCGATCACCTGCCCCTGGGCATTGAGAAGAAAGAGATTGCTATGGCGCCCCATCAACTCCAGCACCAGTTGGCGCTGGACCGGCTCCCCGGGGCGGGGCGCAAAATCCAGGGTCACCACCCGCTCCCAACCCTGCTGGCCCACGGCCACAAGGGCCAGGCCGCGGAGACCATGCTGCACCTGGCGGGCCAAGGTGCTGCCTTCCCCTTGCCGAGGCGGAGGTGGGATCGCCAGGAGGCGGGGGGCTTCTGCCATCCAGCTCAGCTCGAGCCACTGGAGCCCACCCATGTGGCGCAGGGCCAATTGCAGGGTGTGGCCATCACTCTGCTGGGCTTTTTCAAAGCGGCTCGGCACCAGGGCCCCGCGAAGCTCCCCCACCAGGGCGCGCAGGGTGGTGGCATCGATGGGCTGGAAGACACTTACCATGCGCGAAAGGCGCAATCATCTGCAGTCCATTGTCTGCGGGCCAGGGTGTGCGACCCCAAGCTGCCGAAAGGATGACCATCCCCATGAGCCAACCCACAGGAGGCCAACCTGGCCGGCTCACGGTGCTCACAGGACCCAGCGGCGTGGGGAAAGGCACCCTGGTGCGGGCCCTGTTGCAGCGCCATCCCGAGCTGTGGCTCTCGGTTTCGGCCACGACCCGTGCCCCCCGGGAAGGGGAGGTGGATGGGGTGCATTACTTCTTCTTGAATGCGAACGATTTCGAGCAACAGGTGAAGGCCGACGGCTTCCTGGAATGGGCCACCTTCGCAGGAAACAGCTACGGGACCCCTCGCGCGGCCGTGGAACAGCGGTTGGCACAGGGCCAACCCGTGTTGCTGGAAATCGAGTTGGAAGGGGCCCGGCAAGTGCGACGCACCTTTCCCATCGGCCAGCAGATCTTCGTGGCTCCACCCTCTTTTGAGGAGCTGGAGCGACGCATTCGCGGCCGAGGCACAGAGGCCGAAGAGGCGATCCAACAGAGGCTGGCCCGGGCCCGGGAGGAACTGGCGGCCAGTGCAGAGTTCGATGCGGTGCTGGTGAATGGGGAACTGGAGGTGGCGGGCCAGGAACTGGAAACACTCATGGGGCTGGCAGGGTTGGGAGCCAACCCTTGAGCCAAAAAAAACGGCCCGCAAGGGGCCGTGATGTTTCGCTGAAGCCAATGTTGATGCCTAGAGCGGATGGAACAGCAGATCGGGATAGAAGCGATTGAATTCGATCATGATTCCGGCGGTGATGGTGAACCAGATCGCTGCAAAAACAGGGGCGGTGGTGAGGAACTTTTTCATGGTTGGTGGGGCCGATGTGAAGAAGTGACGGCGAGGTTTAGCGGGGGGAGACGGTGACCTTGCTGTCGGCTTCCACCAACTTCCCGCTGGTGAACTCCCGAAGTGCAGCCAAGGGCCAGCTTGCGGCGGCCAGGGTGCTCTTGAAAGCGAGAGGAAGGTCGATCTGGATCTCCTTCATGGTCGCGTCCTTGGCGCCACGAATGGCAATCAGGTAGGTGCGACCGGCCCAGCCAATGCAGCCGGCGATGTAGAGAAAGGCGATGCCAGGAATGATGAAATCACCGGCATGGCTCCAGCGCCCATCCACAATCAGGTGGGGCAGACCGTCGGTGCCACAGAGGGCCTGGCTGTAAAGCCTGAAGCGGGCTTTGGCCTGTTCGGTTTTGGCAGCTCCAGCCCGCTGCTGGAAACGGACATTTTCCGTGCAGGGCGTGAGGCCACCGATATCGGCTTGGGCCGTAGGCGCCCATCCAAAGATCAGGAAGGCGGTGAGGAGAACGGCGAAGAGACGGCGCATGGATGGGGGCCGCGGGTCAAGATGTCATGGCGGAGAGTAAGGGAGGGCCAAGGGGCCCATGCCATCAGTTCTGGCCCTCGAAACAAGTTGTGACGAGTCGGCCGCCGCCATCGTCAGTGATCAGGGGGTTCTGGCGTCTGCTGTGGCCTCCCAGGTGGAGGAGCATGCCCGCTGGGGCGGGGTCGTGCCGGAGATCGCCTCCCGGCGCCACCTGGAGGCTCTTCCAGGGCTGATCGAGCAGGTGCAACGGGAGAGCGGCCTGCCTCTGCGAGCTCTGGATGCCATTGCCGCCACGGTGACGCCCGGCCTGGTGGGGGCTCTGCTGGTGGGATCCGTGATGGGTCGAACCCTGGCCCGGCTCCACCAGAAGCCATTCCTGGGGATGCACCATCTGGAGGGCCACCTGTGGTCTGCCTCTCTGGAGGCGGGTCCTCCCGCCTTGCCCCACCTGGTGCTGCTGGTCAGCGGAGGGCACACCGAACTGATCCGGGTGGAGGGCCCTGGCCGCTATCAGCGCCTCGGGCGCAGCAGGGATGATGCGGCGGGCGAATGTTTCGACAAGGTGGCCCGCGTGCTGGGGCTGGGCTACCCGGGGGGACCGGCCATCGAGAGGGCGGCGAGGGGAGGGGACGACCAGCGCTTCGCTTTCCCCAAGGGCAGGGTGTCGCTGCCGGGTGGGGGATTCCATCCCTACGACTTCAGTTTCAGCGGGCTGAAGACAGCCGTGGGACGTCAGGTGCAGAGCCTGCGGGAGGGGGGCGGAGCGCTGCCCCTGGCCGATCTGGCCGCCAGCTTCGAGAGGGTGGTGGCCGAGGTGCTGGTGGAGCGAAGCCTCCGCTGCGCGGAGGAAGGGGGTCTCAAGACCCTGGTGCTCGTGGGGGGAGTGGCGGCGAACCGCCGACTCCGCAGCCACCTCGAAGAAGGCGCCGCGGCGCGGGGCATTTCCTGGCAGGTGGCTCCCCTCGCCTACTGCACCGACAATGCGGCGATGGTGGGCCAGGCGGCTCTGCAAAGGTTGATGGCCGGACAATCCAGTTCCATCCGCTTGGGCGTGGCGGCCCGCTGCCCCCTGGAGGAAGCGGATCAGCTCTACGTCACCCCACCGTGCTTCTGAAGCCGTCAGGAATCCATCCGTTTTCTCTCAACATCCAGTAGATTTCCTTTTCTTTTCCAGGCCCAGCACGAGGCGGGTCTCAGCCATGGCAACGGCTCGCCCCTCCAACAGGCTCCCAGAGACGGCGGACACGCCTGGTGCTGAAGCCCACCCCGAACCTGTGTCCCAGCAGGAACTCAACGCCTGGCGCCGTGGGTTCACCCCCCAGGCGGAGATCTGGAACGGAAGGCTGGCCATGGTGGGGCTCTCCGTGGGCCTCACCGTCTTGATCGTGGCCCGACTGGCTCACCACGGCTGACCAAGACGCGAGACAACCCTAAAAACGCCCCCGCAACGTCTGCGCCAATTCATTGGGCTTCAGACTGTGATGCATGGCTTCTTCAGCTGTGGCACGCCCCTCCTCCACCAGGCTGGCCAGAGACTGATTAATAGTGATCATTCCATCGAATGAACTGCGAGACATGATCGCCTCGATTTCATCAAGCTGTCCACGCTGGATATAATCTCGACAGGCATCTGTATTGACAAAGAAGTCGAAATACCCCGCTCGCTTGCCATCCGTTGTCTTGATGAGCCCTTGGGAAAGAACAGCCAGCAGCGCCTCGGAAATCGTGCGGCGCACACTCTCCTGCTCCTGGGGCGGATACATTCCCAAGACTCGCTCCACGGTTCGAACGGCGGAGTTGGTGTGGAGGGTTCCAAAAACAAGGTGACCGGTCTGCGAAGCTTCGATGGCCGTGCTGAGGGTTTCCAGATCTCTGATCTCACCAATCAAGATCACGTCAGGGTCTTCCCTGAGGGATGCCTTCAACGCATTGCGGAACAGCTTGGTGTGCAAACCAACCTCCCGCTGACGGACCAGGGAAAGCTTGCTCTCATGCACAAACTCCACCGGGTCTTCAATCGTGAGAATATGGCGCTTCATGGTGGCATTGATATAATTTATGATCGCAGCCAAAGTCGTACTCTTGCCCGAGCCCGTAGGACCCGTCACTAGAAAAAGGCCCTTCGGACGTTCGGCAAGAGTTCTGAGCTGCTCCGGAAGATTGAGCTGCTCAATGGTGGGCATCTTCGTAGGAATCAGCCGCAAAACCATGGCGTCTCCACGCAATGTTTCGAGCACATTGATGCGCACACGCACAAAAGAGAAGCTATAGGAACCGTCATATTCCTTCTCCCGATGGAAGAGATCCACATCGGAGGGTTCGAGGAGCTCACGCAGCCAATCCCGAAAGGTGGTCTTATCTGTTACCGGCCAACCTGTTCGAACCATTTCACCGCGGTTGCGATAGCGGGGCTCTTCTCCCACTCCGAGATGAACATCGGAAAAATCATTCGCAAAGGCGATCCGCACGATCTCTTCCATCGAAGCGGGCAGTTGGGGGGGGATCCCCAGTTGGCCGACAGCGGGCTCCTGGGCCGCCAGGCTGCTGGGGATCTGGCGAGGTGGCGGCGGCGGCGGGGCCACACCCCCCCCGCTGGCCTTCGCAAACGGGTCTGAGCCGACGGGGCGCAGATGGGAGGAATGGACCATGGTGCCTGATAACCACTGAAAGCATGGTGCCATTCCTGAACCGGATCTGCCGACGCCAGAGAGGAGCAGCGACAACCATCCCTAGGATCGTGCGGTCTGCAACCGGGTCTTGTCTGCTGCTGCCGGTGCCCTGCCGCTGGTCACCATCGTTCTGGGCACCCGCCCGGAAGCCATCAAGCTCGCGCCGGTGATCCTGGCGTTTCAGAAGGCCGAGGATTTTCAAACCCGGGTGGTTCTCACCGGGCAACACCGGGAAATGGTGAGCCAGGTGATGGATCTCTTCGGTCTCAAGGCGGATCACGACCTGGCGCTGATGGCGCCCCAGCAGACCCTGACCCACGTCACCTGCGCGGCCCTGCAGGGATTGAAGGAGGAATTCCAGGCCCATCGCCCGGCCCTGGTGTTGGTGCAGGGAGACACCACCACGGCCTTTGCTAGCGCCCTGGCCGCCTTCTATGAACAGATCCCCGTGGGCCATGTGGAGGCCGGCCTCCGCACCGACAACCTTCTCGATCCCTTCCCAGAGGAAGCCAATCGCCGCCTGATCTCCCAGCTGGCCCTGCTGCACTTTGCCCCCACCGAGCGCTCCGCCGCCAATCTGCGGGCCTCCGGGGTGGTGGGGGAAACGATCACCACCGGCAACACGGTGATCGATGCGCTCCTTCAAATGGCGGAAACCGCTCCGCAATGGGAGCTGCCTGGCCTCGACTGGACCCACCAACGGGTGCTGCTCGCCACGGTGCACAGACGGGAGAACTGGGGCGAGCGGCTCGCCGATATCGGCAGAGCCTTTCTTGCTCTGCTCGATCTGTTCCCCGATACGGCCCTCCTGCTTCCCCTCCACCGCAACCCAACGGTGCGGGAGCCCCTGCAGGCCCTCCTAGGCCAGCACCCCAGAGCCTTCCTCACCGACCCCCTCGATTACGACAAGCTGGTGGCCGCGATGCGGGGGTGCACCCTGCTCCTCACCGATTCCGGTGGGTTGCAGGAGGAGGCCCCCGCCCTGGGAAAACCGGTGCTGGTGCTGCGCCGCACCACTGAGCGGCCAGAGGCCATCGATGCCGGCACGGCCAAGCTGGTGGGCACCGAAAGCACCTCAATCGTGGCGGAAGCGAGTCGGCTGCTCCAGGATCCCGAGGCCTACGCCGAGATGGCCCAGGCCCACAACCCCTTCGGCGATGGCTATGCCAGTGGTCGGATTCTGGCGGCGGCTCGGAGGTTCATGGCTTCCTCTGCTTAGCCCACGGGGGCAGATCAATGAAGACCCGGGTCCCGGGGTCCAGACCCGAAAGGATCTGGGTGTCTTTACCGCTGCTCACCCCCAGTTCCACCGGCTGAAAGGTGGGCTGACGATTTTTCCCCACCAGCAACACACCGGGCCGTCCCTTTTCCGTGACCACGGCCACCGTGGGCACCAGGGTGCGGGCCGGCAGGTTGCCGGTCTTGAAGTCCACATCGGCCGTCATGCCGATCCGCAGCTCCGGGGGCGGGTTGAGAAGCCCAAGCTTCACCTCAAAGGAGGTGACGTTATTAAGCTTCACTGCGCGGGGCGCGATCTGGCGCACCCGGGCCGGGAAGCGGCGATCGGGGAAGGCATCCACTCGCACATCAGCCGGCTGGCCGATCCGGAGCCGGCCAAGATCGCTCTCCGGCACTTTGGCGATCACCTCCAACCCCTGGGAGAGCTCCACGATGGAGGAACTGGTGGCCCCTGCGGTGGCGGACGCCGTGGTGGTGGGGGTCACGAAGGCACCGGGTTCGGCAAAGCGCTGGGAAATCACCCCCGCGAACGGAGCACGCACAATGAGCTCGTTGCCCTCCACCTGCCGTTGCTGGATCCGCTGCGTCGCCGCAGCTACCCCCATGCGCTTCACCTCGTAATCCGCCTGGAAGCGCTGGAGATCGTTGAGACTGATGGCACCTTGGCGATGGAGGGGCTGGTTGCGAGCCAGTTCGCTGCGGCTGCGCTCCAACTCGGCCTGGGCGGAGCGGAGATTGGCCTGCAGTTCTTCC
This sequence comes from Aphanothece sp., assembly GCA_040381675.1. Lineage (GTDB taxonomy): Bacteria > Cyanobacteriota > Cyanobacteriia > PCC-6307 > Cyanobiaceae > Cyanobium. The sequence continues at coordinate 11,428 of JBEIGX010000013.1, forward strand.
AAACGATCCCGAAGGTCGCCGGAATCCATCACGGCAATGGGTTGGCCTTCCGCCACCCTGTCTCCCTCGTCCACCAGCAGCTCCCGAAGCTGGCCCTGGCGCTTGGGACTCACATTGACCCGCTCCACCGCATCCAGTTCCCCACTGGCCGTGACCACCCCAGGCAGGCTGCCGCTCCGGGCCAGGGCCGTGTAGGGAGCCACATTCTGCTGAGAAGCAGAGCGCTGGCGCTGCCAGAAGCCCAGGCCAGCCAGCAGGGCCAGCAGGGCCGCCAGGGCGATCCACAGGGGCCGACGGGAGCGGGCCTGGCGCACGGGCAAAGCACGGGGAGGGGGAGGCACCACCGCAGGAGGAGAGGCCACCGGCTCGAGGGAGCGGATCGGACGCGGGGCAGTCATCGGTGGGCCGGAATTGGCACCAGTCTCGCGGGTGATGGGGGGATCTGCGGCGCCTAGATTTCCGACCATGCTCAAAGCCGGAATCGTCGGCCTGCCCAACGTCGGCAAGTCGACCCTCTTCAACGCCCTCGTGGCCAATGCCCAGGCCCAGGCGGCCAACTTTCCCTTCTGCACCATCGAGCCCAACACGGGCGTGGTGGCCGTGCCCGACAGCCGGCTGCAGCAGCTGGCGGACCTCTCCCATTCGCGGGAGATCGTGCCCACACGGGTGGAATTCGTGGATATTGCCGGGCTGGTGAAAGGGGCCAGCCAGGGCGAAGGCCTGGGCAACAAGTTTCTCGCCAACATCCGCGAGGTGGACGCCATCGTCCACGTGGTGCGCTGCTTCGAGGATGGGGACGTGATCCACGTGTCCGGGTCGGTGGATCCGGTGCGGGATGCGGAGGTGATCAATCTGGAGCTGGGCCTGGCCGATCTCTCCCAGATCGAAAAGCGCCGGGACCGCCTCAAGAAACAGCTGCGCACCAGCAAGGAGGCCCAGCTGGAGGATGGGGCCCTGGCCCGCCTGCAGGAGGTGCTGGAAGCCGGTGGGGCCGCCCGCAGCGTGGCCCTCAGCGAAGAGGAAGAGCTCCTGGTGAAGCCCCTGGGGCTGCTCACGGCCAAGCCGATCATTTATGCCACCAATGTGAGCGAAGACGATCTGGCCGCAGGAAACGCCCTCACCCAGGCGGTGCAGGCCCTGGCGGCGAAAGAGGGGGCGGCGGCGGTGGCGATCTCCGCCCAGGTGGAGGCCGAACTGATTGCGCTTCCTGAGGAAGAGCGGCAGGAGTTCCTTGAGGGGCTCGGCGTGAACGAGGGGGGCCTCAAGAGCCTGATCCGCGCCACCTACGACCTGCTCGGCCTGCGGACCTACTTCACCACCGGAGAGAAGGAAACCCGGGCCTGGACCATCCGGGAGGGCATGACCGCGCCCCAGGCCGCAGGAGTGATCCACACAGATTTCGAACGGGGCTTCATCCGGGCCCAGACCATCGCCACCAAGCAGCTCCTGGAGGCCGGTTCTCTGGTGGAGGCGCGCAACCGGGGCTGGCTTCGGAGTGAGGGGAAGGACTACGTGGTGGCCGAGGGGGATGTGATGGAGTTTCTGTTCAACGTTTAGGGCCTAGTCATACCAAGGGTTTTGTGCGGTTAAATCGAGTCCTGACCAACAGATGTCCAACAGATTGGGGCTAAGGTGATCCCTGGCCAAGTGTGTTGTTGCGTCCGTGGCCAAGGCTTCGCAAAGCGCCTCCGTTCTTGACGGGCTTGCGTCGGTCGTTGTTTACGAGCGGGACCCCTCTGGTACAGACTCAATGCCTGACCGAGGTAGTACTGCATTTGCCGTTCGTACGCGTCCTGTTCGTCACGAAGGTCTTTCGGTAAGTGCTTTGGGTCGTAGGGACCGGGAAGGTGCGTTTGGCACATTTCCGTTATCTGCTGTGTAAGGTCCGCTGTCGATACAAGTTGAAGCGTGTTTGTAAGTTCCATTTGGGTCGCCTTTACAGGTCGTGGCGTGGGGGGAGTGAGATCAGCGCCTAACGATGTCCCACTGTTTGAAATTGGTTTTGCGTTTGACGAGTGCTTTGCGTAGTGGTGCTTCGGTCGTCAGCAGTTCTTTTGCTATCAACTTGATCGGTGTCAAGCGAGGCAGTTCTGAATCCGTGAGCATTATCACCTTTGGTAGCGGATGAGTATAGAAAGGTCTGCTGGGGTGTAAACCTCCAACCCAGTTGGTTTTACCCTTCCTTCTTTTTTTTCTTCTTCTTCATAGGGGGGAGGGGGGGAGGTAGTAAAAAGAAAAAAAGAAAAAGAGGGGGATGAATTTTGCCTCTCCCGTTACCCCTAAAAATCAATTCCACTTCGACTTGTTGAAGACCCCAATTCGCCCTGAACGCTGTGTATCGCTCATAACTGGAACGGTTTATTCCATTCAAATGTCTGCCAACACTTTTTCTGCTCGTGCATTTGTCGCAGACAGACGCCCCAACCGTTCCGCACAGGGCACCTTCCGTTCTTCTTCAAGCACCTGCTTCGCAATACGCCTTTATTTCTTGCAATCCGCTTGTCCAGGTCAGCAATCTCTTTGCGTAAGCGCTCAACCTCTCTACGCACTCCCTAGTTTGCCTCCGGAAATCCCGTACAGGGTGCCGTTTGAAGGGATACGCGACATGCTCAATACTAAATATTCCTGCAGAAACAACTACAAGGAGTACTTCCAGAGGCGGATAGGCTCCGGTGAGCTGGATGGTGGCAAATAGGAATAGAGCTAATTAATCACTATTCTTGATAAGGTTCCGGAAAATCCAGTGATCTCGATAAATGCATCACGGGAAGCGTCAAATCCAAGAAAGCGATCATTCAGAGCGATGAAAGTTCGAGTGGAAGGCCCGGAGCCCAGAGTGAATGTTGCAGCGCTATTCGCTCGGAAAGGAGAATTGACAAAAAGCTGATTGATTCCTTTTTGAGTCAATGCAGTAGCACGTCCCAACACCGAAATATTTGGAGGCCGAATGGCAGTTGGGGCATCAATGTTGTCACTACCAATGGCAAAGTCGGTTATCCGATCATATGAACTTAGGCGTGTCTCAGTGAGAGCATTATAGCGGAAGGTATCTGCCGCCCCGCCTCCAGTTAATCGATCAGCACCTGCAAGTCCGGTGATGAGATCACTGCCTATTGTTCCAATCAGGTTATCTGCTCCTGATGTGCCAGAAAGTATCTTGCCGACCATTTGATTAGGAGAGCTTACCGTTGCTCTAAACCCCTGCTGATCCGTATAGGTGACGGCGACGCGATAGATACCTGTCCTGCCGTTAGGCACGGTATAGTTTTTACCGGTTGCACCAGCAATGGCAGATTCATTTCTAAACCATTGGTATGAATAATTGGGATTAGCAGGCATTCCATCAGGATCACCAAACACTGCGGGAGCGCTTAGAGTAACGCCTTCTCGAAACACACCTGCGATCGAGGAGCTCATCGCCCCGGCAGAGCCATTGCCATTATTGATTGCAGCAACAAATTGATCAGGAGAAAACACCGTTTCCCTGTAATCAATCAAGTCTGTATAAGTGACACCGACACTGTAGGTGCCAGACCCTCTAGCAGGAACGAAATAGGTGCTAGCTGTTGCTCCAGCAATGGCAACTCCGTTTCTATACCACTGGTACGCGTAGCTGGGATTTGTCGGAAGGCCATCAGGATCCCCAACAACATCTGCTGCACGAAGCGTAACTCCTTCCCTAAACACACCAGCGATAGAAGAAGTGATGGCTCCTGTAGTCCCTAATCCGCCATCAAGAGCCAGGTCAAATGTATCAAGTCCTTTGAGGTGCCAATCTGCGTTATCTAGATAAGCGCGATCAAAGACTTCAGCAAAGGTGACTTCTCGAATTCGACCCCGGAAGATATCCTCAGTGAGAAAAAGAAGTGGGTCCGGATAATCATCAAATTTAATAGTAATCAACTCTGTTGTAAGGAATACACGAACGAGAAGAGATCCAGAAGCACTTTCCAGGTCAAACTCTATCGATTCATTTCCTACGCGGAACTCTGGAAATAAGATTGGATTTACAAGGAGAGCTGAATCTGTCCCCCTTCCTCCAGACAACCAAACAAGACCCCCGGTGACTCCAAACGTAGAAACCGCCATGGTATCGTTACCATCTTCACCATTGATAAAATCAAATCGTGGCTGATCAACAATGAGGGTAGCTATCACATCATTTCCAGGCCCCGCGTTCACCACATATCCAGTTTCTCCGGGATAGACTTGTACGATGTCATTGATATTTATCTCATCATTTCCTGATGTTCCGGTATACGTCTTAGTAATTGGATTGTATCTGGACAGGTCTGTCATGGAAGAATCAGGTAAAAGTTCCTATTTATAAACGGGCTCATGTGCAAATGCACCTCTACAGATGAGCCTTGCCCAAAGCACCAAGAGCGTAACCCCTCGCCCGGTAAATTCAGGATTGGGTTAGACAGTAGCGGATACCAAGTGATAGCAGGCGATTTAGGAAGAAAGAATAAACAATAATGCAGTTCCTGCATTGAAAACAGCAAAGCAAGGCAATAATTGAGAGCATCCAATCAAGAATACGTGGCGTAAGGGTATAGACTGCAGTCCCAGCAATGCTTTTCACGGATGCTGCAAGCACAGATGAAGCGCATCTGCTGCCATTTGTCTGCCCCATTGCTAAAGCAGTGAGATACAAGGTCTGATGCCCACTTGAATGCCGCCAGCTACTTCGAGGCAGCCGCTGGCTTCTCGCCGCTTCCCTTCCAGCTGGCCTGGATGGAGCTTGGGGTGCCTGCACCGGTGCGAACCCTGGAGGCGCCCACGGGGCTGGGCAAGACCCTTGCAACCCTGGTGGGCTGGCTGTGGGACCGGCAGCAGCGGCCCGAGGTAACGCCGAGGCGCCTGGTTTATCAACTGCCACTGCGTACCCTTACCGATCAGATCGCGGCTGAGTGCCGGGCCGTAATTGAACGTCTGGGAATGGCCATCCCTGTGCATGTCCTGCGCGGCGGGCAGATCGAGAACGACTACGCCGATGCGCTCGCAGCAGAAGCCGTAATCGTGGGCACCCTTGATCAGGTGGTCAGCCGCCAGCTGATGCGTGGCTACTGCTGCTCACGCTGGAGCTGGCCCCGCCATTTTGCTGCATTGAACAGCGATGTGCGAATCGTGGTGGATGAGACGCAGCTCCAGGGGGCTGCCGTGAGAACGGCCATGCGCCTTCAGGAGTTGCACGACAAGCTGGGCGGGCCGATGCCTCGAGAGCTGGTGCTGTGCTCTGCCACTCTCGATGCTGCTCTGCTCAAGGAAGGAACTCCTCAGCACGGGCTGAGCGATGCCGATTACGAACATCCGGTGGCGCAGAGGAAGGTGGGGCGTACCAAACCCCTCAGCATTGCGGGTGATGCTCAGCCAGTGGACCTGGTTCGCACGCATCACCAGCAGGGCACCCTCACGCTGGTGGTTGTGAATCAGGTGCGCCGCGCCCAGGAAATCGCGTCACAGCTGGGCGATCTGCCATTGATGCTGCTCCATTCGCGATTCCGCCGCGCAGAACGGCAGGAGATCGAAGCGCGGCTGCGCCAATTCCGCGGATTGCTGATTGCCACCCAGACCGTAGAGGCAGGGATCGATCTCGATGCCCGGCTCTTGATCACTGATCTTTGTCCGTGGGCATCGTTTGTGCAGCGCTGCGGACGGGTGGGGCGGAACAACACGTACCCAGATGCTGCGGTGATTGTGATGGAACCTGCAGCATCCCTGCCCTACGAGGACGAGGAACTCGCTGAAACGCGGCAACGGCTGGAGGAGCTCGATGGCGACGCGTGCGTGCGCAACCTGATGCGGGTGGCAGCACCGCCTCAGCCGGACAAGGGGAAAAGGCTGCGGGGCGACACCTTTGTCCAGGATCTTTTTGATACCCACCCAGCAGCACAGGGCGATGTGGACATCAGTCCCTATCTGCGGGTCGGGGAAATGAAGGATGTGTCATTGCTCTGGCGGAAAAATCCACATGCCGGCATGGCCCCCTCAGTCGACGCTGAGCTCTGCTCCGTGTCGTTGAAGTCCCTGAAAGACCGCTACACAAAGTTCTGGACTCCTGCAGGCGAAGGTTGGATCGAAATCCCTTTCAAACAGCTGCGGGTTGGTGCCGTGGCGGCTGTTGCCTCAACAGATGGGGGTTATGACCCTGAGCGGGGCTGGTGGCCTGAGGCACTGACTGAAGTGATGCCCGTCGCGGTTGAGGCATCGGATCTGGATCCAGAAGAGCAACGAAGCTTTTCCTACAGCACAGCCGTAACCCTGCCTCAGCATTTGAGTGATGCCCGTGAGGAGGCCACGGAACTCTGTTCCGCTTTGTCTATTTCTACGGATCGGGCTGCTGATCTCATTCGGGCGGCATGGCTCCATGACATCGGAAAGGCGCACCCTGTTTTTCAAGCCACGATGCGCGCCAATGGCTGCAGCGAGGGGCTGTGGGCCAAGGCACCAGGCCGGGGAAGCAAGCACGAACGCAGGGGGTTCCGCCATGAAGTCGCCTCTGCTCTTGCAGCGCTTCAGATGGGTGAAAACGACCTGATCGCTTATCTGGTGATGAGCCACCACGGCAAGGTCCGGCTTCGACTGGAACCCTTTCCCTGGCATAGAGAGGAAGATCCGCTCCATGGTGTGATCGATGGCGAAGTGTTACCAGCGGTGCCAGGCGTCTGCGATGCAACGGCCCTGGCCTATCCGCCGATGGATCTTGGTGCTGATTGGAGCGCAAGGGCCCGGCGCCTGCTGCGGTTCCATGGCCCCTTCCGACTTGCATGGTTGGAAGCCCTGCTTCGAGAAGCGGATGCCCGTGCATCTCGCCGCTGGCAAACACCCACCCCCTGATCACCATGCATAAAACGCTCAACCTCTCACCCGTTCTCCCAACTTTCGTGCCCGCTGGTTTTGCTGATGTGGGGCACAGCGTTGTACGCGATGCCAGTAGCGGAGAGAACGTGGTGATTGTGGATTCGGTTCAATCCCTGGCGAATCACTTGGAGGCAACGCTGCTGCAGGGTCCTGGTGAGTTGATCCCTGGGTTGGAAGCTTTGCCCTACGTGCGGCTAACGGTTACGGACCCTGCGGGGCGAACGAGGATCAGCAGCAGCCTGGAACTTCCACACAGGCTGGCCTCTGGCTGGTTCTGCAAGGTGAAAGAGAAAGAGTTTGCGGCCTTTCAGGCAGAGCTCGTTACTGACATTTTGGATAACGGCATTGCTGAGGCCACCTTCCGCCGATGCCCAAATTCCCTTTTGCACGGGGTGTTCTACAGCCAGCTTTCCGGGCTCGACCCCAACGTGGCGAAAACCCCGCGACTCTTTTCTGCCGAGGTGGTGGCCTATGGAGCGCAGGCGATCACTGATGGGGGTGTAGCGAAAGATCCACTGACCGTAAAGGGAGACTTCAACTGGGAGGCAGTGTTCTCACCCCCCGATAAGGACGGTGGCGAAGGAGGAGACAGCAAGGTTTCCAAACTCGGAATCGGCTACATCGTCCACCGGCACCAAGCGTTCATTGCACGGGAAATCAAGATGCCGATCTACTTGGCGGAAGGCCGGATCAAGCGTCTACCGTTGCCTGAGCCTGCGCGGGAAGTCCTGCGCCTTTTGGCTCGCCTGAAACTGGCACTCCTTCTCTCTGAGCCACTGGATCTCAGGTCCCACTGCATCTTGCAGCTCAGTGAAGGCATCCCAGAAGAGATCGGCCAAGCAGAGGATTTGCTGGAGCAACTCCAGCAACAGCTCAAGGCCTGCCAACAATTGGGGTTGTTTCAGCAGCCCCTCATCACCGACTTTGCCCTCACCCTGTCAGCGCCTAAAGCCAAGACCAGTAAAGGCAAGGCAGCAGCTGTCATCGACGATGACATCAATGCAGAGGAACTGTGATGGCCACCATTTTGCGCATCACGTTGCTCTCTGGCCGCTATGGGGCAACACCATGGGATCGCAGCGAGCTGGAAGGACAGGTGGAGTATCCGCCCTCACCCTGGAGGCTGCTGCGGGCGGTGTTGCATGGAGCCTTCCAGCTCTCCAGCGAGCGCGATCAGTTGCCCGCTGGCGTGGAAGAGATGGTTACCGCACTGGCGGCTGATCCGCCGATCTATCACTTGCCCTACGGGGAATTCGGCCAAATCCGCGGCTTCCGCCCTGGGTATGGCTGCGAAGGAATTCCTCCCCTGTACACCAAGGGCCCCACGATGTACAACAACAATGGGACGGCCAAGCGTCGCGCCTTCATTGATTCGTTTCTCCAGTTGGGGGCTGGAGCTGCGATCCATGTTGCGTGGTCGCAGGATCTCACCACGGAGCAGCGCAACTTGCTGAATGATTGTTTGGCAGGCTTGAGCTATCTGGGGAGAGCCGAGTATCCAGCCCTCTGGCAGCTGGTGCCGACGATGCCAGAGGCCAATTGCAAGCCCGATTTGTCGGGCACCTTGAAGGTGCTCGGATGTAGAGCGGAAGGTGCAGTGGAAGGTCTTCAGATCAATCCCCAGGTGGCACGCAGTGATGGACGTCAGGATCTACCTGGGCAGCAGTGGCTGAGTTATCGCTATACCCCAGACAGGGGCGCTCGCATGGGTGGTGGGTCAGCAGCCCGTGCTGCAAATCATGCGATGTTTGCCTTTCTAGCCAGCCATCCGATTCCGGCCACAGCCGGTCTGGCCTGGACGGATCGACTCCACCGTGCACTATTGCAGCGGGCACCGTCGTCGTCATTGTTTTCAGGCATGGCAGGCGGCCAGCCCCTTGGGGAGGACCAAAGGGCTTGGTATCGCTGGCACGAACAAGAGAATGCCATCACCCTGCTGGAAGTGATCAGCCCGCAGCCTTTTGATCCCCAGGAGCTGGAAGCACTGCAGGCGCTTCGGAGGTTGTATGGAAGGAAAGGAACGGAAGTACACCTGCGGCTGATGCAGCTGGATGGGATGGCTTCGGCTTCCAGCTGCCACTGGCAGACCACTACGCCCATGCTGCTGTACACCACCCCCCGAGAGGGGAAAACCCATCGCCACCCTGCCGGCCAGGCACTGCAGAGTTTGCTCTGGAGCATGGGGGAGGAAGGCAAGATGGATCCAGATCGATTCCACGCCACTGGTGATGGCATCGCCATGGTCCACCCAAGGCATGGTGAGCTTGTGGCCAAGGTGCTCGACGTGATTGATCAACCGGGTGTGAGTGGACGAGGAGAACGCAAAGCAGCTTCCACCCTTGGTTTTCAGGTGGAGATCAACAGCGAGAAACCTCTGACGGCAATGGGTGTTGGGTGGGGCCGCCACTTTGGGGCCGGACGCCTGGAGGCTGCGTGAACATGTGCCCGTCTCGACAGGAAGCAACACCGCTAAAACGATGAAAACGGCCTTATCAGTTGCCCCCCTATCCAGCTACCTCGCAGCGATCGGCCTTCTGAAGATCATCGGCGAACAGATGGATCCCGAAGCTGTGGGCTTTTGGGAAAGCGGCCGCTTCATCTTGGACACACATCTCAGCATTGAAGATCTTTCAGCTTTCCTGGTGAACGAGTACGAGCCTTCACCTCTGATCACACCTTGGAACAAGGATTGTGGATTTTTTGAAGGGAAACCCCATGCTGAGTTTCAGAAGCTAGAAGCCCCCCGTTTTGCCGAGCTTCAGCGCATTGTTCACCTTGCGATCAACCTTGTTCCCCAGTTCGTAAAGAATGGATCGCTGGAGAAGGAAGCCAAGATTGAGCTATTCGAGGCCCTCGATCGCGCTGGAGATAGTGATGCTTGGTCGGCTTGGCTGGGAACTTGTGGGGTGACATTTCGCGATGAAAAAGGTGGCAAAGCCATACGCTTTCCAGCTCTGCTTGGCGGGACAGGAGGTGCCTTTGGTAAAGCCGTCTTTGGCCGGAAATTCATCAAAGCGCTGCAAATGGCAAGCGCTGATCATTTCAAGGCAGCCATCCTTGGCTCCTATCAGAGCGATCTGCTTGTGAAGGATGTGGACAGCATCATTTACGACCCTGCCAACCGCAGCGATGGGCAGCAAGGCTATGACGTGGCCACAAGAGATACGCAGGAATCACGATCCTCCAGATTCAATCCGGCATATCTCATCCTGCTTGCTGAGGGCATGGCCCTCTTTGAGGGGTTTGCCATGACCACCGCCTTTGATGGGGAGACGAGCGATGGCGACCAGCAGGCTGGATTCACTCTTGCGGTGCAGCACAACTCCTCGGGCTATGCATCCAGCAGTTGGCTGGAAGACAAAGGAAACCAGAGCGAAGAACTCTGGTGCCCACTGTGGGATCAGCCATGCCACTACAGCGATGTGCGTGATGCTTTGAGGCGGATTACTCTCCTGCCACTTCCAAGACAATTCAGAACCGGGACAGACTTTGCTCTGTTTGCCAGCCGTCTGGGGCGACGGCTGAATCTCAGTGGATTTGCCCGGTATGCCTTTCCTGCACGCGTGGGAAAGGGCACCAAGATACCCTCCCTCATCGAGGTGTTCACGATTGGTGAGAAACAAGACGACCGCAGCGATGCCCTTGCACGCGTGGTGCAGTTCGCTTCCCGTCTACGAAACCATGCGAAAAACAAAGGTGTTCCCGCGAGTTACCGCCAAGCCGCCGAACGACTGGTAGCGGAAGTGGAGGTCGTTGCTGGGGGCAGCGGCAGTTACACGGAGTTGCTCAAGCGCCTGATCGTCTGGCGGCGCCAAGAGGACATCTCTCAGCAGAACCCAAAGCGCTCGGACAAGCAGGCCTTTGCGATCCGTCAATCATTCGAGTTTTGTGCGCCTGTGTTACCGGCGCAGTGGTTTGACCTGCTGGCGAATGAGCTTGAGGGGCCTGAGTGGCGCTTGGCGTTGGCGCTGGGAACCGGGAAAGCCCAGCGGTTGAAATCCAATCGATTGCGTGAGAAAGAGAATGCTCGCAAAGACAAATTTGGTGAATCGCTGGCCCAAGGGCGGCCGTACGCCTCTCTGGTGGATGTGCTGCTGTTGCTGGAAGGCAGGCTTGATGCTAAATGGGTTGATGAGCTGGCCCTTGGAATCGCTTGGATTGAGCGCCGAAAGCTTCCTAAGTTGCCAATTGCAGAGGACAGCATCCCTTGGTTACCCGCGGACTACTTGGTAGGGCTGCTTCTCCATCAGTGGCAGTTTCAAAAACATGTTCCCGTCAAAGGGGACCGGGACCGCTGGAGGCAGCTGCTCCTTGCTAATCGTCCAGAAGAAGCAATGGCCGTTGGAATGCAGCGGCTCCAAACGGCTGAGGTCATGAAATGTCGATGGCCTGTCATTGCTGCGAGCAATCCCAAAAGACTCTTGGAAGCGGTGGAAGTTCGGATTCATCCAATCACCATTAAGCGGTTGGCCTCGTGAGAACCTTGTATTTAATACGAACTCAGATCAGAGCCCTCCGATGCGAACTTGAAAGACGGATGAATCACCAAGAGGATCGCATCAGTATGTGGCCTGTTGCTTCCAAGCAGCTGACTTCTGTTGTGGCCCTTGGGCTCCCTCCACCAGAGCCGGCTCCAGCTGACTACATCTGTTGACCTGCCTTACTGGGGTGGGTATCAGCCCGGCGCGCATGTCGGCTGCAATGGGTAACGTTAGAAGAAGTCGTTGAGGTGCGCGCTGGGTTGCACTGCAACGGCTCTGAGGCCCAGCCTTGGCTCATCAGGCCTAGACCGAATACGGTATTGACGTGACCCCCCTTGTCGGTCCAGGCCTTATGAGAGTGGGTGGTTGTGGTCATGCTGCAGCTCCCTGTTGAGCTGCCTCCAGGGGCGTACGCCCCTGGAGGGCCGAATGCGGCCTGAAGGTGTTGTACTCCCAGCGCCA
>JBEIGX010000014.1:0-22091 GCA_040381675.1 Aphanothece sp.
CGGAGCCTCCCCACCGGCCCGAAGCGTCAGCTCCGACTCCAGCTCCTCCAGCGCTACCAGCTCCTGCACCTGCCGACCCAGCGTGATCTCCTGCTCGTGGGTCAGCAGTGGCACCCGCCCGATGTCCCGCAGATAGGAGCGAACGAGGTCAGCATCCATGGAGGGGAGTTCACGGACTGGCTTAGGAACGGTGGGGAGCTCGGAAAGCTCAGTGGGCAACAGATCGACGGAGGTGACGGGGCCCATCGGCCGGAACCTAAAGATGTGTGAAGCCTAACCTAACGAAGTGTAAATGTCTCTCATCTTGCAGAATTGGCTGCTGGTGAAGCCCGCAAAGCCACTCAGGGACTGGCAAAGCGTTCCAACAGCCAGGACGCTGTCTGGAGGTAAATGAACACCCCTGCCACATCGGTGACCGTGGCAATGAAGGGTGCGGACATCAGGGCCGGATCGAGGCCGAGCTGGTTGAACAGAAGGGGGAGCGCCGAGCCCGCCGTCGCCGCGAGGGTGGTGATAGCCAGGAGGCTGATCCCCGCAGCCCAGGCCACAACCCAGTTGTGGGACACGTAACCCGCCCAGGGGACCACCACAAACATCATCAACAGGCCCAGCAGGGCCCCAGCCACCGCCTCCCTGGCCACCGCCATCGCTGGGCCCAGGGACTGGATGCGCTGGGTGCTCAGGCCCCGAATCACCACGGTGGAGCTCTGGGCCCCCACGTTGCCCCCGGTGCCGATCAGCAGGGGGATGAAAGCCGCCAGCACCACCACCCTCTTGAGAACCGCATCCTCAGAAGCGATCACGGCCGAAGTGGCGGTATTGGCCAACAGGAGCACCAGCAGCCAGACCACCCGACGCCGGGCCACGGTGAAGAGGTTGCTCTGGAAGTAGTCATCCTCATCGCCGGCCTGCAGAGCACCTGCGGCATAAATGTCACGGGTGGCCTCCTGCTGGATCACATCGATCACGTCGTCCACCGTGACGATGCCCACTAGGCGCTGCTCCCGATCAACCACGGGCACGGCCAGAAAGTCGTAGCGCTGGATCAACCGGGCCACCTCCTCCTGATCGGTGTCCGTGGAGACGCTCACCACTTCCCGGGTCATCACATCTCCCAGTCGCTCCTCAGGTTCTGCGGTCACCAGGTCACGGAGCGACAGAATGCCTGTGAGGTGACGGGATGCATCGGTCACATAAAGGCTGTAGATGGTCTCCGTATCCCGGGCTCGGCGCCGCACGATCTCGAGGGCCTGGGTCGCCTTGTGAAACTCCTTGAGATCAATAAATTCCGTGGTCATCAGACGACCAGCGGTGCCGCTCTCATAACCGAGCATCTGGGCCGTGATGCGGCGCTCCGCCGGGCTCAGCTCAGCGAGCAGGCGCCGAACCACCTTGGCTGGCAGCTCATCAAACAGCCGCACCCGGTCGTCCGGCGACATCTCCTCCACCAGCTCCAACACTTCTCCAGAGCGCAGTCGCTCCAGGAGGCTCTGCTGCACAGCCGGCTCCAGATATTCATAGACCTCAATGGCCTCATCCTTCGGCAGCAGGCGAAAGGCCAGGGCCTGCAACGTCGTGGGCAAGTTGCCGATCGCCTCGGCCCCATCCACGGGCTGGACAGGTTTCAGGAGCACCTTGGCCCCGTCGTAGTTGCCTGCTTCTAGAAGAAGCTGGAGATGTTGAGCGAGGACTTCCGCGCCGCCAGAGAGTTCGCCCATGGCACCGCCTATCCCAGAAGCCAGCCCCGGGTCTGCCGGCCCGATGGCCCTGCGGTGGCCACCTGTAACCAACGGCGCCCGCTGGGCTCCAGCCACGTTCGCAAGACCCGCATGGGGATGCCCGGCTCCAGGCAGGTGAGCACGGGAGCTTGACGGCGGGGGGAAGCCAGGAGGGAACAACTTCTCAAGCTGAGCAAAGGCTCCTGGGAAGACTCCCTGCGCCTGAGCTCGGGCAAGCGACGCTCGGCTCCACCGGCGGGCAAGGACGCTGGAGCAAAGAGGGCAAACCCAAGAAGGGCGGCCCAAGTGAGTGCGGGGGGGCAGGGGCGGGTTAACAGCATTCAGATATCCAGTTGCGCGAAATCGAGTTCGGCACTGTGGGCCTCAATGAATTCACGCCGCGGGGCCACCTTATCGCCCATGAGAATGGTGAAGATTCGATCAGCCTCGGCTGCATCCTCAATTTCCACTCTCTTCATCATCCGCGTGGTGGGATCCATGGTTGTTTCCCACAGCTGCTTGGGCATCATTTCGCCCAATCCCTTAAAGCGCTGGATGGTGTAATTAGCCTTTTCGCCAAAAGCACCCAAAGTTTTTTTCAGATCAGCTTCGTTGTAGCAGTAAGTATGGTTTTTCCCCCGTTCAACCTTGTAAAGGGGTGGGCATGCAATATAGATGTAACCACCTTCCACGAGAGCCCGCTGATAGCGATAGAAGAAGGTGAGGAGCAGGGTGCGTATGTGGGCCCCATCCACGTCCGCATCGGTCATGATGACAATGCGATGATAGCGTAGATTTTTCTCGTCAAATTCCTCCCCTTTGATCCCCAAGCCCAAGGCCGTGATCAGGGCCTGGATCTCCGTATTTTTATAGATTTTGGAATCGTCGGTCTTTTCGATATTCAGGATCTTTCCCCGCAGGGGAAGAATGGCCTGAAAACGTCTGTCTCGGCCCTGCTTCGCCGATCCCCCTGCAGAGTCTCCCTCAACGATGTAGATCTCTGAATCGCTGGGATCGCGCGAACTGCAATCCGCCAACTTGCCTGGAAGAGTGGAACTCTCAAGAACGGATTTGCGTCGCACCAGCTCCCTGGCACGGCGGGCCGCTTCTGCTGCATTGAAGGCCTGGATGGCTTTTTCCAGGATGAGATCAATCACCGAGGGATGAAATTCGAGATATTCACCCAGAGCTTCTCCCACCAAGGTGTCGACAATCCCACGCACCTCCGTGTTGCCCAGCTTGGTTTTTGTTTGACCTTCAAATTCAGGATCAGGAACCTTGACAGAGAGAACGGCCGTGAGACCTTCACGGATATTTTCGCCAGCAAGATTGCCGTCGCTTTCCTTTCGCTTGCCACGCTTCTTGGCAAAGGCGTTCAGAGTTCGAGTCAGAACGGTTTTCAAACCCTCGATGTGGGTACCCCCATCGATGGTACGGATATTGTTGGCGAAGCCAAAGATATTGTCCGAGTAGGCATCGATGCACCACTGCAGCGCCGCCTCAACCTGAACATTATCCTTCTCGGAATTGACGTAAATGATATCGGGATGCAAGGGATCCTTCTCTGAATTCATATAGGCAACATATTCCTTGATGCCCCCTTCGTAGTGATAAATCTCTTCGTGAACCTCTTCCTGGCCGCGGCTGGGACGCTCGTCACGAAAAACGATGCGCACCCCCCCATTCAGGTAGGCCAGTTCCCGCAGGCGAGCAGACAGGGTCTGGTAATCGAATTCAATGCCACCGGTGAAAATCTCGTGATCCGGCAGAAAACGCACCTTGGTGCCCGTCTGCTTGGGATCGGCAGCTGGCTTGGCCGCCAGAGAGCCGATGGGAGTTCCACGCTCAAATCTTTGATTGTGCTCATGGCCCTGGCGGAAAACGGTGACGTCCACCCACTCGCTGAGGGCATTGACCACGGAGATCCCCACCCCATGGAGCCCTCCCGACACTTTGTATCCACCTGAACCAAACTTGCCGCCCGCATGGAGCACGGTCAGCACCGTTTCCAGGGCGCTTTTCCCCGTGCGGGGATGGATATCGGTGGGAATGCCACGGCCGTTGTCGGTCACACTCGCCGACCCATCCGCGTGAAGAACGACGGAGATCTCGTCGCAATGGCCCGCGAGGGCCTCATCCACGGAGTTATCCACCACCTCGTAAACGAGGTGGTGGAGGCCCCGAGGCCCCGTGGAGCCGATATACATTCCAGGCCGCTTACGGACCGGCTCCAGGCCTTCCAGCACTTGGATCTGTTCGGCGCCGTAGGCGGATTGGACTCGCGAGGCGTCGCTCATGCGAAGGCGGGTCTCAGGGGGATGAAGGGGCTGAAATGTCAGACGATTTCAACAGCCAGATTGGGCCGGAGAAGCGCCGCAGATAAGGCTTGGGCGGAAATCAGCTTTGTCTTGGGGCCCAATCTACCATTCGCCTCTCGCTGCGCCAGCCAGCCGCTTCTGAGGCCGCATTCCAGGTGGGGATGCATGGCCTTGATGGACAGAGGTGCCGATTGGGGGGCTGGGCAGGACCCAAAGTGAAGGAATGACATCGTCGTTCGCCCCATCCCCCCCTGCCGACGGGACAGGCCTCGTGATCGCCCTGATGGGTCCGACCGCCAGTGGCAAGACGGCTCTGGCCCTCAACCTGGCCGAAGCGTTGAACCTGGCGGTGATCAGCGTGGATGCCCGCCAGGTTTATGTGGGCATGGACATCGGCACGGCCAAGCCCACCCCGCAGCAACGGCAGCGGGTGCGGCACGAACTCCTCGACCTGCGTTCCCCCACCGACCCCCTCACGCTGCAGGAGTTTCTGCCCCTCGGGCGAGCGGCCATCCGTGCCGAACTGGAGCGCTGCGGGGTCGCCCTGCTGGTGGGGGGCAGCGGGCTCTATCTGCAGGGTTTGCTCCAGGGCCTCACTCCTCCCGCCGTGCCTCCCCAGGCCCAGCTCCGGAACCAGTTCAAGGCCATGGGTCAACCGCTCTGCCACGCCCTGCTGCAAAACTGCGATCCCCTGGCCGGCGGCCGCATTGCCCCTGCCGACATCTCTCGCACCCAAAGGGCTCTGGAGGTGTTCTATGCCACAGGCCAGACGATCTCCTCCCAACAGCGACGCATCCCTCCCCCCTGGCCCATCCTGGAGCTCGGGCTCGACCCCGCCGACCTGCCCCAACGGATCCGCCAACGCACGCGGGACATGTTTGCAGCGGGACTGGTGGCGGAAACAACCGACCTGATCAACCGCCATGGGGACACCTGCCCCCTCCTCGACACCATGGGGTACGCGGAAGCCAGGGGCCTGTTGCGGGGGGAGCTGAAGGAAGGCGAGGCCATCGCCTTGACGGAACAGCGCACCCGCCAATACGCCAAACGGCAACGCACCTGGTTTCGCCGCCAACACCGGGCCCTCTGGCTCAAAGGTGAGGATCTGATGCAACAGGCCCTCATGGCCTTGAAGGGGTCACAGCAAGGTTTAGGGTAAAGAGCAATCCGCCCTTTTGAATGCCTCCCCGCCCCCGCGTAGACCGTCGTGCTCCCGTGCGGGAGCTTCCCAACATCAACGAGCGCATCAGCTACCCCAACCTCCGGGTGGTCGATGCGGATGGGAGTCAGCTCGGAGTCATCACACGGGAGGCCGCCCTGGAAGTGGCGAAGGAGCGGGAGCTCGACCTGGTGCTGGTGAGCGAGAAGGCCGATCCGCCCGTGTGCCGGGTGATGGATTACGGCAAGTACAAGTTCGAGCAGGAAAAGAAAGCCAAGGAAGCCAAGAAGAAGTCGCACCAGACCGAGGTCAAGGAGGTCAAAATGCGCTACAAAATCGATTCTCACGATTATCAGGTCCGCATCGGGCAGGCCAGCCGCTTCCTCAAGGCAGGCGACAAGGTGAAGTGCACGGTGATCTTCCGCGGCCGGGAAATCCAACACACCTCCCTGGCTGAAGCGCTCCTCATGCGGATGGCCAAGGATCTGGAGGAGAACGCCGAACTCCAACAGCCGCCGAAGCGGGAAGGGCGCAACATGATCATGTTCCTTTCCCCCAAACGGCAGGCCGCCGGAAAAACCGCCCCGGTGAAAACACCGAAACCAGTGAAAACCGCCCCAGCCGGTGGAACTGCCTCCAGCGCCACGGCCAGCCCGCCAGCAGCTGAGGACTAGCCCTTTTCAGCAAGGGTTTGGTCAAAAAACGCCGTGATGGCGGCCCATGCAGCCTGGGCTTGCTCTGGCCGGAAATCGTCTCGGGCCTCGCAGAGAAAACCATGGCCCGCGGCAAAGGTCTGCAGCTGGGCACGCGCCCCCTCCCCCCTGGCATTGGCCTGATCCACGGCGGTGGCGATGGCCTCCAGATCCTCAGCTGGCACCAAGGGATCCTCCCGCCCATAGATGAACAGCACCCGGCCCCCAGGCTGTGCGAGCACCTCCAGGGTGGGGGGGCCTCCTCCAGGCCTCCCCTGCACCACACCTGCTCCATAACAGACGCAACTGGCCGCCACTCCCTTCAGTCCGCTCGCCAACAGGGCGACGTGGCCTCCGAAGCAGAAGCCCATGCACCCCACAGCCAGGGGTTGATCCGTCGCCCCCTGGCTCTGGAGCCAGCGGACGGCCCGGGCCCCATCCACCAGGAGGGTGCGGGCGCTCGTGCGGTCCTTGTGGGAGCGGCCCTCCTGAAGCTGCTCAGGGCCATAGCCCAGGCTGAGCTCGGGAGCCGTCCGCGCAAACAGGGGAAGGGCCAGAGCCCCGTAGCCCCGTTGGGCCCAGCGGTTGGCCACCGCGCACACCCAGGGATTCACCCCGAAAATCTCCGGCAACACCAACAGAGCACCCTTGAGTCGGCCGGACTGGGGCCGCGCCCACCAACTGCGAAGAGGGACCTCCTCGGGCCGCTCTGGAGCCAGAGTGAGCCATCCGGCAGACAGGGGTTCCGGTCGATCTGTTTCTTCCATGGCCCGAGGGCAACCGGCACATGGTCCTATGCCAGGGGGGGAATTGTCACGGAGGCAAAAGCTCCGTAGGGTGGCCGCAAGATCCGACCGTTGATCCGCGTGCGATTCCACATCCAGCAGGAAAGCGATATTCCCGCCTCGACCCAGCTTTATAACCAGATCTGCTTTGCCATCGCGGCGCGACACTATCCCCCTGGCCATCGTTTACCGAGCACCCGCCAACTGGCCATGCAGACGGGTCTGCATCGCAACACCATCAGCAAGGTGTACCGGCAGCTGGAAACGGACGGCGTGGTGGAGGCCATGGCCGGTTCTGGCATCTATGTGCGCGACCAGCAAAAACCGAGGGAGATCAAACCACCCCCGGGGATTCGCACCAAAACCCTGCCCGACATCGACCGGGTGGTGCGCCAGAGCATCGACGGCCTCCTCAATGCGGGCTGCACCCTGCAACAGGCCCGCGACCTGCTCACCCGGGAGGTCGACTGGCGACTGCGCTGCGGCGCCCGTGTGTTGGTCAGCACCCCGCGGGAGGACATCGGGGCGTCGATGTTGATTGCTGAGGAACTGACCCCGAATCTGGAAGTGCCGGTGGAGGTGGTTCCGATGGAGGAGCTCGAAGCGGTGCTGGAGAACTCCAGCAAAGGCACCGTGGTCACCAGTCGCTATTTCCTCCAGCCCGTGGAGGAAATCGCCCAGCGCCATGGGGTCCGTGCCGTCCCGGTGGACCTCAACGACTTCCGCCATGAGCTGGACCTGCTCAAGGAGCTGCGGGGTGGCAGCTGTGTGGGCCTGGTGAGCATCAGCCCGGGCATCCTGCGGGCCGCCGAGGTGATCCTGCACTCCATGCGAGGCAATGAGCTGCTGGTGATGACGGCCAACCCCGATACGGGGAGCCGCTTGCTGGCGCTTCTGAGGGCCGCCAGCCATGTGCTCTGCGATAAGCCAAGCCTGCCTCTGGTGGAGCAAACCCTGCGTCAAAACCGTTCCCAGCTGATGCGCCTGCCCGTGGTGCACTGCGCCCAGAGCTATCTGGGCAGTGCCACGATTGATCAATTGCGAAAGGAAATCGGCCTTCTGGCCGTGTGATGCACTTCGCAAACGCCCTGATCAAGGCCATGCGGGCCGATCTGGCCCTGATCCGGGAAAGGGATCCGGCCGCCAGAAGCACCCTGGAGATCCTTCTCTGCTACCCGGGCTTCCATGCCCTGGTGATGCACCGCATCAGCCATCGCCTCTGGCGGCTCCAGGTGCCGCTGGTGCCGCGGGTACTGAGCCAGGTGTCCCGCCTGCTGACCGGCGTGGAAATCCACCCAGGAGCGGTGATCGGCCACGGCGTCTTCATCGACCATGGCATGGGGGTGGTGATCGGTGAAACCAGCGTCATCGGCGACAACTGCCTGCTCTACCAGGGGGTCACCCTGGGGGGCACAGGCAAGCAGCATGGGAAGCGTCACCCCACTCTGGAAAACAACGTGGTTGTTGGGGCGGGGGCCAAGGTGCTGGGGGCGATCACGGTGGGCTCCAACACCCGGATTGGGGCCGGATCGGTAGTGCTGCGGGATGTGGACGCAGACAGCACCGTGGTGGGGATCCCCGGGAGAGTGGTGCACCAGTCCGGGGTTCGTATCGACCCCTTGGCCCACTCCGCGCTGCCGGATGCGGAAGCTCGTGTGATTCGCAATCTGATGGAACGGATTGACCAACTGGAAACGGAGGTCAACCGTCTTCAGGACTGCCTGCGCGAAGTGGCCGCGGGAAGGCCGTTGAAAGAGCCCTGCAGCGGAAAAGCGCAGAACATCCGCGATCGGGAGATCCTTGAGTTTCTGGGTGAATCCATGACAAAAACAGGCGGGGTTGGAGACCAGGAAGGGGCTCAGCCATCCCCGCCAGCGTGAATCGTCAGGCTGTCACCTGCTCGGGCACCTGAGGCTGGAACATGAACATTGAGTAGATCACATTACGTCGCATTTGCGTCATCATTTCCAGGAACATATCGTAAGCCTCATTCTTATATTCGATGATCGGCTGTTGTTGACCGTAGCCACGCAAATAGATGGTTTCTCGGAGAGCTTCCATGGATTGCAGATGTTCTCTCCAGAGAGTGTCGATCTGCTGGAGAATGAAGAAGCGCTCCGCCTCTCGCATCAAACCAGGGCGCATCTGGTTGACCTGGTCCTCCTTGATGTCGTAGGCGTTGCGCATCTGCTCCTGGAGAAAGGCCTTGAGTTCATCCATGCCAAGACCTTGCAACTGCTCGGGCGTGAGATCCTCCAAGAGATAGATGAATTCCTTCACTTTTCCAAGCAAACGTTGGAGATCCCATTCCTCAGGCGGAAGGTCGGGGTTAACATAGGCCTCAACAATGTCATCGATGGTTCGCTCCCCATAACCCAATACCTGCAGCTTCAGCTCCCTTCCCTCCAACACCCTGCGGCGTTCGGCATAAACGGCCTTGCGCTGGTTGTTCATCACTTCATCGTATTCAAAAACATCCTTGCGCTGATCGTAGTAATAGGTTTCCACCTTCTTTTGGGCCCCCTCAAGAGAGCGGGTCAGCATGCCTGATTCGATGGGCATGTCTTCCTCAACACGAAACGCATTCATCAAACCGGCCACCCGATCGCCACCGAAGATCCGCAGCAGGTTGTCCTCTAACGAGAGGAAGAAGCGCGTTGTTCCAGGATCGCCCTGCCGACCCGATCGACCACGCAACTGGTTGTCAATCCGTCGGGACTCATGGCGCTCCGTGCCGATCACATGGAGGCCACCCGCCTCACGCACCTGGGCTTCCTCCTGCTTCACGACAACGTCGTACTCAGCCCTGACACGACGAAGAAGATCGCGCATCTTCTGAATTAGAGGATCCGATGTGGGTGCTTTCTCAGCGGCCAGGGCAATGCGATCTTCCAGTTCCAGGAGGGTAAGGGAACGATCCCCCCATTGCTGAACTAGCTCTTTCGCCAATGCGGAAAGATCCCTTTCCGTGTCGTCTGAAAGTGCGCAGGGGTAAAGCGTTCCCAGGGAGCGGCCAGCCCGCGGAAGGGTTGATGGGGAGTCGGCAGCAAATCCTCCACCGGGCTCTGTGGAGCGCTGAATGGGAATAGATACTCCGTGACCATCCTCCGGACGCACCAGAGCAGGAAGGAGCACTTCCCTGCATTTCAACCGGGACATGTAATCACTGTTGCCGCCAAGAATGATGTCCGTACCTCGGCCGGCCATGTTGGTGGCGATGGTGACGGCCCCAGCTCTTCCTGCCTGGGCAATAATTTCAGCTTCCCGCTCCACATTTTCCGGCTTGGCATTCAGCAAGTTGTGGGGAATAGAGAGCTCAGCCAGCAAAGAAGAGAGCAATTCAGACTTCTCCACGCTTGTCGTCCCCACCAGAACTGGACGTGCACGCCCGTGGATTTCAGCTGTCTCGTTGGCGACGGCACGCCACTTAGCGGGTTCAGTCTTATAGACCTGATCGGTCCAATCCACACGGGAGCTGGTGCGATTGGTAGGCACCGTCGTGACTTCCAACTTATAGGTTTTTTCGAATTCCAACTCCTCAGTTTTCGCCGTACCCGTCATGCCAGCCAGTCGGGGATAGAGCAGAAAGAAGTTCTGGTAGGTGATGCTTGCCAATGTTTGCGTTTCTGGCTGGATGGGCATAGCTTCTTTGGATTCAATCGCCTGGTGGAGGCCATCGCTCCATCTCCGACCAGGCATCACACGCCCAGTGAACTCATCCACAATGACTACTTCCTGGTTACGAACGATATAGTTGACGTCTTTCGCGAACAACTCCTTCGCCTTCAGGGCGTTGTTGACAAAATGAGCCCAGGGATCGGCGGAGTCGTAGAGATCTTGAATGCCAAGGAGATTCGCCGCGTGAGCATAGCCTTGGTCTGTGAGAGTGACATTACGGCGCTTCTCATCCACCTCATAATCCCCCTCGGGATCAATGCCATCCTTGCCCATCTCAGGAGAACGAATGAGGCGAGAAGCCACATCCGACGCCAGCCGATACTTTTCCTGGGGGCGCTCCACTTGGCCTGAAATAATCAGGGGGGTTCGCGCCTCGTCGATCAGGATGGAATCGACTTCGTCAATGACGCAGTATTGGAAATCACGCTGAACAATATCAGCGAGATCAGTGGCCATATTATCGCGAAGATAGTCAAAACCAAGCTCGGAGTTTGTGGCATATGTGATATCAAAGGCGTAGTTTTTCTTCCGATCCGATGGCATCATCTCCTGCTGAATCAAACCGACGCTCAAGCCAAGAAAACGATGGATCTGGCCCATCCACTCCGCATCGCGTCGAGCCAGGTAATCATTCACCGTAACCACATGCACACCCTGGCCGGTGAGGGCGTTCAGATAGGAGGGCAATGTGGCAACAAGG
Source organism: Aphanothece sp. (assembly GCA_040381675.1). Taxonomy (GTDB): domain Bacteria; phylum Cyanobacteriota; class Cyanobacteriia; order PCC-6307; family Cyanobiaceae; genus Cyanobium. The sequence continues at coordinate 11,051 of JBEIGX010000014.1, forward strand.
GTTTTCCCTTCACCCGTCTTCATTTCCGCAATTTGTCCATCATGCAGCACCATTCCTCCAATGAGTTGGACATCAAAGTGCCGCATACCCAACACCCTCTTTCCAGCTTCGCGAACCACCGCGAAGGCCTGGGGGAGGAGTTCGTCTAAAACCTGCTTCTTACGGGCTGGTTGGTCAACCTTATCCAGCTTTTGCCGAAATTCCGCCGTCAGTCCTCGCAACTCATCGTCCGTTAGGGGGGAAATCTCTTCCTCCAGGAGATTGATATCAGAAACCAGAGGCTGATAGCGCTTTAACTTACGTGAATTTGGATCACCCAGCAGCAGCTTGAGCATGGATCACATCAGGCTTATCTTAAATCCACCTTACCACTTCAAGAGACAGTTTAAGAGAGGGTTCAAGCGACAGTGATCAGGGCCTGAATCAACCCGCCCCTAGCTACACTTTGGCAAGAAGACATCGAGGGAAGCGACAAGGCAAATGGTTCCTCGAGGTCAGGCCACGCCTGCGATGGGCAGGGAAGAAGAATCTCAGGGAAACCCTAATGGTTGCCAAGGATCGGTGCGCCTCCTGGTCCATGGCCGTGGAGCCAGGGCCCTGCGACTGGGTCTCAGTCCCGACTTAAGACCTGTCCAGGCGATCCAACAGCTGCAAAGGCTGATGAATGGCAATGCCTTCTGGGCCCAGGATCGCTCCCTGCACCACTTGCGTCAGATGGTCCAAAACAGCGCGGTCTGCGTGACGGCGTGGCGAGGCAGGAGCTTGGTGGGCTTTGGGCGCGCGACCAGTGATGGCGTCTACCGCGCCACCATCTGGGATCTTGTGGTGGATTCGGAGGTGGCAGGTCGTGGGGTTGGCCGCTCGGTGGTGGAAAGGCTGATGAACAGCCCCGCCCTGGCGCCCTGCGAGCGGATCTATCTGATGACCACGAACAGTGCGGGGTTTTACAAAAAAATGGGATTTGAGATCAATCAGTCTCAGGTGCTGATGATCAAAGAAAAAAGCGGATGAAGAGATTCGAACTCTCGACCCTCTCCTTGGCAAGGAGATGCTCTACCACTGAGCTACATCCGCAGGAATGGCGATCGAGCTTGGATCGATCACTTTCCCAGCATGCCCCATCGCCCGCGACTCCGTCAATCACCGGAGTCGCGAAAAAGGACAGGATCAGCCTGAGAGACGCTGGTGGGGCTCCGAACCTTTTGCTCCAGCCAAAAGTCGCAGAGTTTTAATAAGAACCAAGAAGTCAAGCAATGGACCCGCATTTCTTATATAATAGAGGTCGTAGCTTAGCTTGGCCCTGCTATCCTCAATTGAGGCTCCATAGGGATAGCAAACCTGCGCCCATCCACTAAGGCCCGGCTTCACCCAATGGCGAACAGAGTAATGCACAATGGCCTCCTGCAAAGAGGCTTCCAGTTCTGGTCTTTCGGGACGGGGGCCGATCAGGCTCATCTCACCCTTGAGCACATTGATCAACTGAGGAAGCTCATCAATCCGTAAGCGTCGCAACCATTTCCCCACCATGGTCACCCGAGGATCGTTAGTGGATGCCCATTGGATCCCTTGAGTTTCAGCTCCCAGGTGCATGCTGCGAAGCTTGCAGATCTTGATGGGTTGGCCGTAAAGACCCGTACGAATCTGGGTGTAGAGCACCGGGCCTTTCTCTTCCAGACGAATCAGGAGACAGGCAAGGAGCACCAGCGGCAAGGTGAGCACAAGCAAGGAGCTGGCCACCACCACATCCCCGAGCCGCTTCACCCGCCATCCCCAACGGCCCGGTTGCATTTCAAAACCCTCCGTGTGGAGCAGGGTACGACTCGAAAACAACTCGGGAGGAACACACTGAAGATGGCGCTCCGCCCAGGCCACAAGGGTGCAGACGGAAGCCCCCCTCCCCCGGCTGGCCAGCAAACTCTGAAGGAGGTCATCATCCAGCTCGGCCGTTTCACTCACAGCAAGCCCATCAAAGTGTTCCACATGGAAGAGATGGTGCTGCGCCAAAACCCGACTGGAGCAATAGTGAAGATCCAGGAGATGCAGCAGGCCAATCTGCTTGATTTCCTTGCGCAACAACTTGATTTCCTTGGCGCTGCCCACAATCAACCAGCGGCTTTTTCGTGCAGGCGATCGGGTGGCCATCCACTGCGCCGCCGCCGAGAAAAGGGTTGTCCCCCCAAGGACAGGCAGAAGAAAACCGCGAAAAGTGCGGGGATCTCCGACCTGAAAACCCCAGTTCAGAAACACCACAACCACGGCCAGAACCAACAGGCCAACGGCAGGAGTTCGCAACAGACGCCAGGTCCTGAAGGGCGAGAAATCCGATTTGGAATAGCGGCCAAAGAGATAGGAAATACCAACCCACAGGCCGAGCAAGGCCAATGGAGATTTCGTCACGCCCGGCCAATAGCCCAGACGCAGGTGGAAAACCAGGTTGTAAAAAACAATCAGAAGGATGGCATCCCACCCCGCGAGAAAGGCCAGCACTCTGCGCTGACGCATCCAAGGGGCTCGCCACCACATGGCCCTATCCGGGCAGGGTGGCCATCAGACTTCCCATTTCCAGGGCCTGCAGGGCATAACTCCAACCCAGATTGCTCTTGATGCCCGCCCGCTCCAGGGCCTGTTGGAGGGTATCGGTCGTGAGAACGCCAAAAATGACCGGGATTCCCGTGGTCCTGGACACAGCAGCGACACCCTTGCTGACTTCCGCAACCACCACATCAAAGTGGGGAGTGTCCCCCCGGATGACGGCCCCCAGGGTGATCACCACCTGGTAGCTCCCGCTGGCCGCCATCTTCTGGGCCACCAGAGGAATTTCAAAACTCCCGGGCACCCAAGCCACATCAAGCTGGGAGCTCTGGGGGGAGGTGTCGATGCCGTGTCGCGACAGACAATCCAGGCAGCCGCTGAGCAACTTCCCCGTGATCAAGTCGTTGAAGCGAGCCACCACCAAGGCGATGCGCAGGCCAGAAACAGCGGTGAACGTTCCCTCGTAGATGGTCAATGCTCAGACCACGAAATAGCTCATTCCCCAGTTCAACAGCACCAGCCCAACCCAGGCAAGCCCGCCGATGAGGATCAATCTGTTGGAACGGCCCACGTCTTCACTGCTGGCGTAGAGCACCGGCACCGCCACGATCAACGCGAAAGAAAGCACCACAAGGGCGAAAACGGAGAGCGTGTTGATGATCTGCATGGTGTGAAAGGCGCGCCGCCCGATTCAGGCACTGGCCGGATTCTCACACGCAGGCCCCGCGAAACGGGGATCTGATGCCCCCTTCCTTCACAAGTTGTCGGAGGAGAACCCTCCTGATCGTGGGTCACGGGGGGCTCGCCTGGGAACCACTACCGCTGGGGTCCGTTAACATCAGAAACCACTACCCTCAGTGTCATGGGCGGAGCCAGCACGCAGCAACTCCTCCTGGTGTCTGCGGCTGATCTCCAGGAAGCCCCTGCCGGGCTCGCCCCCGCCCCCCTGCCCGAGTCCCTGGAGGATGGTGTCCTCCAGGCCGATGGAGCGGCCCGCCCACGAAAGCGGCGGACCATCGCCGCGGCAGCCAGCGCTGGAGGAGAAGGGAGGGAAGACCAGACCGGCACAGCCACGGACCTGCCGTCGGACCCACTGTTGGACGATCAGCCCCGCTGGCATCACCACAGCCTGGTGGACCCCCAGGCCCTCACCCCGATGCTGCGGCACTACGTGGCCCTGAAATCGGCCCATCCGGACCGGGTGCTCCTCTATCGCCTGGGGGATTTCTTCGAGTGTTTCTTCGAAGACGCCATCACGGTGTCGCACCTGCTGGAGCTCTCCCTCACGGGCAAGGAGGGCGGCAAATCCATTGGCCGGGTGCCCATGGCGGGCATCCCCCACCACGCGGCCGAACGCTATTGCTCCGAGCTGGTGCAACGGGGACGATGCGTCGCCCTCTGCGATCAGGTGGAAACCACCCCCTCCAAGGGCACCCTGCTGCGACGGGAAATCACCCGGGTGCTCACCCCCGGCACCGTGCTGGAGGAGGGCATGCTGGCGGCCCGGCGCAACAACTGGTTGTGTGCCGTGTTCCCCCAGGGTGCCCGCTGGGGGCTGGCCGTGGCAGATGTGAGCACGGGGGAATTTCGCATCAGTGAGCAGGAGGGTCTGGCTGCCCTGCACCAGGAACTGTTGCAACTGGAAGCGGCGGAGGTGGTCTGGCCCCAACCGGCCGGGGAGGAAGGGGCGGAGATCGGCTCCCCGTCCTGGTGTCCGAAGGAGCTGCGGCACACCCCCCAACCCCGAACCCCCTTTGAGACGCCCCAGGCCCGACGACGGCTGCTGGAGCGCTATCGCCTGGCCAACCTGGAGGGGCTGGGTTTGGCGGAGGTCCCCCTGGCCTTGCGGGCGGCCGGGGGGCTGCTGGCCTATCTGGACAGCACCCAACCCGACCTGGAAGGGGAGGGGGACAGCCGGGAACCGATTCCCCTGGAGCGGCCCCAGCTCTGGCACGCGGGCGATCAGCTGGTGCTGGATGTGCAAACCCGCCGCAACCTGGAACTGACCCGCACCCAGATGGGAGGCAGGTTTGAGGGTTCCCTTCTCTGGGCCCTGGATCGGACGGTGACAGCCATGGGCGCCCGCTGCCTGCGGCGCTGGGTGGAGGCCCCCCTGGTGCAAGCCGCCCCCATCCTCGAACGGCAAGAAGCGGTGAGCGAACTGGTGCGCCAGCGGAGCCTGCGGCTGGCGGTGCGCCGCCTGCTCCGGCCCATGGCCGACCTGGAACGGCTGGCGGGCCGGGCTGGGGCAGGCAGCGCCTCCGCCCGCGATCTGGTAGCCCTGGCCGATGGGCTGGAGCGGCTCCCCCGCCTGGCAGAGCTGCTCCGCAGTGCGGACAGTGCCCCCCTTCAGGCCCTGGCCGAGCCCCAGCCCCACCTGGCCGCCCTGGCCGCCAACCTGCGCCACACCCTGGTGGACACCCCCCCGCTGAGCCTGAGCGAAGGCGGACTGATCCACGACGGCGTGGATCCTCGCCTCGATGGCTTGCGCAACCAACTGGATGATCAGGAGCGCTGGCTGGCCGATCAGGAGCGGCAGGAGCGCCACGTGAGCGGCCTTCCCAACCTGCGCCTGCAATATCACCGCACCTTTGGTTATTTCCTGGCGGTGAGCCGGGCCAAGGCCGCGTCCGTGCCCAGTCACTGGATCCGCCGGCAGACGCTCGCCAATGAGGAGCGCTTTGTCACCCCAGCCCTCAAGGAGCGGGAGGGGCGCATCCTGCAGCTGCGCACCCGGGCCGCCCAGCGGGAATACGAACTGTTCACAGCCCTGCGCCAGCAAGTGGGCCACCAGGCCGAGCCCATCCGAGCCGCGGCTCGGCTTGTGGCCGAGCTGGATGCCCTGGCCTCCCTCGCGGAAGTGGCCGCGACCGATGGCTACTGCCGTCCAGAAATCGTTGCGGGACGGGAGCTCACGATCGAAGCCGGTCGCCACCCGGTGGTGGAACAACTCCTGGTGGAGACCCCCTTCACCCCCAATCCCATTGCCCTGGGGGGAGGTCTGGAACAGGCTCCCGACCTGCTGGTGCTCACCGGACCCAATGCCAGCGGAAAGAGCTGCTATCTCCGGCAGACGGGACTGCTCCAGCTGATGGCCCAGATCGGCAGCTGGGTGCCGGCCCGATCGGCCCGGTTCAGCGTGGCGGATCGGATCTTCACCCGGGTCGGAGCCGTGGATGATCTCGCCAAAGGACAATCCACCTTCATGGTGGAGATGGCCGAAACGGCCAACATCCTTCACCATTCCAGCCCCCACTCCCTGGTGCTGCTCGATGAGATCGGGCGGGGCACGGCCACCTTCGACGGCCTGGCCATCGCCTGGGCCGTGGCCGAAGCCCTGGCCGAAAACCTGGGAGCCCGCACGGTGTTCGCCACCCACTACCACGAGCTCAATGAGCTCGCTGCGCTCCTGCCGAATGTGGCCAACGCCCAGGTGCTCGTGGAGGAAACCGGTGAAGATCTGGTGTTCCTGCACCAGGTGGTGCCCGGAGGGGCCAGCCGCAGCTACGGCATCGAGGCGGCCCGGCTGGCTGGGGTGCCACCCACGGTGGTGCGGCGCGCGCGGGAGGTGCTGGGGCGCATCGAGGCCAACAGCCATGTGGCCCTGGGTCAACCTCAGGACTCCCGTTGATTCCAGGCCCGACGCAACAGGGCGTTCGCAGCCGCGGCCACGAGGGCCGCACCCCCCCGGGTCCCCTCCAGGCGGATCTGGGGCAAGCCGCTGGCCGCCAGCCGCCGCTTGCTCTCCGCCACCCCCACGAATCCCACCGGCATGCCGATCACCAGGGCCGGTGCGGGCACCACCCCCGAGGCCGTGAGCGCCAGCAGGCGCTCCAACGCCGTCGGGGCACTGCCGATGAGCACCACTGCACCGGGGTGCAGGGCCAGGGCATGGGCCATGCCCTCGGCAGTCCGGGTTCCGTCCACCGGTGCCACGTCCGGGGCCCAGGCCAGGACGGAGTGGACGGGATTGGCAAAGGTGCGCCGGGCCATGGGGCGCACCGCCGCCGCCGCCATGGCCGTATCGGTGAGGATCGGAGCGCCCGCGGCCAGGGCGAGGGCCCCCAGCTCACAGGCTCCGGAGCTGAAGCGCAGATCGGGAGCCAGGCTGGGATCCCCACTGCTGTGCACCAGCCGTTCCAGCACATCCCGCTGATAGGCCCTGAGGCCCGTGTCCCCCAGCCAATGGCGGATGCGACGCAGGCTTTCGGAGAAGATCGGGTGGTCGAGATCGTTCAAGGCTGGCGCTGATGCCCATCCACCTCTACTGGGGCGACGACGAGGCCGCCCGCAGCCGAGCTGTGGAAGAGCTCCTGGAGAGCACCCTCGATCCCACCTGGGCAACGATGAATGTCAGCCGGCTGGATGGGCAGGATGGGGAGCAGGCCCGCCGGGCCCTGGAAGAGGCCCGCACGCCGCCCCTAGGGGCCGGTGGACGGGTGATCGTGTTGCAACGGAGCCCCTTCTGCAGCACCTGTCCTCCCGCCCTGGCCGAGGCCCTGGAGGCCAGCCTGCAGGCCATCCCGGAGCAGACCCACCTGGTGCTGGTGAGCAGTGGCAAGCCTGATGCCCGCCTGCGCACCACCAAGACCCTGCGGGCCGTGGCCGAGGAGAAAAGCTTCCAGCTGCCCGCCAGCTGGGATGGGGCCGGCCAGCTGGAGATGGTGCACCGCACCGCAAGGGAGCTGGGGCTCACACTGGAGCCGGAGGCCGCCGAGCACCTGGCCACGGCCATCGGCAGCGACAGCGCCCGGCTGGCCAGCGAATTAGAAAAACTCCGGCTCTTTGGCGGTGAGCACATCACGGCGGCCTCCGTGGCCCAACTGGTGGAGGGACGCAGCAGCACCTCCCTGGCGGTGGGGGAGGCCCTCCTGGCCGGTAGGCCCGCCGAGGCGATCGCCCTGGTGGATGCCCTGCTGGCGGCCAATGAGCCGGCCCTGCGGATCATTGCCTCCCTGTCCAGCCAGATCCGGGGTTGGCTGTGGGTGGCCCTGCTGGATGCCCAGGGGGAGCAGGACGTGGCGACCATCGCCAAGGCTGCCGGCATCGGCAACCCCAAGCGGATCTACGTGCTGCGCAAGCAACTGCGCGGCCGCAGCACCGAGCACCTGTTGCGCCTGCTGCGCCAGCTCCTGGAGGCGGAGGCGGCCCTGAAGCGGGGTGGCGACCCCGCGGAAACGTTCCGGGATGCCTGGCTGCTGCCCCTTGACCCTTCGCGATAGGCCGTCTCGATAAGTTGGTTTTCACCCGCAGCCGCCCACGGATGGCCCTCCTCGTCCAGAAATTCGGAGGCACCTCCGTTGCCGACGTGGAACGGATCCAGGCCGTGGCCCGCCGCATCGCCGCGAGCCGGGAGGCCGGCCACGAGCTCGTGGTGGTGGTGTCAGCCATGGGACACACCACGGACGAGCTGACGACCCTGGCCAGGGCCATCCACACGGCACCGCCGCCCCGGGAAATGGACATGCTGCTGTCCACCGGCGAACAGGTGTCCATCGCCCTGCTGGCGATGGCCCTGCACAGGCTTGGGGTGCCGGCGGTCTCGATGACCGGCCTGCAGGCGGGAATCATCACCGAATCGGCCCATGGAAAAGCTCGCATCCTGGAGATCCGAACGGAACGGCTCTGGAGGCACCTAGAGGATGGCCAGGTGGTGGTGGTGGCCGGGTTCCAGGGCACCAGCAACGGCCCCTCCGGCATCCCGGAGATCACCACCCTGGGGCGAGGCGGCTCAGACACCTCGGCCGTTGCGCTGGCGGCGGCCCTGGGAGCCACGGCCTGTGAGATCTACACCGACGTGCCTGGAGTGCTGACCACCGATCCCAGGAAGGTGCCCGATGCCCAGTTGATGGCGCGGGTGAGCTGCGATGAGATGCTGGAGTTGGCCAGCCTGGGGGCGGCCGTGCTCCATCCAAGGGCGGTGGAGATTGCCCGCAATTACGGCGTTCCCCTGGTGGTGCGCTCGAGCTGGAGCGAGGATCCTGGCACCACCCTCACCAGTGGGGTCAGCCGGCCGGTGGGGAGCGACGGGCTGGAACTCGGCAAGCCCGTCGACGGCGCAGACCTGGAACGGGACCAGGCCGTCCTGGCCCTCTCCGGCCTTCCCGACCAACCGGGAGTGGCAGCCCAGCTGTTTGAGGCCCTTGGGAAGGCAGGGCTGAACGTGGATCTGATCGTCCAATCCAGCCATGAAGGGTCCAGCAATGACATCGCCTTCACCGTGGCGGAGAGCGAACTGGAGCGGGCCAGGGACGTCTGCCAACACCTCCTAGACGCCTTGGGGGGCCAGGAGGCCAGGCTCAGCACGGAGAGAGGGATGGCCAAGATCAGCATCTCCGGAGCAGGCATCATGGGCCGCCCAGGCGTGGCGGCACGGCTGTTTGACACCCTCGCCCGTCTGGGCATCAACCTGCGCCTGATCGCCACGAGCGAGGTGAAAGTGAGCTGCGTGGTGGAGGGGAGCCAGGGCAGCAAGGCCCTTCGCGCGGCGGCGGAAGCCTTCGAGCTCGGGGAGATGCAGGTGCGGCAGGGACCCCTGCCTGCCGATCCAGCCGCTCCCGCGGTGCGGGGTGTGGCCCTGGACCTGAATCAGGTTCAGGTCACGGTCAAGGGCGTGCCCGATCGGCCCGGAATGGCAGCCGCGATTTGTCGTTCCTTGGCGGACGCGGGCATCAGCCTGGATGCCATCGTGCAATCCGAACGACAGCGGCCCGCCGCGGCTGGGGAGGCCACCACCAGTCGAGACATGAGCTTCATCCTGCGCCGGGGCGACCGTCCTGGTGCGGAGGTGGCCCTGACCGCCCTGCTCAAGCAATGGCCAGGGGCCAGCTTTGAGGAGGGATCCGCCATTGCCCGGGTGAGCGCCGTGGGGGCAGGCATGGCCCACACCGCCGGCACGGCCGCCCGCATGTTCCGGGCCCTCTCCGATGGGGCGATCAACATCGAGATGATCGCCACCAGTGAAATCCGCACCAGCTGCGTGGTGGCGGAGGCCGATGGGGTGCGGGCCCTGCAGGCGGTGCATGCGGCCTTTGGCCTGGGGGGAGCGACCGCGATCCAGGTGGAGGGCAGCGAGGCCCCCATCTGAAACGCCAAGCCTCAAGGGCCCGCAGATCCGTCCGTGCGGCTCAACCCTTGCCCACCAACTTCTGGCGGAGGTTCTTGATGCGGTCTCGCAGGTTGGCCGCCTCCTCGAACTCCAGGTTCTTCGCCGCGGCCTTCATCTTGTCCTCCAGCTGCTGAATCAGCTCCGGCAGGGAATCGAGGGGCACGGCATTGTGTTCGGCCTGCTCGGTGGCCACCTCCAGCTGCTCATCGTTGAGCCGACGGGACACTTCAAGGAACGCCAGGATCGAATTGCCGGCCCGCTTGCCAGCCGGCTTGGGTGTGATGCCGTGCTTAGTGTTGTAGGCCTCCTGAATGGTGCGCCGGCGAGCCGTCTCCGAGATGGCCTTTGCCATGCTGTCGGTGAGGTTGTCGGCATAGAGGAGGGCCACACCCTCCACGTGACGTGCGGCGCGCCCGATGGTCTGGATCAGGGAGCGCTCGGCCCGCAGGAATCCCTCCTTGTCCGCATCCAGGATCGCCACGAGGGACACCTCGGGCAGATCGAGGCCTTCCCGTAGCAAGTTCACCCCGACGAGAACGTCGTACTCGCCGTTGCGGAGGTCCTGGATGATCTCAATCCGCTCAAGGGAGTGGATCTCGGAGTGGAGATAGCGCACCCGCACCCCGTGCTCGGCGAGGTAGTCGGTGAGATCCTCCGCCATCCGTTTGGTGAGGGTGGTCACCAAGACCCGCTCCTGTTTGACCGCCCGATTCCGGATCTCAGAAAGCAGATCATCCACCTGGCCCTCCGTGGGGCGCACCTCCACGATCGGATCGAGCACCCCCGTGGGGCGAATCACCTGCTCCACCACCTCGCTGCCGCTCTGGCCGAGTTCCCAGTTGCCGGGTGTGGCGCTGACAAAGATCGTCTGGTGGGCCTTCTCCCAGAATTCCTCGCCCTTCAAGGGCCGGTTATCTGCGGCGCTGGGCAACCGGAAACCGTGTTCGATCAGCACCTGCTTGCGGCTTTGGTCGCCGTTGTACATGGCCTGCAGCTGGCTGCAGGTCACATGGCTCTCATCCACCACGAGCAGCCAGTCCTTGGGGAAGTAATCGATCAGGCACTCGGGGGGCGTTCCAGCCGGTCGTCCCGCCAGGTGACGGGCGTAATTTTCAACCCCATTGCAATAACCCACCTGCTCCAACATCTCCAGGTCGTAGGTGGTGCGCTGCTCCAGGCGCTGGGCTTCCAAGAGTCGGCCCTGGGTGTGGAGCTCGGCCAACCGATCGGAAAGCTCCAGGCGAATCGCCTGGATGGCGGACTGCAGCCGCTCCTTGGGAGTGACGAAGTGCTTGGCGGGATAGATGTTGATGGTCTCGAGGCTTTGGAGAATTTCACCCGTGGTGGGATCCACATACCGAATCGCCTCCACCTCATCACCGAACATCTCCACCCGCACCA
>JBEIGX010000015.1:0-21584 GCA_040381675.1 Aphanothece sp.
CATCGGCGCCTCCCCCAATGCCAGCGATGTGGCCGAGGAGCTCAAGAAGCTGGAGCTGGCCGTGAAATACGGGGCCGACACCGTGATGGATCTCTCCACCGGCGGCGTGAACCTCGATGAGGTGCGCACGGCGATCATCCAGGCGTCCCCCGTGCCCATCGGCACGGTGCCCGTGTATCAGGCTCTCGAGAGCGTGCATGGCTCGATCGAGAAGCTCAGCGAGGACGACTTTCTGCACATCATCGAGAAGCACTGCCAGCAGGGTGTGGACTACCAGACCATCCATGCGGGTCTGTTGATCGAGCACCTGCCCAAGGTGAAGGGCCGCCTGACCGGCATCGTGAGCCGGGGGGGCGGGATTCTGGCCCAGTGGATGCTGTATCACCACAAGCAGAACCCCCTCTACACCCGCTTCGACGACATCTGCGAGATCTTCAAGCGCTACGACTGCACCTTCTCCCTCGGGGATTCCCTGCGTCCCGGCTGCCTCCACGATGCCTCCGATGAGGCCCAGCTGGCCGAACTGAAGACCCTCGGTGAACTCACCCGCCGCGCCTGGAAGCACGATGTGCAGGTGATGGTGGAGGGTCCTGGCCACGTGCCGATGGACCAGATCGAGTTCAACGTGCGCAAGCAGATGGAGGAGTGCGCCGAAGCCCCCTTCTACGTGCTTGGTCCCCTCGTCACCGATATCGCCCCGGGTTACGACCACATCACCAGCGCCATCGGCGCCGCCATGGCCGGCTGGTACGGCACGGCCATGCTCTGCTACGTCACCCCCAAGGAGCACCTGGGTCTGCCCAATCCGGAGGATGTGCGCAACGGCCTGATCGCCTACAAGATCGCCGCCCACGCCGCGGACATCGCCCGTCATCGCCCGGGGGCCCGCGATCGTGACGACGAGCTGAGCCGCGCCCGCTACGCCTTCGACTGGAACCGGCAGTTCGAACTCTCTCTCGACCCCGAGCGGGCCAAGGAGTACCACGACGAAACCCTTCCTGCGGACATCTACAAGCAGGCCGAGTTCTGCTCGATGTGCGGGCCCAAGCACTGCCCGATGCAGACCAAGATCACCGACAAGGATCTCGAAGGTCTGGAGCAGGTGCTGGCAGCTCGAGAGTCTGAGATCACCCTGACGGCTAACAGCTGATTCAGCCTCCCAATGTGATCCACGCGGGGAGGCCGCCCCCGGTGGGGAGGTTGAGCAGGGTGTCGCTGAAGGTGATGCGGTTGCCCTGCCAGCTGAGCACGCTGCCTCCTTGGCTATCACTCTGGACGCTCAGGCTGGGCAGAGTTCCAGCCGTGAGCCCCCAGAGTTCAATGCGGTCCTTGCTGGGATTGAAGTGGCTCACCAGGTCATCGGCACCGCCGTTAGCCACATATTGAACGCGGTCGGATCCGTTGCCGAGCTTCAGGGTGTTGCGACCGCCCCCTCCGAAGATCACGTTGTCGGCGCCACCGCAGATGATGGTGTCGTCGGCAGCGGATGTCCAGATCACATTGCGCGAACCGGCCCGGTTGCCTCCGAATACCGTGATCGGCCCGATGCTGAAGTCGGCACTGGTGAGATCCACCAGGCTTGTGGATCCGGCAGCAGCACAGTCGCCCATGCGGATGCTGCGCAACTGATCAAAGCGTGCGGCTGTACGCCGACCGTCTGCATCGACCCTGGAGGCCAGCGCACTGCTCTGGGATGTCCAGGAATCGTGGAGAAAAAAGGCGTGGTTGCCGTTGCCCAGGTCCAGATCCACGTTGCTGTCTGCTGCATTGCGCAGGCTCAAGGCGTAGCGATCCAGCCCCTCGATGGCGATCTTCTGACCTGTTCCTGGCCGGAGGACCCCATCGGTTGTGACCGATCCAGCATTCCGCGCCACAAAGCCTGCAGCCCAACGGCCGATCGGCGTTGCCCGCACCACCAGCGGTCGCGCATCCTCCACGCTGACCAGGTCGCCGCCCGGCGCCTGCAGGGTGGCCCTGTCGCCGTTGAGCCCCAGGGTCCAGTTGTTGGCGGCGGCTCCAGCCACGCCATCTAGGCTCTCCACCCGTACGCTCAGGGCCACCTGGCCATCGCTTCCTCCGTGCAGGGGGGCCGTTGGTTGGAAGGTCCAGTTTGTGCTTCCCGTTGTCGCCTCAGCCACACCGATCGGCACCCCATTGGCGAACACCTGCACCCGTTCATCGGCACGCAGCGGCTCTGCCAGGAGGCCTGTCAGGGTTGGCTGGGCCAGATTCGCGACCGTGCTTCCCAGGATGGTGGCGATGGCGGTCGGCCGCCGCATGAGCTGGAGGTTGAGGGTCTGGTCGACGGTTTCGCCCAGCAGATTGGTGGCACGGAGCGTGAGACTCACCATTTGCTGACGGTTGGTCAGAGGACGCAGCGACAACCGACCGCCCGTGAGGGTGGCCTGCAGCAGATCAGGGGCGCTGTTGCGAATCAGGGAGTAACTGAGTTCGGGCTGTCTTGCGATCGTGATGCTGCTGAATTGGAGCAGATTGTTGGGGGTGAGAGTGTTGTTGCTCAGGGGTAGTTGCGAGAAGGTGGAACCCAGAGACGAACTGGCGTTCCTGATGGGTACGGCCGCCATCGCATCGAGAGTTCTGAGGTCGGACTCCCCCAGAAGGCGGCCGAAAACTGTGAAGCCACCGTTCTGGTTGTCGAGGTTGGCGCTGTTGTCCGCCAGGCTCCAGAACCACTGGCTTGTGGCACTGTTCGGATCAGATCCCAGCTTCGCCATCGCGATCGTGCCGCGCAGATTGGAGCGGCCGGCGCTGTATTCGTTCCTGACCGCCGGGAAGGCGTTGACCGCTGGCACCGTTGCACCCTGGGCCGTGGATACCACATTGAATCCGCCGCCCTGCAACACGAAGCCGGGAACCGAGCGATGGATGAAGGTGTTGTTGTAGCGACCCGCGCTGAGGTAGGCCTCCAGATTGGCGATGGTGAGCGGTGCTCCTTGCCCTGGTTGGTCGAAGAGCAGCACGCGGATGCGGCCGCTGCCCAGGGTGGCCTGGTTGTTCCCGGCAACCTGCACCGGCGCCAGCTGGAAGGTGGCCACCTTGCCGGTGGTGAAGGGATCGTCGAAGAACTCGCCCAGCTCCACCAGCCTGTCGCTGTCACCCCAGGTGAGTGCTGCACTGCTCAGTGGCCTGGTGATGATCGGATCGGGCAGGTTGTTGATCGCGATGCTGAAGCTCTTCTCCAAGGCCTGGCCATTGGCATCCCTGACCCGGATTCGCACCGTCAGCTGGCTGCGGACCTCCCGATCAAACACCGCGTTCGCGAGCAGCTGACCACCGGCGTCGATGCGGAAGCGGCTGTTGTCCGCGTCACCGGCACCCGCCACCAGAGAAAAGGTCAGACCTGGCGATGCCAGGCTTTGGCCATTGGCCCCGATGGCTGTGAGCTGGCCGATGGCCACGCCGATCAGATCGTTTTCGTTGACCGTGGCACCGGAGAGCAGCAGGTTGGTCGGAGCCATGACGCGCTTCGCGAGGCCGCTGCCCGGGAAAATGTGTTTTCAGTGTATGAGGCTGTCCCAACAAAAAACCCCGCCCTGGGGCGGGGTTTTGGCTGATCAGCAGGCTGAAAGGATCACCCCAGGGCCTTGGCCGTGGCCACCACGTTCTCCACGGTGAAGCCGAACTTCTCCAGGCACAGGGGGCCGGGGGCGGAGGCACCGAAGCGGTCGATGGAGATGGCGGCGCCATCGAAGCCGGTGTATTTGTGCCAACCGAAGGAGCTGGAGGCTTCCACCACCACCCGCTTGCGGCAGGCGGCGGGCAACACGCTCTCCCGGTAGCTGGCATCCTGTTCTTCGAAGAGCTCCACGCAGGGCATGGACACCACCCGCACGTTGTGGCCTTCGGCCCGGAGCTGGGCAGCAGCCTTCACGCACAGATCGAGTTCGGTGCCCGTGCCGATCAGGATGAGATCGGGGGCGCCGTTGCTGTCTTCCAGGATGTAGCCGCCCTTGGCGACGGCGCCCGGGGTGGAATTGGCCTGGTTGGCCATGGCCTGGCGGCTCAGGGCCAGCACGGTGGGGCGCTTGCGATTGGCCACGGCCACCTGGTACGCCCCCATGGTTTCGTTGCCATCACCGGGGCGGATCACCAGCAGGTTGGGGATGGCCCGCAGGTTGGCCAGGGTTTCCACGGGCTGGTGGGTGGGGCCATCTTCCCCGAGGCCGATGGAATCGTGGGTGAGCACGTAGACCACACCCAGCTCGCTCAGGGCCGAGAGGCGCATGGCGCCGATCATGTAGCCGGCGAACACCAGGAAGGTGCCCCCGTAGGGGATCAGGCCGCTGTTGTGATAAGCGATGCCGTTGAGGATGGCCGCCATGGCATGCTCCCGCACCCCGAAGTGCAGGTAGCGGTTGCCTTCGGCCCCCTTCTGGAAGCTGGCTTCGCCCTTGATGTCCGTGAGGTTGGAGTGGGTGAGGTCGGCGGAACCGCCGATCAGCTCAGGCAGCTTGGGTCCAAAGGCGTTCAGGGCGTTGTAGGAGTGCTGACGGGTGGCCAGGCCCTTGTCGGCGGGGGTGAAGGTGGGGAGGCTGGAATCCCAGCCCTCCGGCAGCTCGCCCCGGAGCCGGCGCTCAAATTCTGCTGCTTCCGCGGGATAGGCCTGCCGGTAGGCGGAAAGGGTGGCGTTCCAGTCGCCTTCGGCGTTGGCCCCGCGCTCGATGGCCTGGCGCCAGTGGTCGTAGGCCTCCTGGGGAACCTCGAAGTCGCCGTAGGTCCACTCGAGGGCCTTGCGGGTGAGCTCCGCTTCATCAGCTCCGAGGGCGGCCCCATGGACCCCTGCGGTGTTGGCCTTGTTGGGGGAGCCGTAGCCGATGGTGGTGGTGACCTTGATCAAGCTGGGCTTGTCGGTGACGGCTTTGGCGGCCTCCAGGGCCCGCACGATGGCGTCCACATCCGTGTTGCCCTCAGCCACATGCTGCACGTGCCAGCCATAGGCCTCGTAGCGCTTAAGCACGTCTTCCGTGAAGGAAACGCCTGTGTTGCCGTCGATGGTGATGTGGTTGTCGTCGTAGAGGGCAATGAGTTTGCCCAGCCCCAGGTGGCCGGCCAGGGAGGCGGCTTCGGAGGACACCCCCTCCTGGTTGCAGCCGTCGCCCATCAGCACATAGGTGTAGTGGTCGACCAGGGTGTGGCCGGGCTTGTTGAAGCGGGCCGCCAGGTGGGCCTCCGCCATGGCCAGGCCCACCGCATTGGAGATGCCCTGCCCCAGGGGGCCAGTGGTGACCTCTACGCCTGGGGTTTCAAAGGTTTCGGGATGGCCAGGGGTTTTGGAGCCCCACTGGCGGAACTGCTTGATGTCGTCCAGGGTCACCGAGTCGTAGCCGGTGAGGTGCAGCAGGGCGTACAGCAGCATGCAGCCGTGGCCGGCGGAAAGCACGAAACGATCCCGGTTGAACCAGCGGGGGTTCTTGGGGTTGTGCCGCATCACCTTGTCCCACAGGGCAAAGGCCATGGGGGCACAGCCCATCGGCAGGCCGGGGTGGCCCGAGTTGGACTTGTTGATCGCGTCGACCGCCAGAAAACGGATGCTGTTGATGCAGAGGCTTTCGGTGGAGGTGGTGGGGGCGACGACCATGGCTGGCACAGGTGTGGAGGGCAGAGAAAGGGCGGGATTCAGGGCATCCGGCGGAATGCCAGGCAGACATTGTGACCGCCAAACCCAAAGGAGTTTGACAGCACCACATTCACGGGGTGCTCGCGGGCGGTATTGGGGACGACATCCAGATCGCAGGCTGGATCTGGATTGGCGTAGTTGATCGTGGGAGGAACGACATTGTTGCCGATCGCCAGAATGGCAGCCACCGCTTCGATGCCGCCGCTGCCTCCGAGGAGGTGGCCGGTCATCGATTTGGTGGAGCTCACGGGGACGCGGTAGGCCTGCTCCCCGAGGGCCGCCTTGATGGCAGCGGTTTCGTTGCTGTCGTTGGCCTGGGTGCTGGTGCCGTGGGCGTTGACGTAATCCACGGCTTCGGGCGCCAGGCGGGCGTCGACCAGGGCCAGCCGCATGGCTTCGGCGCCGCCTACCCCACCGGGGGAGGGGGCGGTGATGTGGTGGGCATCGCAGGTGGTGCCATAGCCCACGATCTCCGCCAGCACATGGGCGCCCCGCTGCTGGGCATGCTCCAGGCTTTCCAGCACGAGCACCCCGGATCCCTCGCCGATCACGAAGCCATCCCGCTCCAGATCGAAGGGTCGGCTGGCGGTGGAGGGGTCGTCGTTGCGGAAGGAGAGGGCCTTGGCACTGGCAAAGCCGGCCACCCCCAGGGGGGTGATGGCTGATTCCGCGCCGCCGCACACCATCACATCGGCCAGGCCGAGCTGGATGAGGCGGAAGGCATCTCCGATGGCATTGGATCCGGCGGCGCAGGCGGTGGACACCGCACTGCTGGGGCCCTTGGCCCCCAGGGCGATGGCCGCCAGGCCCGTGGCCATGTTGGGAATCATCATCGGCACGCAAAAGGGGCTCACCCGGTCGGGGCCCCGATCGGCCAGCACATGGGCCTGGCTCTCCATCATCAGCAGCCCCCCCACGCCGGAGCCGATGGCCACGCCGACCCGCTGGGCGTTGCTGCCATCGATCACCAGCCCGGCGTGGCCGATGGCCTGCTTGGCGGCCACGACGCCGAACTGGCAGAAGCGATCCCAGCGCTTGGCCTCCTTGGGCTCAAGCCACCCTGCGGGATTGAAGTGTTTCACCTCGGCCGCGAAGCGGCAGGCGTGACGGGAAGGATCGAACAGGGTGATTCCGGCGACTCCATTGCGCCCGGAACACAGACCCTCCCAATACTCCTTGACGTCATTGCCGATCGGCGTGACGGCTCCCAGGCCGGTGACGACGACGCGGCGGAGTCCCTCCACCATCGAGCGCCTCAGGCAGTTTTCTCTTGGATGTATTTCACGGCATCACCCACGGTGGTGATGCCTTCCGCCGCCTCGTCGGGGATCTCGATGTCGAAATGCTCCTCCAGGGCCATCACCAGTTCGACGGTGTCGAGGGAATCGGCGCCGAGGTCGTTCTGGAAGTTGGATTCGGGCTTCACTTCCGCAGCATCCACGCTGAGTTGTTCGGCGACGATGCCGCGCACTTTTTCGAAGATCTCTTCCTGGGACATGGAGGCTGAGTGGGAGGGAGCATCTTATGGGGTCGTCGGTGCCGACCCTCTTCCGTATGAACAAGGGTGACGGCAGCCGGGTGGAAGGGCCTCGGGATGGTCTGCCCTGCTTACCTTGGCACCACGCCCACTGCGCCCTTCAAGCCACTGAGGTCCATGTCTCACGCCGTCAAGATCTACGACACCTGCATCGGCTGCACCCAGTGTGTGCGCGCCTGCCCCCTGGATGTGCTGGAGATGGTGCCCTGGGATGGTTGCAAGGCGGGCCAGATCGCTTCCTCGCCCCGGACGGAGGATTGCATCGGCTGCAAGCGCTGTGAAACCGCCTGCCCCACCGACTTCATCAGCATCCGCGTCTATCTGGGCGACGAGACCAGCCGCTCGATGGGCCTGTCCTACTGATGCGTCCGCCCTGGTGCTGAGCACCGTTCCCCCATAAGCTCAAGCGGGTTGTGGGGACCGTATGTGCGGCATCGTTGCCTTGATTGGGTCGAGGGAAGCGGCGCCCCAGCTGCTGGAAGGCCTTCGACAGCTTGAGTATCGGGGCTACGACTCAGCGGGAATCGCCACGGTGGATGGGGATGGCCTTCATTGCCTGAAGGCCGAAGGCAAGCTGGTGAATCTCACGGCCCGTTTCGAGGCCCAGGGAGCCCCGGGACAGTGCGGCATCGGCCACACCCGCTGGGCTACCCATGGAAAGCCGGAGGAGCGCAACGCCCATCCCCATCTCGATGGGAGCGGCCAGCTAGCGGTGGTGCAGAACGGCATCATTGAGAACCACCGCCTGTTGCGGGAGCAGCTGCAGGCCGAGGGGGTGCGGTTTCTTTCCGACACCGACACCGAGGTGATTCCCCACCTGGTAGCGCGGCGTCTGGCCCAGTTGGAGGCCGAGGGCCTGGAGCCTTCGGCACCTTTGCTGTTGCGGGCGGTGCAAGAGGTGCTCCCGCTTCTCCACGGGGCCTATGCCCTGGCGGTGGTGTGGGCCAAGGCGCCCGGCGCCTTGGTGGTGGCCCGCCGGCAGGCTCCCCTGTTGATCGGCCTGGGGGAGGGGGAGTTTCTCTGCGCCAGCGATACCCCCGCCCTGGCGGGATTCACCCGCACGATCCTGCCCCTCGAGGATGGAGAAACGGCCCTGCTCACACCGCTGGGCATTGAGCTCTACGACGGTCAGGGCGGCCGGGTGCAGCGCACCCCCAGCCTGCTCACGGGCACGGAGCACGTGGCGGACAAGCGCAGCTTCCGCCATTTCATGCTCAAGGAAATCCATGAGCAGCCCGAAACGGCGGCCCTTTGGGTGGCCCGCCATTTGCCGGAGGGAGCTTTGGTGGCCCTGCCCCTGGATGAGGCCGTATATGCAGGGGTGGAGCAGATCCAGATCCTGGCCTGCGGCACCAGCCGCCATGCGGCCCAGGTGGGCGCCTATCTGCTGGAGCAGCTGGCGGGGATCCCCACGAATGTGTTTTACGCCAGCGAGTTTCGCTATGCGCCCCCGCCCCTGGGGCCCCACATCCTCACCATCGGGGTGACCCAATCTGGGGAGACGGCCGACACCCTGGCCGCCCTGGTGATGGAGCAGGAGCGGCGCCAGGGGCTAACCGATCCGGCCTACCAGCCGCGCTTGCTGGGAATCACCAACCGGCCCGAGAGTTCCCTGGGCCGGCTGGTGCCCCACCTGCTGGATATCGGCGCGGGCATCGAGGTGGGGGTGGCGGCCACGAAAACCTTCCTGGGCCAGCTGCTGGCTTTTTATGGCTTGGCCCTGGCGTTTGCCGAGCGGCGCCAGGGACGACCCGGGGTGCCGGGCCCGGAGCGGCTGGCGGCCCTGGCCGTTCAGCTGCGCGGCCTGCCGGAGGTGATGCGCCGGGTGGTCGACGACCACGACCAGCGCTGCGCGGAGCTGGCCCACCTGTTTGCGGACACCCAGGATGTGATTTTCCTTGGGCGGGGCATTAATTATCCGATTGCCATGGAGGGGGCCCTCAAGCTCAAGGAGATCAGCTACATCCATGCCGAGGGCTACCCGGCCGGGGAGATGAAGCATGGTCCCATTGCGCTCCTGGATGCCCGGGTGCCGGTGGTGTCGATCGCGGTGCCAGGCACCGTGTTCGACAAGGTGCTCTCCAATGCCCAGGAGGCCAAGGCCCGCGATGCCCAGTTGATTGGGGTGGCCCCAGCCTGCGGGGATACGGAGTTGTTTGATCTGCTGCTGCCCCTGCCGGAGCTCGAGGAGCTGCTCAGCCCCCTGCTCACGGTGATTCCGATGCAGCTGCTGAGCTATCACATCGCCGCCCACCGAGGCCTGGATGTGGACCAACCCCGCAATCTGGCCAAGAGTGTGACTGTGGAATAGGGGACTGGGTTCAGCGCCTGGAATGGGAGCCAATATCACGGGACATGTTTCCCCCCCAGGGTGAACGCATGCCGGGAATGGCTCCCTGCCAGAGGGAGCGGAAGCCACGTGATGGACCTTGATCAAGGATTCGATTCTTGCCAAGGGACAAAAAGCCTAGTGAAAGCATCACGCACTGCAGAGAGTTGCGGAAGGCTTCTTTCATCCAGTTCTGCCAACGGCTGGAGCTGCCTTCGTCTTGGCGGTTTTTGGCGGTGTTGATGGTTTTTTGAAACTGGGCCAACAGGTTGGCCTTGGCCACCTCTAGGGGAACAGTGAGACGAGGAAGGGGGGGCTGATTGGGAATCTGGGCCATGGCGGTGCGCAATTCCTCCTCCGTGTTGGTGTTGCGCACGGCGCGGCTGATGTCCTCGAAGGCTTGGATCTGTTGGAGCTCCCCTCCGGCCTGGCTGTTGATGAGGCGCACGCCAAGGAAGAGTTGCAGGGGGATCAGCAGCAACCAACCCATGGCCACCCAGGTGGCGAGGGAGCGCACAAGCTCCGCCCGTTTCTGCACCTGGCGATCGCTGAAGTCGAACAAGCGGGCGATGCGGATCAGCAGCGCCCCGACGAGGGCAATCCCCCCACCGTTCATAAGGATGGAGATGAGGTTGAGTTGCCAGGCCTGATCCGTAATGAGGAGCGGGAGGGCATTGATCAGACCCACTAGGAAGGTGCCGAGTAAAGCCAGGCCCACCCAGTGGGTGTAGCGGGAGGCATCCGAAAAGTCTCGCGAGCGAAACTCCTTGCGCACATCGTCTTCAGAGGCGGCGTTGGCCCACAACTCAGCCTCGGCGGTCAGATCAGAATCATTAGCCACAGATCACCCTCGATACGATGTAGAAACCTAGCTGATCATTCACGGGGATGCCACAGTTTGGTCGGAGCGGCCGTAGCGGTCCTCAAAGCGCACGATGTCGTCTTCTCCGAGGTAGGCCCCGCTCTGCACTTCGATAAGTTCCACAGGGATTCTTCCAGGATTGATCAGGCGATGGCGGGAGCCGAGGGGGATGTAGGTGCTCTGGTTTTCGCAAAGCAGTTCTTCGGCGCCGTCCTTCTCCACCATGGCCGTGCCCTTTACCACCACCCAGTGTTCAGCGCGATGGTGGTGCATTTGCAGCGAAAGGGATGCACCAGGCTTCACCTGAATCTTCTTCACCTGCCAGCGATCCCCCTCCACCACACCGTCGTAATGGCCCCAGGGGCGGTAGATGCGGCGGTGGGCTTTGCTTTCAGGGGCGCCTTGGCTTTCCAGAAGCCCCACCACGCTCTTCACCTCCTGGGCCCGGTCGCGGTGGGCGACGAGCACCACGTCGTCGGTTTCCACCACCACCAGATCCTCCACCCCCAGCCCCACCACGAGGCGGTGTTCGCTGCGCAGGTAGCAGTTGCGGGAATCGCGGCTGATCACCCGGCCCCGGAGCACGTTGCCCTCGCTGTCGCGGTCGGCCGTTTCCCAGAGGGCGCTCCAGCTGCCCACATCGCTCCAGGCAGCATCGAGAGGCAGCACGCAGCCTCGGTCGGTGCGCTCCATCACGGCCACATCGATGGCCATCGAGGGGCAGCCGGCAAAGGCTTCCCGTTCCAGGCGCAGGAAATCGAGATCGGCACTGTCGTGCTCGAGGGCGCTGCGGCAGGCGCTCACCACTTCGGGGGCGAGGCGCTCCATTTCGGAGAGGATGGCGCTGGCGCGGAAGAGAAACATGCCGCTGTTCCAGGTGAAGCGGCCGGAGGCCAGGAATCCCTCCGCGGTGGCAATATTGGGTTTCTCCACGAAGCGGGCGATGGGAACGGGCGCTTGGGGGTTGAGGGGTTCTGCCGATTCGATGTAGCCGTAGCCGGTTTCCGGGGCGGTGGGCACGATGCCGAAGGTCACAAGTTGGCCGGAGGCGGCAGCGGGGATGCCGGCGGCGACGGTGGCGCGGAAGCGTTCCTCCTGGCGGATCACATGGTCGGCGGCGAGCACCAGCAGGAGTGGATCCTCCCCCCGGGCCGTGGCCTGGACAGCGGCCACGGCCACGGCCGGAGCTGTGTTGCGGCCTACGGGCTCCAGCAGGATGGCGGCCGGATCCACGGCGATCTGGCGCATCTGCTCAGCCACGATGAAGCGGTGGTCTTCGTTGCACACCAGGATCGGCGGGGCGAGGCCTGGCAGCCCGGCGAGGCGCTGGTGGGTTTGCTGCAGCAGGGTGGCTTCGCCGTCCCCGGCCAGGGCCCAGTATTGCTTGGGGTAAGAGGCCCGGGAGAGGGGCCACAGGCGCGTGCCGGTGCCGCCGCAGAGGATCAGGGGAACCAGGGGGGGGGTGGCCATGGCAGGCAGCCGAGTGCTCAAGACAATCAGAACTCAACTCCCATTCAAGCGAGGTTGTCCGGGCTGGCGTCGGCGTCTGGGCCAGAAGCGCGGCCAGCCCGGTTCATCGATGGCCTAGTGCCGCTGGACGACTGTGGATGCCGCGATAATGGCGTAAAGCTGCTTGAACACCACCCATGACCGACGTCGTTGTCCTTCCTGGAAGCACGGTTACCGTATCTGATACCACCTCGATCTATCGGGGCTACAAGGGTATCGTTCAGCGCTTGAGTGGCAGACGTGCGGCCGTGCTGTTTGAAGGTGGGTGTTGGGACAAGCTGGTGACCCTGCCCTTGGCGAGCCTGTCCCTCTTCTGAGGGGCCTCCTCTCCAGGATCCAGCTGGGGCTACCCTGGCAAGCCTTGCCAATTGTCGCAATTGTCGACATCTAAAAAAAAACCGGGAGTTTCCCCCCGGTGACGAACGTCTGAATCAGGTGTGATCAGACAACAGACTTGATCCGGCGGCGGAGTTTGCGGGAGAAGCCGAAAGCAGCACCAGCACCAAGCAGTGGCAGGGGACCCGGAACGGGATTGACGGCGGTCATGAAGGTGTTGGTGATTCCGGTGATTTGGCCGTTCGGAAGACTTGCTGTGCTGGTGTAGGAGTCGGTGACCCAGATTTGGGAGCCAAAACCAACCAGCGCAGTGGGTTCAGTAGAAGAGCTCGAGTCGGTGGAGGTGAAGACCTTACAGGTGCCAGTGCCGAAGCCGGTGGAGCAGATCTGCTTCTGGAAGGAACCACCCTCGAAGAGGGCCTGCATCTGGGAGGTCAGGCCTGCCTGAATCCAAATTTTGTTTGGGGTGGTGGCCAAGGTGTACTTGAACTGTTGAGTCGATCCGCCAGTGTTGTAGCCGGGATTGAAGTTCAGGTTGGCCGTGTAGGTGTCGGTAATGGGAGAGGCGTAGGTGAAACCACCTGTTCCACCACCCACGGAAACCCCAGTAAAAGTGGCACCAGCTTGGGTGGTTCCACCGGAGAAGGGCACAGTGGGGCCCCAGGTTGTTGTCTGAGCATTGGCGTTCGGAGCCAATGCCCCGAAAGCTGCAGCGGCACCAAGCAGGACCGCGGCCTGTTTGAAAGTACGCATGGTTAATTGAGGGTTCGGATGCAGTCCTGAATAGGACCTCGCTGCAACATTAGCAGTTATTGGCATAAAGGCAGAAAAATCCAATCGAGACGGACGGGTCTTACCGGTGGTGTTCAGGTGCTGACATGGCCCATGGTGTTGGCGCCTTTGGCCGGAGCGTAAAGTGTCCTTAGGGCTTGGCGAGCTGCAGACTGCTGGGCCGCTTGACGGGACCTACCCCATCCATCAGGAGCTTCTTTTGTTTGAAACTGAAAATTTCCACTTTCGATAAACACCTGGCAATAGAAGCGCTTTGGATCTCCATGCGCAAGGCTTTTTTCAATGCAGTGGTAGCGCGGCAGGCCAAAGCCCTGGCCCTGGCTCCACTCCTGTAGCGCGGATTTCCAGTTCTGCCGATGGGGATCGGCCAGCACGGTCGCGGCGGTACGCTGCCAGTGGGGGCTGAGCCAGCGGATCACGGGGGTCAGTCCACCGACTGGGCCGCCCCACGCCACGTAGAGCGCGCCGAGAAAAGCTTCGGTGGATTCGGCCAGCACGGTGGCCTGCCCCGCTGCATCGCCGGCCGCCATGGGGCCGAGGCGCAGCACCTTGGCCATGCCGCAGGATTCGCCCAGGGTGGCCAGCCAGCCGTCGCTTACCAGCTGACCGCGGAGGGCTGATTGCTCACCTACCCTCAGCTCCGGGTGGTGCTGGCGCAGGAATTCGCTCGCGGCCAGGCGCAACACAGCATCGCCGAGAAACTCCAGCCGTTCATGGTTGAGGGGTTCCCCCAGGGAGCTGTGGCTGAGGGCTTCTTCCAGGGGCGCCAAGGCGGCTGGGGTGGCGCCTGGTCCGCCGGGGGTAGAGGGATCCAGTCCTAGGGATTGAAGAAAATCCACAAGTCGGGCAAGGCGCTCAGGTGTCACCGTTAGCTCAGGATCACCAAACCATCATCACCGGTCTGGCGTGGAGCGGCGTGTCTCATCCCCAGACTCGTTAGGCAAAATGGGGGGGAAAGCAGGCCGTAAGCCGGGTTCTGTTCCCCACCGCCCCCCCCCAGCGCGAGTCTGACGGGACGGTGGTGGTGGATCATCTCTCTCGAACCGCCGTTACCGGCGGCCTCCAGCGGCGCGCTACTGACGGAACGGGATCATGGCCAACCCTTGTTCCGTGGGCCGAAGCCCTGGCCTTGCTCCCGGCCGGGGTTTACCGAGCCGGCACCTCTCGATGCCGCTGGTGCGCTCTTACCGCACCCTTGCACCCTTACCTGATCCCGGCCGCAAGCGCCCGGGCCATCGGCGGTGTGTTTCTGTGGCACTGTCCTCACGGTTTCCCGCACTGGGCGTTACCCAGCAAGCCTGGCCATTGGGGAGCCCGGACTTTCCTCAACCGGTTCCACGGATTCCGCGGGTTGCGCTCCAAGGGAGCGGGGGCCTGCGGGGGTGGCCGATCGCGATCACCTCACCTGCTTTCCATCTCCAACTTAGGAGTGGCCCGTGTCCCGAGGGGTGGATCGCAGGAGCCCGTCAACGGCTTGATTAGTATTGCTTCTGCGTGGGGCTGTAGCTCAGCCGGATAGAGCGACGGTTTCCTAAACCGTAGGTCGTGGGTTCGAGTCCCGCCAGCCCCGCTTCTTCTTACCAATCCAGCTCAACAGTGAGTGTTAAACCATTCGCAGATCAATCAAATCTGTAGGAACTCATGACTTGATTGCTGGGCCAAGAGCCGTACCCTTAGCCAAATTTGGCACGTCCATGAGCCAGCTCCATAACCTGCGTTTGCGCTTGCTGATGCAGCAGGAGAGAGAGCAAATCTCAACTTGTCAGCCGGAAGACCTGGATTTGGTGCTGGTGCAGGCCAAGGCGCTCTGTTGGCTTGCCCTTCTTGCGGATGCCCATGAAAACCAGGCCTCCGATGCGGAATTGAGTGGTGATGCGGAGCAGGCCATGGGTTGGTTTGCCGATGCCATGCGCCTGCGCGATGTGATCCAGGTGGTGAGCTCCATCGAAGTGCCTCCTTCCCAAGACCTGATCGACGAACAGCTGGCCGCCTGACGCCTCCTCAGGCCGTGTCGAATGTCATGATGGGGAATGATCAATCCAAGGGAAGCGGTGCCAGAAGAGCCCTGCCAATGCCCTGACTGCCAACGGTTCTATCGGGAGCACGACCGGCTGATTCGTGAGAATCCCAGCCTGCGTCAACAACAGGAACTCAATTGGGCCGCCCTCCAATCCTTCCGGACCCTGGCGGGTCGTGTGCTGGAGGAGCTGCAGAAACAAACCAACGACAGTGATGCCCCTCCAGCGGCTCCCCAGGCTGATGCCCTGGCGGCTGGTGGCTCCACCACTCCTGCAGGCACGGCCGCACCCGAACCTGACGCGATCCAGCAGGCCATGGCCGATCTGGAAAACATCAACGCCCACCTCTTTTCAATCGAAGCGCTCATGGAGCGCATCTTTGATGTGCGTGTTCCCGAGGATGTGGAACAGAAATTCCGGGAGGTGGCTGGAGAACTGGCTCCCGATCCCCTCAATGCCGATCGGCTGAGGCTCAACCGCCTCCTCCACCAGACACCCGACCTGCCTGATCGGGATCGAAGCTGAGGGTCTCGTCCAGATACAGCCCCCCCGCGTTCCGAAGGCCGCCATCCCTGGCGGCCCATGAGAGTTACTCCAGTTCGCAGGTGATGGTGACCGGAAAGGCCTCTGCCCGCCAGATCTCCTTGGCGTATTGCCGGATGGAGCGATCGGAGGAGAAGAAACCCGTTCGGGCGGTGTTCAAGAGGGCCATCTGGTTCCAGCGGGTGGGATCGGCCCAGGTCCGGCTCACCTCCCCTTGGGCGCGCAGGTAGTCGGCGAAATCCGCCAGCACGAAGAACGGATCGGAGCCGGTGAGATTCTGGATCAGGGGCCTGAACAGCTCCTGGTCGCCATTGCTGAAGTGGCCCTGCTCAATCAACCGCAGGCTTTCCGCCAGCTCGGGCATGGAGGGGATCAGCTCCCAAGGGCAGTAGCCGGCCTTGGCCAGGTCGGCAATCTCGGCCGCGGTGTGGCCGAAGAGGAAGAAGTTGTCCTCACCCACCTGTTCGCGGATCTCCACATTGGCCCCATCCAGCGTGCCAATCGTGAGGGCGCCATTCATGGCGAATTTCATATTGCCGGTGCCCGAAGCCTCCTTGCCGGCCGTGGAGATCTGTTCCGAAAGATCGGCCGCTGGATACACCCGCTCGCCCAGCTTCACGTTGTAATCCGGCAGGAACACCACCCGCAGCAGCCCATCCATGTCTGGATCGGCATTCACCGTTTCGGCAATGCCGTTGATGAAGCGGATGATCAGCTTGGCCATGGCATAGCCGGGTGCGGCCTTGCCACCGAAGATCACCGTGCGCGGCACCATGCCGTCGGTCTTGCCATTTTTGATCCGCAGATATTGGGCCACCACCTGGAGGGCATTGAGGTGCTGGCGCTTGTATTCATGGATGCGCTTCACCTGCACGTCGAACAGGGAGGCCGGATCCACCAGCACGCCCGTATGGTTGTGGATGTAATTGGTGAGCTCCCGCTTCACCGCCAGTTTGGTGGCCTGCCAGCGTTCCAGGAAGCCCCTGTCTTCGGCCAGGGGCTCCAGGGCCCTTAGCTGCTCCAGGTCTGTCACCCAGCCTTCGCCCACCGCTTCGGTGAGTAGGGCCGCCAGCTTGGGGTTGGCCAGGGCCACCCATCGCCGTGGTGTCACCCCATTGGTGACATTGGTGAACTTCTCTGGCCAGATGGCGGCGAATTCCGGGAACAGATCGCTCTTCACCAGGGTGCTGTGCAGGGCCGCCACTCCATTCACATGGTGGGAAGCCACCGTGGCCAGGTGGGCCATGCGCACCGCCTTCCCGCCCTCCTCATCGATGATCGACACCTTCCGCAGGATCTGCTCGTTGCCGGGATACTTGAGGCGCACCTGCTGCAGGAAACGGCGGTTGATTTCGTAGATCAGCTCCAGGTGGCGAGGCAACAGACTGCCGAAGAGATCCAGCCCCCACTTCTCCAGGGCCTCCGGCAGCAGGGTGTGGTTGGTGTAGGAAATGCTGCGGCTGGTGATGTCCCAGGAGGTATCCCAGTCGAGGTGCTTGTCATCCAGCAACAGGCGCATCAGCTCGGCCACGGCGATCGCCGGGTGGGTGTCGTTGAGCTGGATCGCCCAGTGCTCCGGAAATTCCTGGATGGGGAGCCCCCGCATGTCGAGGCTGCGGATCATGTCCTGCAGGGAGCAGCTCACGAAGAAATGCTGCTGCTTCAACCGCAACCGCCGGCCCTCATCGGTGCCGTCGTTGGGATACAACACCTTGGAGAGGGTTTCGCTCGCCACCTTCTCCTCCACGGCTCCGTAGTAATCGCCGATGTTGAAGGCGTAGAAATCGAAGGATTCCGTGGCATCGGCCCGCCACAGCCGCAGCCGGTCGCAGGTGTTCACCCGGTAGCCCAGCACCGGCACATCGTGGGGCACCCCGATGGCATGCTCCGCAGGGATCCAGCGCACCCGGTAGGTGCCGTGGTCGTCCTGGTACGACTGGGTGCGGCCCCCAAAGCCCACGAAACAGGCCTGGTCTGGATGGGGAATCTCCCAGGGCCAGCCGGCCTTCAGCCATTTGTCGGTGATTTCCACCTGCCAGCCATCCCGGATCAGCTGGTCGAAAATCCCGAATTCGTAGCGGATCCCATAGCCCGTGGCCGGAATTTCCAGGCTGGCCAGGGATTCGAGGAAACAGGCCGCCAGGCGCCCCAGGCCCCCGTTGCCCAGGCCCGGTTCCTCCTCCACTTCGAGGATCTCCTGGAGGTTGCTGACGCCAAAGCGCTTCAGCGCTGCCGCCGCTTCCTCCTGGATGCCCAGCATCAGGAGATTGTTGCTGAGCTGGGGACCGATCAGGAATTCCGCCGACAGGTAAGCCACCACCCGGGCCGGGGTGGCCGCAATGGCTTCGTTGCCCGCCAGATAGCGGGTCATCAGACGGTCGCGCACCGCATAGCTCAGAGCCATGTAGAGGTCGTGCCGACTGGCGTTGGGGGCCAGTTTTCCGAGCGTGTAGAAGAGATGCTCCGTCATCCCGTCGAACACGTCTTCCGCCAAAAGGCCGCTGCGGTCGGGATCGGCGTAGCACCCGGGGGTGGGAAGACGCAGGTTGCGGGGTTGTTGGATCGTCATTTCTCGCGTCTTCTGACGATGGAACCAGGCTTACAACTCGACCGTAGCGTTACCTACCAATTCCTGCTTGCAGGGTGGGGGGCCGAACACCGAGTGCATCCCTTTGGCCTCGCGATCTCCCTACCATCCAGCGATCGGATCGCTTTGGCATGACCCCCATGGATTCCCCCGGTGATGGGCCCTGGAGGTTCGCAGGACACCCCGTCCATTCCGTCGTTCAAGCGCCCAGCCGGCCCGAGGGGCCTGCGCTTCTTCTGGTGCATGGCTTCGGTGCCTCCACCGACCACTGGCGCCACAACCTGCCGGTGCTGGCCAAGAGCCATGAGGTGCATGCCATCGATTTGCTCGGCTTTGGTCGCAGTGCCAAGCCCGAGGGCCTGTCCTACGGCGGCGCCCTCTGGCGCGATCAGTTGGTGGCCTACGTGAAGGAGCGCATCGGTCGTCCCACGGTGCTGGTGGGCAACTCCCTGGGGGGCTATGCCGCCCTGGCTGCCGGCGCGGCCCTCAGCTCCGCCGAACCCGGCACGGACCCCCTGGCGGCGGGGGTGGTGCTGCTGAATGCGGCTGGGCCCTTCAGCGAGGAGCAGGTCGCGCCCAGTGGCTGGGGCGCTATCGCCCGGCGCACCGTGGGCCGGGCGATCTTCACCAGCCCCGTGGTGCAGAGGCTGCTGTTTGAAAACCTGCGCCGCCCCGCCACCGTGCGGCGCACCCTGCAGCGGGTCTACATCGACCAGACCCATGTGGATGACGCCCTGGTGGAATCGATCCTCCGTCCCTCCCGGGATCCGGGGGCCTTCGGGGTGTTCCGCACGGTGTTCGACATTCCCCGGGGCGAACCCCTCGATGCGCTCTTTGCCCAACTGGACGCGCCCCTCCTGCTTCTGTGGGGATTGCGGGATCCCTGGATCAATGCCGAGGGGCGCCGCGCCACCTTCGCCCGCTACGCCCCGCCGCGCACCACCGAGGTGTTGCTTGATGCAGGCCACTGCCCCCACGATGAGGTGCCCCAGCAGGTGAATGCTGCCCTGATGGAGTGGCTTCCCACCCTCACCCCCGCCACCCCCTGCCTGCCATGACCCTTTCCCGCGAGACGGAGCCCTACGCCCACTGGCTCTTCACCCATCCCACCTGCGGCGATGCCCTGCGTGTGGTGCCCGAGCGGGGTGGGTTAGTGACGGGCTGGCAGAGCGGAGGTCGGGAGTGGCTCTATCTGGATGGGGCCCGGTTTGCCGATCCAGCCCTCTCCGTGCGAGGGGGGATCCCGGTGCTCTTCCCCATCTGCGGCAACCTCCCCGCCGATACCTTGCCCCTGCCTCAGGGCCGCTTCACCCTCCGACAGCATGGCTTCGCCCGCGACCTGCCCTGGACCCTGGAGCCCCTCGCCGATGGGCAAGGGGTGGCCCTCACCCTGGTGGATGACGCCACCACCCGGGCGGCCTACCCCTTTGCCTTTGTGCTTCGGTTCGAGCTGCGCCTCGCTCCGGGCACCCTGGCCATCGAGGCCTGCGTCAGCCACACGGGCCCGGCTGAGGCGCCCCCCATGCCCTTCAGCCTGGGCCTCCATCCCTATTTCCAGGTGAGTGCCCTGGATGCGGTGGAGCTCGACGGCCTTCAGGAGCAGTGCTTCAACCACCTCAGCCAGGGGGAGGTGGCCACGGCTTCCCAGTTGGAGCGCCTCGGGGAAGGGGTGGATCTGCTCACCCGGTCCGTCGCTGGTGCCGTCTCGCTCCGAGACCGGGCAGCCGGCACCACCCTCACCCTGGAGACCACCTCCCCGCTCGATCGGGTGGTGGTGTGGACCGATCCGCCCCGTCCGATGGTGTGCCTCGAACCCTGGACGGGTCCCCGTGGGGCCCTCCTCAGCGGCGATGGCCTGCTGACCCTGACGCCGGGTGAGAGCCTCAAACTGACTTGCCGCTACCGCGTCGCGACGGCCTGAGCGGGTCTGGCCACCCCGGGCAGGCGCCCTGGGGAGAGTTGGCCCGCGGGATCGAATTGGCGCTTCACGGCTTTCATCAGCTCCTTTGCCGGGGCATCGGGCCAAGCCACCAGCTGGCTCCCCTCCGGTTGGAGCAACACGGTGAGGTGTCCCCCCAGCTCCTGGCAGAAGGAGCGCAGGCCTTCCACCTCGGCGGCGGCGATGGCCTCTGGATTCCAGGCCATCCCCAGGCCGCTGCCCGCTCCCAGCTCCAGCTTCAGCCCAAGGGCGGCCCCCTTCTCGAGCACCAGGGCGGCCCGATCGGGATTCACCCCCACCCGCAACAGCCAGGCCGGTGGCTCGGCCGTCAAGGGGCCGCCGCGCCCTTCCTGGAGCAGGGCCTCCACCTCCTCCCCAGGCAGTGCTCGGCTGGAGAGATCGGTGAGCTTGGCCACCGCACCCAGCTGATCCTGCAGGCAGGAGGCCTCCACGCTGGCCAGGGCAATCAGCAGGGCGGGAGCGGCCTCCAGGCCGGCGGCCCTGGCGAGAGGGGCGCTCCACCAGTCGATGCGTTCGGGGGTGAGGGTGGATTGCGACAGGCCCGTGCCCAGGGCCGCCAGAAGGTGGGCCTCCCCCTGCACCAGCAGGCCCGCCCGATGGGGGGGGATGGGAAGGGTGCGGAGAGACAGTTCCGTGATCAGGGCCAGGCATCCCCAGCTGCCCGCCAGCAGACGCATCAGGTCGTATCCCGCCACATTTTTCACCACCCGTCCCCCGGCCCGGGCCGCCGTTCCATCCGCCCGCACCAGGCCGATGCCGATCAGCTGGTCGCGCAGACCCAGGTAGCGCTGGCGATAGCCCCCCGCCAGGCCCCGGGCCACCAGGCCACCCATGCTTCCGCCGCCGCGGGCCCCCTTGGAATCGGCCAGGGGGTGGCTGCCCCACGGGGGATCCACCGCCAGCCACTGCCCATGGCTGGCCAGCACGCGCTGCACCTCCAGCAGGGGGGCGCCCGCCTCCACGGTGATCGTGAAATCCCCGGGGTTGTGCTCCAGGATCCGATCCAGCCCGTCGATGCTCAGCTGTTCGCAAGGGGTCTGCAGCGGTGGCCCCCACGCCAGCCGGCTGGCCAGTCCGGTGGGCAGCCAGGGGGTGGCCTCCCGGTGCCAATGGCGCACCAGTTCGGGCAGCTCGTCGCGGGTGGGATGGATCAACTCAGAACCTGCTCGATCCCCCCGAGCCAGGCCTGAGCCATGGCCCGGTAGCCCTGGGCATTGGGATGGAGCCCATCCGCCAGATTCCATCCAATGGCCCGGTTCTGATCCACAGTGCTCACACTGATGTTGGTGAAGGCCTGCCGCGACGGTATGGCCCGGATCCGTTCGTTGTAGCGCGACACCTGCTCCACCATCTCCGTGCTGATGGGATCCCTGAGCCTGGGTTGGTTCCACCCGTTCGTGAAGGTGGGGATCGTGCCGACGATCACCTTGAGTTTCAGGGCCCCAGCCCGCGCGCTCGTATCCACCTGTTTCA
>JBEIGX010000016.1:0-20714 GCA_040381675.1 Aphanothece sp.
GATCGCAGCGGATGGGCCCACCAAGCTCCCCCTGGCCCGCCGGCTGGCCCAGGTGTTTCAGCGGGACGTCTGGCCGGGCGGCACCCTGCTCTACTGCCCAGGCAAGCTCTACGCCGGTGAGGTGAATCCCCGCTGGGCCCTTCGGCTCCTGGTGCGGGCCGATGGAACCCCCCTGGCGACGCCGCTCCGCTCCCCGTCGCCGCAGGCGCCCCCCACCCCCCTGAAGGTGGAGCAGGGCACCGCCTGGCTGGAGGGGCTCGGCCAGCGGCTGGGGGTGAAGCTGCAGCCGGTGGGTCTGCGGGATCCCCTCGATGGGACGCGGCAGGCCTGGGCCGCCCCCCTCACCACTTCGGAGATCCCCCCGGAAGGGGCCCCACAGGAGTGGACCTGGGAGGCGGGCGCCTGGCTCCTGGCTGAAGACCTGCGCCAGCTCAGCAGCGCACCGGGGCCCGCGGGTCTGCGCTTGCCCCTGGCCCACTTCCCGGACGATCTGCCCCGGCAGGTGCTCACCCTGGAGGTGGGGGACGATGGCTGGGAGCTGTTTCTTCCCCCCCTCCTGCGGGTGCCCCTGGAGGCCCTGCTCCAGGCGGTGGCCGATGGGCTGGAGGGGCTCACGGAACCCCGGCTCAGCGGCATGCTGCCCAGCGACTGCGACGACCACTGGCAGGTGCTCGGGCTGACGGCCGATCCGGGCGTGCTGGAGATCAACCTGCCCGTCTGCCACGGCTGGGGCGACTACGCCCTCTGGCTGCAGCGCATCGAGGCGGCCGGCCAGCAGGTGGGGCTGCGCACCTGGAAAGAAACCGCCCATGGCACGCAGGAAGGCACAGGGGGAGGCAACCACCTGCTCTGGGGGGGGGCCAGCCTGGCCACCAACCCCTTTTTTCCCAGGCCCGCCTGGCTGGCAGGCCTGCTGCGCTACTGGCAGCACCATCCGAGCCTGGCCTATCTGTTCAGCGGCTCCAGCGTGGGGCCCGCCTCCCAGGCGCCCCGACCCGATGAGGCCGCCGGCTCGGTCTTTGATCTGGAACTGGCCTACTGCCAGCTGGAGCGGGCTGAGGAGCAGCCATCGGTGGAGCCCTGGGGCGACCATCGGGCCCTGATCGGCGAAACCCTGCGCCACCTCCATGCCGATCGCAGCGGCAACAACCACCGCAGCGAGATCAGCTTCGATAAGTTCTGGAACCCGGGCACCCCAGCGGGCTGCCTGGGGCTGATTGAATTCCGGGCGTTGGAGAGCCTGCCCCGGCTGG
Source organism: Aphanothece sp. (assembly GCA_040381675.1). Classification (GTDB taxonomy): domain Bacteria; phylum Cyanobacteriota; class Cyanobacteriia; order PCC-6307; family Cyanobiaceae; genus Cyanobium. Next base: position 1,254 of record JBEIGX010000016.1, read on the forward strand.
AGTGGACCCAGGCCATCGCCCTGCTCTGGAGCAGCTTGGCGGTCCACCTGCTCACGCCGGACCACCGACCCGGCCGCCTGCGGGACTGGGGCCCGGCCCTGCACGATCGCTGGCTGCTGCCCAGCCAGCTCTGGGCCGACCTGGAGAGGGTGCTGGCCGATCTGGCCGGGGGCGGGCTGGTCCTGGACGCCGGGCCCTTCCGGGAGCTCTGGGAGTGGCGCTTTCCTCCCTTGTTGACGTGGGAGGGTGCAGCCGAAGCCGATGGGGAGGTGCCCCGCCTGGAGCTGCGGCCCGCCCTGGAACCCTGGCCCCTGATCTGCGATTTCCCCCGGGAAGGGGGCTTCACCAGCCGGTTTGTGGATGGCTCCCTACGGCGGTTTGAAGTCACGGCCAATGGGGCCTTCCGAGAGCGGTGCTGGCTGGCTCTGCAGGGCAAGCCCTTGCCCCTGGAAGCCGATCCCTCCTCCCTGCTGGCCGTGCGCTACCGCCTGCAGCAGCTCTACCCCTGCCTCCATCCCGGCATCCCTCCCCACTCGCCCCTCCGGCTCTTGGTAGGCAGCCGGGCCGGAGTGGAGGCCTACGCGCTCACCGCCAACGGGGAGAGGTTCGAGCGTGTGGAGCTGGAGCCTTCAGATCCCGCCAATCCAGAGGTGGCTGGGCCCGTCTGGCAGGGGCGGGAGACCCCCCACTCCGTCACCCTCGACCTGCGCCTGGAGAGCCTGGGCCTCACCAGTTGAGGCCGTGCAGCTTGGGCAGGGGAGCGGTTTTGGAGGTGACGGCAAACAGGCGCGGAATGCGGGAGCTGTTGTAGACGCGAAACTCCCGCAGCACACTGGCTCCCTCCTCCCTGACGGCCTGATTGAGCACGAGGGACCCGTCAGGATCAGACACGGAGCGATGGAAGGTGCCGGGGGGGATGCGGAGAATGTCACCGCCGCAATCCAACCGCACGATGTGATACGGGTAGTTCCAACCGAGATTCACCAGGTAGAAGGTGCGGCCGCCATGCATGGCCAGCAGGTTGTCTTCCTGGTGAGGGTGCAGATAGAACTGCCAGGCGCCCGTTTCCGGGTCGTTGGGGGGGCTGATCGCTGGCCCTGAATGCACCACCAGATCCCGGGCATTGGAGGTGGGCACGGTGATATCGAAAAACCGAACAGCCGGCGTATCGCGAAACTTCTCATAGGGGATCAGCTCGAACATCGGAGCCGGTCGAGGCACGCTCTGGGTTGGCTCGCTCTGGCCTTGCTCGCTGCGATCGGGCATGGGGAAAGCTTCGGGGCTGGGGTGTCGGTTCGACAGGGTGGCGGTCATGGCAGGGAGACCAGAACGGGTCTGGTTGGGGCGAAGGGGAAGCGCAACAGATCCGTAAGGCCGAATCCAGCGACGAAGAATGGACCAGTGAACCGAACCTCAAAGGTTCTCCGGGTGAGCGTCGTTACAAAACGACGAATCTCACGGGCAGTTCCCCAAGCGGGCTCAGAGGGGGATGGGCATCAGCACCTCGGCCGGCGCAGGCGCACAGGCCTCCACCCGCTGGGCCACCACGGCGCCGATCACGATGATCGCCGGCGAGGCCAGGGCCGCCGCCTCCACCTGATCGGCGAGCTCCCCCAGGGACGCCAGCAGGATCCGTTGCCCCTGCACCGTGCCCTGCTGAATAGCCGCCGCGGGGGTGGAGGGCTCCAGCCCCCCAGCCATCAACTCCTCGCCGATGCGGCGCAGGTTGTGCAGACCCATGTAGATCACCAGGCCATCACTGCTTCGGGCCAGGCCGCGCCAATCCACTCCGGGCCGGCCCTTGTCGATCTCCTCATGGCCCGTCACGAAGGTGACGCTGGAGCCCGCCCGGCGGTGGGTGACGGGGATGCCGGCGTAGGCGGGCGCGGCAATCCCCGCCGTGACCCCGGGCACCACCTCCACGGGCACCCCCCGGCTCACCAGGTGAGCCGCCTCCTCCCCCCCCCGACCGAAGAGGAAGGGATCCCCTCCCTTGAGGCGCACCACCCGCTGGTGGCGTCCGGCCAGGTCCAGCAACACGGCGTTGATCTTGGGTTGGGGCACGGAGTGGTGCCCCCGCCGCTTGCCCACAAAACGGCATTCACAGCCCTCGGGCACCAGATCCAGCAGGGCCTGGGGCACAAGGGAGTCGTAGACGAGGGCATCGCAACTGCTCAGCAGGCGATGGGCCTTCACCGTGAGCAGCTCGGGATCTCCCGGGCCTGCGCCCACCAGATACACCTGGCCGTAGGACGGAGCGCTCATGGCAGGGCCACCAGCAGGTCGAGCAGGGCCTGGCCGCAGTGGGGGCGCGCCAGCAGGGGAGGGCCTAGCCAGGCACCCAGGCCATCGGTGAGCCGGCTGGCGGCCAGGGCCAATGGGAGGGCCGGCTCCCCAGACCCCGGGAGGGACTCCAACCCCTCCGCATCGGCGTAGGGAACGGCGAGGCAGCGGGCACCGCAGAAGGAGGCGAGGTGGGCCAGGTAGCGCTGGGGCAGGGAACCTTCCACAGGATGGTGCACCAGCAGGGGCCTGGCAGCCCCACGCCCCCCAGCCAGCCGCTCCACCTCCGCGGCGAGGATGCGCTGCCAGGCGGGCCAGGCGCCGAGAAAGGGGAGGACCCGCACGGGCCCGGCGGCCCGCCAACGGGCCAACCGCAAGGGCACGTCCTGGCGCACATGGCCGCCCGGCAGGAGGAAGAGGGGAACCACCGTGGTCGGCTCCGCTGGGGAGGCCGGAAGGGGGGGGGGCTCGGCGGTCAGGGCCTCCAGGAGCACGGGGGCCCCGCGGCGATGCTGCAGTTCGGCGGCGAGGGCGCGCAGCTCAGGGGGCACCACCCCGCCGGAACGGCCGTGGAGAAGCAGCACCAGGGGGGAGGGGGCGATGCGTTGAAGCCTTCTCGCCAAGCGGGCGCTCACAGCAGGATCCAGAGGCTGATCGGCAAGGCTGAGCAGGGCCGGTCGGGGTTCGGGCAGACGGGCCAGGGCATCCACCGCCACCGAGGCCAAGGGTGGATGGAGGTCCGTGGCCAGCCGCAGGAGGGTGGGGCGAAGGGCGGGCAGGGGCCAGGCGGCCAGGCCGCGGCAGATGCCCTCCAGGGCCGCCTGCCGAACCTCCAGGGGGAACGGAGCCAGAGCCACGCGCTGCAGCAAGGGGAAATCCTGAGGATCCCTTTGATGGCCCAACAGGGGCAGGAGAGCTTGGAGGCGCTGGGGGTCGCAGGCAGCATCGGCGCAGGCTTGCCTCAGCACAGCGAGGGCCAGGGGCTCACGACGGGGCACCAGGAGGGGCGGGAGGGCAGGATCCGGGCACCCCGCCTGCAGCCACCAGCGCAGCAGCCGTGCCATGGCAGGGCCATCGAGATGGTCCGCGAGGATGGCCATGAGATCGGTCTCAGGTGCCACCTGGCCCGATTCCAAAGCGACCAACCAGGGTTCCAGGGGCAGTCTCCGCTGCCGCCGGAGTTGCTGAAGCCAGGGCCAGCGCTCTGGGCTGCCGGGTGGGGGGAGTTCGCTCACCTGGTCGGGATGGGGGCCGAGGGGAGCAACCACAACTGCAGAAACGACCTTAACCCTCACGATGGCAAATCCCAGAGGGGACTGGGCCCATCGCGGCCGGCCAACGCCAGCGGGTCATCATGTAGCGAGAGATACGTTTCATGGCAAAGAAAGGCCCCGCTCCAGGGGGATCCCGCGGGGCCGCTCCACACTGAACAGGAAGGCTTCCTGCCGGAGGACATCCCGTGGAGACCACGACAACCCATCGGCGCCAGCGCCAGACCGGCACCCGCTCCAGCCTGCCCTTTTCCGCCCTGAAGCAACGCCAATTGCTCTTTCTGCTCACCCGCCAACTGGCAGAAGCCCAGTTCGCCCGGGGCGATCGGGCCCTCAGCGAGAGGCTCTGGCAGGAGGCGGCCGCCCTGGAACTCGACCCCGACCGGATCGTGAACCTGCTCTACGGGTTGGATGACCATCGGGACCAGGAGGCGATGGAACGGGTGGATGAGCACTATCTCCAAACCCTCAGCGGGGAACCGCGGCGGGAGCGGAGAACCTGGTGGGCCTCCCCTTTCCCAGGATTCAGGGGGAGGGTTCCTTCCGTCTGGCACCGAAGTGCTCCAGCAGCAGGGCTTCCAGCGCATCCGTGAGGTCGGCCAGGGGCACCCCCTTGTGATGCAGTTCCGCCAGGCGCGGCTGGGCCTCCATGGAGCCCCCCAGGTACACCTTGGCCGCCTCCACCATGCGACCCTCCTGTCGGGCCTTCGCGCCCATCAGTCCGATCTGACCCATGTAGGGCTGGCCGCAAGCGTTGGGGCAACCGGTCCAATGGGTGCGCACGGGATGGGGCAGATCGAGGCGTTGCTCCAGGGCCTCCACCACCTCCTGGGCCGTGGTCTTGGTGGGGATCAGGGCAAAACTGCAGTAGCGGTTTCCGGTACAGCTCACCGCCTCCGCCATCAGGGGACCCGGGCTGAGGCGAAAGGCCCGTTGACGCTCCGGCGTCGACAAGGCCTCGACGAGCCGATCGATTCCTTTTGTGGGGACGTCGCTGATCACCACGTTCTGGCTCTCGGTCAACCGCAACTGGCCTGAACCATGGGTGCGGGCGAGATGGGCCAGATCGGCCATCGCGCCGGCGTCGAGACGGCCCAGGGGCACGTTCAACCCCACCCAGTGCAGGCCAGGTTGTTTCTGGGCATGGACGCCGCAGACATCCCGGGGGGGACGGCTGACCAGATGGGTGCCATCGTGGCTGTGGATCCGGTCTGCACCCCCATTCCCCCCCATCTCCCGATGGGTGGCCAGCACCGCATCCCGGTAGGCCTCCAGGCCCATGGCATCGATGAGATACATCAGGCGGGTGCGGGTGCGCACGGCCCGCTCGCCACAGCGCTCGTAGTGCTTGAGCAGGGCCAGGGTGAAGGCCGGCAGGTCAGGGCCCGGCAACCAGAGGCCCAGGGGAAGGGCCAGCTCATTGCGCTGGCCGGAGAAAAAGCCCCCCACCATCACGGTGAAGCCCAACTCTTCTCCCCGGAAGGCGGGCAGGAAGGCCAGGTCGTTGTGCAGAAGAAAACTGTCCGGCGCCCCACCAACGGCCACGTTGAACTTGCGGGGAAGATTGCGCGGGCCCGCCGGACCCAGCAGGGCTTGTTGAATGGCCGCCACGAGGGGCCGGGTATCCACGAACTCCTCCGGGTCAATGCCGGCCAGAGGGTTGCCGGTGACGTTGCGGGGGTTGTCGTGACCGGATTGGCGACTCGTGAGGCCCACCCTGGCCAGGTCCCTGAGCAGGGGGGGCATGTCTTCCAGCAACAGGCCCCGAAGCTGCAGGTTCTGGCGGGTGGTGATGTCGGCGCTGCCGTGGTCGCCGCAGCGGTCGACCACATCCGCAAGCACCTCCAGCTGGTCCGCCTCGATCACTCCGTTGGGCAAGCGAAGGCGCACCATGAACCTCCCCGGGGTGACGGGACGGAAGAAGATCCCAAGCCATTTGAGATGGATGGTCAGGGTGGCTTCATCGAGGTTCTCCCAGCCAGCCGCCGCCAGCTCATCCAGCCGTGGCTCCAAATCAAGCCCGCAATAGCTGGCCTTGGCCAGTTCAATCTTGTTGGCCGGTGCGGCCGTTGGGGAAGACGCCATGGAGAGAACGGATGGAATCGTGCCTGCATGCCCCACCCGAGAAACCTCAAGGGCGGCAACAATCGTTCGCTCTCCAGCCACAATGTGCAGCAAGACCCGGCCATTGCCTTGTTGCAACCGCTACAAAATGCCCCAGGGGAGGGGGACGGGGCCACCCCCGACCGCCGCACCCACCGACTCCTGGCCATGGCCCCGCAGCAGGCCCGCTTCCGCGAGTTGATCGGGAAGGTGGGCAGCGGGGAGCACACCAGCACGGGCCTGAGTCGGGATGAGGCAGGGGAGGCGATGGCGTTGATGCTCTCCGGGCTTGTGGATCCGGCCCAGCTGGGGGCTTTTCTCATCGCCCACCGGATCCGCAGGCCCACCCCTGAGGAACTCAGCGGCATGCTCGACACGTTCCAAGCCCTGGGGCCCACCCTGGCCACCCCGGGCCAGCGGGCCCTGTGTTTCGCCGTGCCCTACGACGGCCGCAGCCGCACCGCCCCCCTCCTGCCCCTGGTGGCCCTCAACCTGGCTGCAGCGGGAATTCCCGTGGTGTTGCACGGGGGGGGACCCATGCCCGTGAAATACGGCGTCACCCTGGCCGAACTCTTTGCCAGCCTGGGCATCTCCTGGGAAGAGCTGGATCTGGAAGCCGTCCAGGACCGGCTGGACCGGCACCGCCTGGCCCTCACCCACCAGCCCGTGCACTTCCCTGCGGCGGAGGGCCTGGTGGCCACCCGCGACCTGATCGGCAAGCGACCGCCCGTGGCAAGCCTGGAGCTGCTGTGGACCCCCCACAGGGGCGAACGCCTACTGATCAGCGGCTTTGTCCATCCCCCCACCGAGCAGCGGGCCTGGCAGGCCCTAAGGGCCTGTGGGGAACGCGACGTGCTCACGGTCAAGGGGTTGGAGGGATCCACCGACCTGCCCACGACCCGGCCCGGCATCGCCGCCCGCCTGCGCGGTGAACACACGGAACGGCTGGTGCTCCACCCCCGAGATCACGGCATCACCGCCCCCGAGGTGCCCTGGCAAAACCTGGACACCTGGAGGCAGCAGGCGATGGCAGCCCTACGAGGGGAAGGCCCCCTGGCGGAGGCCTTGCTCTGGAATCTCGGCTGCCTGCTCTGGCAGAGCGACCAGCTGGCCAGCCTGCCGGAGGCCCTTCAGCAGGCCCGGGCCCTCCTCAGGGCCCAGGCGGGTGAGCGTTGCCGCCAGGTCCTGGCTCCATGAACCAGTCCGATTCCTCCCCCTATGGGGCCATGGCCAGCCGCGTGTTCCGGTTTGAAGAGGATTTCGCAGGTGATCTGCGCTGCTTGCCCATGGCCGTCCGGCGCAAGCTGGATCTGGCAGGGGTGAAGCTGAAGCTGGCCCAGTGGCATGGCCTCACTCAGGAGGAGCGGGAACGCCTCCTGGCCTGGTCGGACGATGGCCCCTCCCTGGAGGCCCTGCACCTGTGGCTCCTGGAGCGCAGCGGCACCCTGCCCCAGGGCCCCGCCCAACCCCTGCCCCCGGTGGCGCAGGCGGGCTGGCAGCAGGCCGAAGCCCCCCCGGCCGATCTAGTGGCCTCCTGTGCGCAGCTGGGGCTGAGCCTGCGGCCAGGGAGCTGGGCCCGCCTGGATGAACTCCAGCGCTTTGCCCTGGTAAAACTGAGCCATCCCGGCCACGAGCATCGCAATCTGCCCAAGGCCCTGAGGGAAGTTGAGCTGACGGTTGAATGGGAAGGAGTGGATTTTTCGTAGCGATTGCAACACTGGGTTGGCCAATCCGGATGGTTTCATAACCGAGTCGGTCAGCATGAGCGCCGGCTGAGTCTTCCTTATCCACCGCTTTATTGCGACGTGTGGATCCCGGAATGTCTGAGCGCTCTCCCCTGTCAGGCATCTCCCTTACGAGCACCCCCGCTCCATTGCCATCGCGAGATTTTTCGCGATGGCAATGTGCGATTCCTCTAGCTGGACAGGATCCGTCCTGCCGCGCGGCTCAACACGACCTAGAACATCGAATCCCCAACCATGGCTTCCTTCTCCCGTCGCCGTTTTCTGCTCACCGCCGCCGGCACGGCAGTGAGCAGCGTGGTGCTGGCTGCCTGCGGCAGCAAACCCCCCACATCAGCCGAGAAGACGGCCACAACGAGCGGCGGAGCCGGCGGTGATGCGGAAGTGAAGGGCGCCACCCTGGGATTCATCGCCCTCACCGACAGCGCCCCCCTGATCATCGCGAAGGAAAAAGGCCTCTTCGCCAAGCACGGCATGCCCGATGTGAAGGTGATGAAGCAAACGTCCTGGGCCGTGACCCGCGACAACCTGGAGCTGGGAGGCGACAAGGGGGGGATTGATGGCGCCCACATCCTCTCGCCCATGCCTCTGCTGCTGGCTGCCGGCAAGATCACCAAGAGCCAGCAGCCCCTGCCGATGTACACCCTGGCTCGGCTGAATCTGCAGGGGCAGGGCATCAGCGCCTCGAAGGACCTGCTCGACGAAAAGCTCACCGTCAATAACAAGGAAGGGCTGGGGAAGGCCGCCAAGGGGCTGGGGCGCAAGATGAAGGCCGCCGTCACCTTCCCTGGGGGCACCCACGACCTTTGGATGCGCTACTGGCTGGCGGCCAATGGCATCGATCCCAACAAGGATGCAGACCTGGTGGTCGTTCCGCCCCCCCAGATGGTGGCCAACATGCAGACCGGAACCATGGATGTGTTCTGCGTCGGCGAACCCTGGAACCAGCGCCTGGTGAACAAGAAACTGGGGTATACCGCCACCCAGACCGGTGAGATCTGGAACAAACATCCAGAGAAGTCCTTCTCGATGCGGGCCGATTGGGTGGACAAGCACCCCCAGGCGGCCAAGGCCCTGTTGATGGCCGTTCAGGAAGCCCAGATCTGGTGCCAGGACCCCGCGAATCTCGATGAGATGTGCGAAATCATTGCCCAGGACAAGTACATCAAGGCCAATGTGGCCGACATCAAACCGCGCCTGGCCGGAAACGTGAACTACGGCGACGGCCGCAACGTGACCAACAGCCCCTTCAAGATGCTGTTCTGGGACGACAATGCCTCCTTCCCCTTCAAGAGTCACGATGCCTGGTTCGTGACGGAGGACATGCGCTGGGGTTATCTGCCGGCCACCACCGACATCAACGCCCTGGTGGACAAAGTGAACCGGGCCGACCTCTGGAAGGAAGCGGCCACCGCCATCGGCCGGGCCAAGGACATCCCCGCCAGCGATTCCCGGGGCAAGGAAACCTTCTTCGACGGGGTCGTGTTTGATCCAGCGAATCCGAAGGCCTACCTGGATGGTCTCAAGATCAAGGCCCTGAGCTGAACCCCACACCATGACCCCCTCTTCCCCCGCCAGCCGGCGACGGTTGCATCCGCGCGGGAGCCTGGTCCAACCAGGGCTGCGCCCCATCCTCCCCTACCTGATCTGCATCGGCGGCTTTCTCCTGGCCTGGCAGCTCCTTTCCCTGATTCTTGGCGTGGCACGCCTGCCCGGCCCGATCAACGTGGTAGCCGACACCTGGAATCCCTACATCAGCCAGCCCTTCTTCGATGAGGGCGGCACCAGCAAGGGCCTGGGCTGGCAGATCCTGATCTCCCTGCAGCGGGTGGCCCTGGGCTATGGCCTGGCAGCTGTGGTGGGGGTGAGCATCGGCGGCCTGCTCGGCCTCAGCCGCTTCATTGGCAAGGGCCTGGATCCGGTGATCCAGGTGCTGCGCACCGTGCCGCCCCTGGCCTGGTTTCCCATCTCCCTGATGGTGTTCCAGGACGCCAACACCTCGGCGATCTTCGTGATTTTCATCACCGCCATCTGGCCGATCATCATCAATACGGCTGTTGGGATCCGAGAAATCCCGGAGGACTACACCAACGTGGCTCGGGTGTTACGGCTGCGCAAGGGTGAATACATCCGCAACATCGTCATCCCAGCCACCGTCCCCTATGTGTTCACGGGGCTTCGGATTGCGGTGGGTCTGGCCTGGCTGGCGATCGTGGCCGCCGAAATGCTCAAGGCCGATGGCGGCATCGGCTACTTCATCTGGGATGCCTACAACGCCGGCGGTGATTCCAGCTCCAGCCAGATCATCCTGGCAATCCTCTATGTGGGTCTGGTGGGCCTGGCGCTCGATCGGCTCGTTGCCTGGGTGGGTCGTTGCGTGGCACGGGGGGCCAACTGAGATGGCGGCCTTCCTCACAGTGGATGATGTCACCCAGGTGTTTTCCCTCGCCGATGGCGGCCGCTACGTCGCCCTGAAAGACATCGATCTGGAGATTGCCGAAGGCGAGTTTGTCTCGCTGATCGGCCATTCGGGCTGCGGCAAGAGCACCCTTCTCAACCTGCTCGCCGGCCTCACCCAGGCCAGCAACGGTGGCATCCTGATGGATGGGCGGCAGGTGACCGAGCCAGGGCCTGATCGGATGGTGGTGTTTCAGAACTATTCCCTGCTGCCCTGGCAAAACGTGCGGCAGAACATCGCCCTGGCCGTGAATCGGGTGATGGGTGAACAGCCCGCTGCCGAGCGGGAGGCCACGGTGGAGCAGGCCATCGCCATGGTGGGCCTGGGGGCTGCCGCCGACAAACTGCCCCGGGAGCTCTCGGGGGGCATGAAGCAGCGGGTGGCCATTGCCAGGGCGCTGGCCATCCGCCCCCGGCTGCTCCTGCTGGATGAGCCCTTCGGAGCCCTCGATGCCCTCACCCGGGGCAATCTGCAGGACCAGCTGATGGGCATCTGCCAGGAGGCAGGGGTGACCACGGTGATGGTGACCCACGACGTGGATGAAGCCCTGCTGCTTTCCGACCGGGTGGTGATGCTCACCAACGGGCCGGAGGCAGAGATCGGCCAGATCCTGGAGGTGCCCCTCCCCCGGCCCCGCCAACGGTTGGACGTGATGGAGCATCCCCAGTACTACAAGCTCAGAGCGGAGCTGATCAGTTTTCTGCAGCAGCAGCGTCGGCTGCGCCAGCGGCGCATCGAAAAGGAGAAGGAGAAGCAAATCATCGAGGCCCAGGCGCCTTCCCGAGGGCTGGCCGCACCCAGTGGACCGACGATCGTTCGCCTGGGGGTCATTCCCGGACTGGATATCGCCCCCCTGGCCGTAGCCCTCGCCGACAACCTCTTCGATGGCAGCCGGGTGCAGGTGGTGCCCGTGTCGTTTGCCAGCTGGGATCGGTTGCAGGAAAAACTGCTCAGCGGCGATCTGGATGCCGCCATCACCGCCGCCACCACCCCCTTGGCTCTCGCCCTGGGCCTGGGCGGCCGGGAGCCCTGGCCAGCCATCACCCCGATGACCGTCAGTCGGAACGGCAATGCCCTCTGCCTGGCTCGCCCCTTTCTGCAGCAGGGCGTCAGGGATCGGGAGAGTCTGGCCCGGATGGTGCAACAGCAGGCCGAACCCCTGCGCATCGCCGTGCCCCAGAGCTTCGGCACCGCGGAGTTGCTGGTGCGCCATTGGCTGGCCGCTGGAGGCATCGACCCCGACAGGGAGGTGCGTTTCCCCGTGCTCTCGCCCCTGGCCATGCACGGGGCTCTGCGGAACCAGCAGATCGACGGGTTCGTAGCAGGGCGCTACCGGGTGGCGGAGGCGGTGGAGGATCGGCAGGCCTACGTGCTGGCCACCGACCTGGACATCTGGAGCGGCCACCCGGAAAAGGTGATCACCTGCTCAGAAGACTGGGCCGACCGCCATGGGGAGGCCCTCGAAGCCCTCTGCGGCGGCCTGATGCGGGCCGGAGAGCGCTGCGATGACGGGGGCAGGAGGGACGCACTGACGAAGGTGCTTAGCCAACCCCAATGGCTCGGAACGCGGGCGGCCATTGCGCTGGTACGGCAATTCAACCCAGGCACAGGGGCTCCCCCCAAGTCGTTGCTGGCCTTCAACCGCTACCACGCCGACCGGGCCCACATCCCCAATCGGGCCGAAGGGGCCTGGTTCCTCACTCAGTTCAGTCGCTGGGGGTGGTTCCCATTCCCCAGCAACCGGCTCGAAGTGCTGGCCCAGGTGTATCGGCCCGACCTCTGCGATCGGGCCCTGGAAGCGGTGGGCTACCCCGCCTTGCGGCCCGATCGCCATGCCTTTGCCCTCAGCGACGGCATCCCCTTCAACCAGGACGACCCCCTGGCCTACCTGCGGGCTCTGCCCCAAAGCACCCCTGATGCTTCCGTCCACCGCTCCCCGAACGTCTGAGATGGGTTCTACTGCTGCATTTCTTGAGTTTGCCGCCGTGGGCCAGGTGTTCCAATCGCGGCGGGGAGACTTCGAAGCCCTGAGGGATATCAACCTCCAGGTGGAGAAGGGGGAATTTGTCTGCGTGATCGGCCACTCGGGCTGCGGCAAGAGCACCCTGCTCAACATGGTGAGCGGCTTCCTGGAGCCCAGCTCAGGGCGGGTGACCCTCGAGGGTCGACCGATCGAGCGGCCGGGTCCGGATCGGATGGTGGTGTTTCAGAACTATTCCCTGCTGCCGTGGCAGACGGTGCGGCAGAACGTGGAGCTGGCCGTGAGGGCCGCCCGGCCCGAGCTGGATGCCTCCCGACGACGGCAGGTGGTGGACCATCACCTGGAAATGGTGCACCTGTCCGACGCGGCAGGGAAACGGCCAGGCCAAATTTCCGGAGGAATGAAGCAAAGGGTGGCCATAGCCCGGGCCCTGGCGGTGAGCCCGGCGGTGCTGGTGCTGGATGAGCCCTTCGGGGCCCTCGATGCGATCACCAAGGAAGAGCTGCAGGAAGAGCTGCTGGGCATCTGGCGCGAACAGCGGCCCACGGTGCTGATGATCACCCACGACATCGATGAGGCCCTGTTCCTGGCCGATCGGGTGGTGATGATGACCAACGGACCGGCCGCCACCATTGGCGACATCCTCACGGTGCCCTTCGAGCGACCCCGCAGCTACGAGGCCATCCAGGGCGATCCCCGCTACGGCCAACTGCGCAACCAGGCCCTCGACTTCCTCTATCGCCGTCACGCCCATGACGACCATTGAGCCCTGTCCTGCCCTGTCGATCCGGGAGGGGTTCACCCTGGTGCTGGATGGACGGCAGCTGGAGCTCTATCGCTGCTTCACGGTGACGGTGGGATTGGTGCGGGTCGGGGCGTCCCGACATGAGGAGGATGCCCTTCAGGTGCATCCGATCACGCTTGGATTCCTGCAGGCAGGCGACCAGCTGGCCCTCCACCAGCTCTGGAACAAGCGGCTACACCTGCAGGCCCTCGCAGACAGTCAGCTGGAGGACGGCGAGCGGGTTCCGCCGGCCATCGATGGCAACAGCCTCCAGGACTGGACCCTGGAAATGCTCCTAATCCGCAACCTCCACGATGCGGAACAACGCATCAGCGCCCTGCTGCAGCTGTTGGTGCGGCACTTCGGCCGCCGCCATGGCCCCTGGTATGCACTGAGCCTGCCCATGACCCACGCGGATCTGGCGGAACTCTGCGGTCACAACCGCGTCACCGTGACGCGGCAGTTCTCCCGCTGGCGGGAACAGGGTCTGCTCGAGCAGGAGGCCAACCCCCACCGCCTTCTCCGTCTGGCGCCGGAACTGGTGGAACTCTGAGGCTTGCCTCAGGGGGCGGGGGAGGGAATGGAGATCGGCTTCAGGGTCACCGCAGCGGCCTTGAGTTCCGGTTGGCCGGAGTGGGGGCAGCCCAGCTCGTGCATCAGCCGGTTGGCCTCACAGGGGATGGGCTGACTGGCACCCCAGTGCATGGGTAGAAACACGGTGCCGGGGCGGATGCGCTCGCTGACCTGCACCCGCGCCATGATCGCCCCACGGCGGGAGCGCACCTCCGCCATGGCGCCATCGGTGAGGGCATGGTGTTCCGCATCCAGGGGATGGACCTCCAACAATGGTTCGGGGTGCGCTTTCACCACCCGGGCCACATGGATGGTGCGGGTCATGGTGTGCCAATGGCCGAGATAGCGGCCCACCGTGAGCACCAGGGGGAACTGCTCGCAGGGGGGTTCCGCCAGCCCCATGGGCGAATCCGCCAGGAGACGGGCCCGGCCGCTCGGAGTGGGAAAGCGAAACCCGGGGGGCGCGCCGGGGTAGGGGGCGGAGGACCCGTAGAGACGGGCCTGGCCCTGGCCCGGGGCGGTGCCGGAGGGAAAGGGCCACTGCTGGGGGCCGTGCTCCGCCAGCAGCCCATGGCTGAGGCCGCTCACATCACATACCCGAGCGGTGGTAAGCGCCGTGAACTCCGCATACACCTCCGCAGCGGAGCCGTAGCTGAACGCCTCCTCAAACCCCAGGCGCCGACCCAGCTCAGCAAAGATCGCCCAGTCGGGACGGGCCTCGCCGGGAGGAGCCCGGAAGGCCGGACAGAGGGTGACCCGGCGCTCGGAATTGGTCATCACGCCGCTCTTCTCGCTCCACTGGGCCGCCGGTAGCAACAGGTGGGCCATCGCAGCGGTTTCCGTACCTGCATAGGCCTCGCTGAGCACCACCAGGGGGCAGGTGGCGATGGCCGCCCGCACCCGATCCAGCGAGGGCAGGCTCACCAGCGGGTTGGTGGCCGCCACCCACCACAGCCCCAGCTCCCCCCGCTCCATCGCCTCGATCTGCTCCCACACCGCCAGGCCCGGCTGCGGGCTGATGGAACCTGGGGGAAAGCCCCAGTGGCGCTCCACGTCTTCCCGATGCTCAGGGTTGGCCACACTGCGGTAGCCCGGCAGGAGCTGGGCCAGCCCGCCAACTTCACGGCCACCCATGGCATTGGGCTGGCCGGTGAGGGAGAAGGGGCCGGCACCGGGACGACCAATCTGGGCCGTCACCAGATGGAGATTGATCAAGCCAGCCACGGTTGCCGTGCCCTCCCTGCTCTGGTTCACTCCCATCGACCAGAGGCTGAGCACCCCGGCCGCCCCTGCCCACCACCGGGCCAGCTGGCGCAGGTCGGACTCGGCGATGCCGCACAGATCACTCACCCGCTCGGGGGTCCATTGGCGCCAGAGCGCAGCCAGCTCGTCGAAGCCCTCGGTGTGGGCGGCGATGAAGCCCTGATCCTGGGCCCCCATCTCGAGCAACAGATGGCCGAGGCCGTGGAGCAGGGCCAGATCCGTGCCGGGGCGGATCGCCAGGTGCAGATCGGCCGGTTCGGAAGTGGCGGTGGCGCGGGGATCCACCACCACCAAGCGCAGGGAGCCCGGCTGCCGGCGCCTGCGCTTGAGCAGCCGCTGGAACAGCACCGGGTGGCACTCGGCGGTGTTGGTGCCGATCAGCAGCACCAGATCGGCCAGGTCGAGGTCGTCGTAGCAGCAGGGCGGGCCATCGGAGCCAAGGCTGCGGGCATAGCCCGCCACCGCCGAACTCATGCAGAGCCGGGAGTTGGCATCGAAGTTGTTGCTGCCCAGGGCACCCTTGAGCAGTTTGTTGGCGACGTAGTAGTCCTCGCTGAGAAACTGGCCGGAGCCGTAGATCGCCAATCCGCTCGGCCCCTGGGTCGCGAGGATGGCGCGGATGCGCTCCACCAGCAGGGCGAAGGCCCGATCCCAGCTGATCGGGGTGAAGGGCTGATCCAACCGCTCCCGCCACTGGGGTGTGGTGAGACGGTTGTGGTGGAGGGTTTCCGCCACCGTGGCGCCCTTCACGCACACCTGGCCAAGGGAGGAGGGATGGAGGCGGTCGCCGCGCACACCCCAGGGCTCATGGGCATTGAGGGGTTCGGAGGGGGGCTTCAGCTCGAGCCCGCAGCCCACACCGCAATAGGGGCACTGGCTGCGCACGGGGATCGCTGCGAGTGGTGCCGGTTCGGCCGGGGACGTGGGGGAGGTGGGCTGCAGACGAAGGACAGCTGAAGCTGGTATTGGACCAAGCCCAAGACCCCTCGAAATGTATTGGTCGTTACATTGCGCGCGCCAGGCATCATTGGCCCATGGAGCCTTCCCACCTCAGCCACCTCGATGAACGCGGTGCCGCCCGCATGGTGGACGTGGCCGGCCGATCTGCCACCGACCGCAGCGCAACAGCAGAGGGGTTTCTGCGCATGGCCCCGACCACCCTTGCCCTGGTGCTCGACGGCGCCGCCCCCAAGGGCGACGTGCTGGCGGTGGCACGGGTGGCGGCCATCCAGGGAGCCAAGCGCACCGCCGAGCTGATTCCCCTCTGCCATCCCCTCCCCCTGGCGGGGGTGAGGGTGACGATCGAGCCAACCGTCGATGGCTCAGGGCTGCGCCTGGAGGCCAGCGCCCGCACCACCGCCCCCACCGGCGTGGAGATGGAAGCCCTCACCGCGGTGCAGGTCGGCCTGCTCACCCTCTACGACATGCTCAAGGCCGCCGATCCCGCCATGACCATCGGGCCCGTGCGCCTGCTGGAGAAGCACGGCGGGCGCCATGGGAGCTGGCGCCACCCCGAAGCACCGACCACCCGCGAAACCTCCGGAGAAACCGCCCCCCCGGCCGCTGGCGCACCCGATGGCTGAACCCTTCCCCCGCGAGGGCCTGCCTTTGCTGGAAGCCCGCCGCCGGGTGCTGGCCGCCCTCACGCCCCTGGTCGGCCGCGAGCGGCTGCCCCTGGTTGCCTGCCTGGGGCGGGTGAGCGCCGAGGCCTGCACGGCACGCGAGGCGGTGCCGGGCTTCCGGGCCTCGATCATGGACGGCTACGCCATCGCCGATGCCATACCGCCGCCAACGGGCACAGCCTGGCGGCTGCTGGGCCGCTCCACCCCCGGGGCTCCCTTCCCCGGGGTGCTGGCCGCCGGCGAGGCGATCCGCATCCTCACCGGCGCGCCCCTGCCGGAGGGGGCGGCGCGGGTGCTGCCCCAGGAGCTGGTGCGGGCTGAGGGGGAGCTGGTGCGGCTGGCGGGCGAGGCCAGCGCCAACACCTGGATCCGGGCCGCCGATGAGGAGGCGGCGCCGGGCCAGGAGCTGCTGGCGGCCGGGGTGCGGCTGGGGCCAGCGGATCTGGGGCGGCTGGCGGGCTGCGGCGTGGCGGCGCTGGCGGTGCAGCCCCAGCCGCGCATCGGCCTGCTGATCAGCGGCGATGAACTGGTGGTGGCCGGTGAGCCACGGGGCGCCGGCGCCATCTGGGAGAGCAACGGCACCCTGCTGGTGGCTCTGCTGGCACGGCTGGGCTACGGGGTGGCGGAGCAGCGGCTGGTGCCCGATGAGCCCCGGGCCCTGGCGGCGGCCCTGGAGCAGCTGGCGGCCGGGTGCGATGTGGTGGTGAGCACCGGTGGTGTGTCGGCCGGCGACACCGACTGGATCCGGCCGCTGCTGGCCGAGCGCGGCAGCGTGGATTTCTGGAAGCTGTTTCTCAAGCCGGGGCGGCCGTTCGCCTTCGGACAGCTGGGCGGCAAGCCGTTCTTCGGGCTGCCGGGCAACCCGGTGGCGGCGGCGGTCACGGCCCTGCAGCTTCTCTGGCCGGCCCTGCAGGCCCTGGAGGGGGCTGAACCCCAGTTGCTGCCCCGCCTGCAGGTGCGCCTGGCCGCACCGCTCAAGCGCGGCGCCGGCCGGCCCGAGCTGGCCCGGGCCCGGCTGCAGGTGGGCGAAGGCGGCGAGCTGCTGGCGCTGGTGGAGGGCAGCCAGGCCTCCTCCCGCATCGGCTCGCTGCAGGGGGCCGACCTGCTGCTCGAGATCCCGGCCGAGCTGGGCAACCTGGAAGCGGGCACCCTGCTGTGGGCCCAGCTGCTGCGGGTGGGGGTGTTGTGAGGGCTTGCGGGAAAGCGGCAGGCTCCACCCTTTCATCTTCATCGCGCGCACGAGTTCACAATCGAGGGCACGGATCGCTTTGAGGACACCCACAACGGCTTGGACGCGCCCGCAGCAGACCTCGGCTGAATTCAGCCCCTCCCCTTTCCCCCATCACCGCAACGCCCCATGACCCGCCGCTTCCGATCCCCTGCCTTCCTCCCTCTCTGCGCCCTGGCGGTGCTGGTTTGGCCCGGGGCTTCCGCCCTGGCCCGGCCAGGGCTCGGGGGGGGCCTCGGCGGCCCCGCCTCCGGGGCCGGCGTGCGCCCCGGCGCTGGTTTCGGTGCCCCCGGAGCCGGCGTGCGGCCAGGGGTTGGGGTGGGCCGCCCGGGGCCCGGCGTGTATGGCGGCGGCGCCTGGCATGCCAGCTGGGCCTATGGGGGCTACTGGGCCGCGCGGCCCTGGCCCTACGGCTGGTACGGCACCGCACCAGTGGCCTGGGGGGTGGCCGGCATGGCCACCGCCGCCGCCATCACCAGTGCGGTGAATGCCTCGGCTGCCCAGGAGTCCACGGTGATCGTGGTGCCCCAGACCGGCTACCAGCTGAACTACGCCTCCGTGAAGGCAATCCAGCCCGATTCGGTGGCGTTCACCTGGGTCAACGGCATGGTGAACCAGTCGGCCAGCGGCAACTGCCGCCAGGGCACCCTCAACGGTGTCCCGGCCACCGCCGTCAACGCCCACCTGCTGAACGCCGCCTGCGTGGTGGCCTACGGCAACGGGCGCGGCACCTGAACGCCCCCACCCTCCTCCAGCGGTGTGTTTCCCGCCACCCAGGTGCCCCTTCCGCCGCTCCACTCCCGTTTCCAGAAGGGAGCCTCGTGCTTGAGGGCCTCCAGAAGCTCCTGGCAGCAGAGCTGGGCGGGCCCCCGCCGGTCGGCGAAGACCGCCACCACCACGATGGCTTCGCCCGGATGGATGGTGCCCACCCGATGCGCCACCCCGACGGCCTCCACCCCCCGGCGTTCGGCGCAGGAGCGGGCCAGCTGCTCCAGCAGTCGCTCGCTCATGCCCGGGTAGTGCTCCAACTCCAAAGCCTCCAGGGGCAACCCCGCCGCCGTGGTGCCCCGCACTCGGCCCACAAAGAGCCCCATGGCCGCCGGGGCAACGGCGGGAGGGGGCCACAACTCCGCCTGCCACCGCTCCATCAGTTGGAAGGGAGCCAGGGGAGCCAGCTCCAGATGGCTGAGGACGGAGGGCCCGGAGGGGGAAGACCCCATGGTTCCAGCGTCAGCCACCGGTGATCGGAGGCAGAAAGGCCAGCTCATCGCCCTCGGCCAGGGGGGCATGGGGGGAGGCGAACTGCTGGTTGATGGCCACCCGCACCCCGCCAGGAAGGGGCTCCCCGCCCGGCGGGTCACTGCCGTGCCCGGGCCTAAGCGAGCCGAGCCCAAGCTGGTGCCATAGCGCGAAAGGAGTGGCCGAGCCACCATCCATTCGGACCGACCGTTCCGCCCAGCCCGCCGCCTCCCGCAGGGAGGCGAACAGACGCACCCGAACCATGGGGGCACTGGCATCGGAGCCGGGCATCGCTGACGGGGGGAGATCCTCCAGTTTGGGCCAAGCCACCTGCACAACCGGGGGCCAACAGAATGGGGCAAGCGCCGGATCCCCCCCGTGAGCCTCGCCATTGCCCTGCTGACGGTGTCCGACACCCGAACCCCGGCCGACGACCACTCGGGCGACGCTCTGCAGGAGCGCCTGGAGGCCGCCGGCCACCGTCTGCACGGGCGCCTGATCGTGCCCGACGACCGCTACCGGATCCGCGCCGAGATCAGCCGCTGGATTGCCGATCCCACCGTGCAGGTGGTGATCAGCAGCGGCGGCACGGGCCTGACCGGCCGGGATGGCACCCCCGAGGCGGTGGCACCGCTGCTGGACAAGACGATCGACGGCTTCGGGGAGCTCTTCCGGGTGCTCTCGTTCGAGACCATCGGCACCAGCACCCTGCAGAGCCGGTGTCTCGCGGGGGTGGCCAACGGCACGCTGATCTTCGTGCTGCCCGGTTCCATCGATGCGGTGCAAACCGGCTGGGACCGGCTGATCGGCGCCCAGCTGGATGCCAACACCCGCCCCTGCAACCTGGTGCAGCTGCTGCCCCGGCTGCGGGAGGCCCCTGATCAGCCGGTGCCGTGATGACTAACGACCCTTAA
>JBEIGX010000017.1:0-20455 GCA_040381675.1 Aphanothece sp.
AGATGGAGCTGAAGCTGGTGCTCGCCGCCCTCCTGCTCGGCCCACCAGCGACTGATCGCCGCGTCGTAGGCCGCCGTGTGGCGGAAGGCCTCCAGGGCCAGGCGGCGGCGGAGGGCCCCATCCACCTGATCAGCCCTCAGGGCCTCCAGGAAGGCCGGATATTGCGCCGGCGCGGTGAGAACGGCCACATGGGCGTGATTCTTCGCCGCAGCCCGCACCATGGCAGGCCCGCCGATGTCGATGTTCTCAATGGCCTCCTCCCAGCCCACGCCCGGCTGGGCCACGGTGCGCTGAAAGGGATAGAGATTCACCACCACCACATCAATGGGATCAATGCCCTGGGCCTCCAGATCCCGCTGATGGTTCGGATCGTCCCGCTTGGCGAGGATGCCCCCATGGATCCGGGGATGCAGCGTCTTCACCCGACCTCCCAGGATTTCCGGTGCCCCCGTGACCTCGGCCACCCGCGTCACCGGCAGGCTGGCAGCAGCCAGGGCCGAGGCCGTGCCCCCACTGGAGATCAGGCGGTAGCCATGGGCCAGCAACCCTTCGGCCAAAGGCAGCAAACCCTCTTTGTCCGACACACTGAGGAGGGCGGTGGGGGGCATGG
This sequence comes from Aphanothece sp., assembly GCA_040381675.1. GTDB lineage: Bacteria > Cyanobacteriota > Cyanobacteriia > PCC-6307 > Cyanobiaceae > Cyanobium. The sequence goes on from JBEIGX010000017.1 coordinate 611, forward strand.
AGCAGGGTGAAGCGGAAACGCCAACCTAAACAGCGACTCTCCAGGTGCCTGTCCCGCCCTTCCAACCTGCCGCAAACAACGCCATGGCCGCCCATTCCGCCCTTGTGCTTGGTCCCCAGGAGGCCGACCGGCGCCTCGTGCTGCTCCATGGCTGGGGAGCGGATGCCGATGATCTGCTGGATCTTGGCTCCGAACTCCTTGGATCCGAAGCGGCCGCCGTGAGTGTGGTGGCCCTGCGGGCCCCCCTTCCTCACCCAGGGGGGACAGGACGGCAGTGGTACGACCTGGGGTTGCCCAACTGGCCCGAGCTTCCAGCCGCCAGGGAGGATCTGCTGCGCAGGCTGCAGGAGCTATCGCGGACGGTGCCCCTGGAGCGCACCGTTCTGCTGGGATTTTCCCAAGGGGCGGCCATGGGGATCGACGTGGCCGTTGGCGCCGGGCTACCCCTGGCAGGCCTGATCGGCTGCAGTGGCTATCCCCACCCAGGCTGGAAGCCGCAAAAGTCTGCCATCCCGATCCTCCTCACCCATGGGAAGGAGGATGCTGTTGTTCCTTTTGGAGCCTGTGAAGCGCTGGAACAGAGCCTCAAGAGCAGTGGGGGAAGGGTCGAGACGCTGGCCTTCCACGGAGGACATGGCATCGCCCCCGAGCTCTTCCCTGCCATGCGCGTGTTTCTCGGTCGCGCCTGGCAGGGTTAAGCCTGAGCGGCTTCAAACAAAGGCGTATTCGTACTCTTCCACTTCCTCCCAGTCGTCGGCCGCGAGGGCTTCAATGCCCTCGAAGAGCACGTCTTCCCCGATGCGATCAACGATCAGACGCAGAGAGGGGAACAGGAAGTGATTCTCCTCGGCGTACTGAGCGCTGAACAGACCCTTCTCACCCCAGAAGAAACGGTCGGTGGTGTGCTCGTTGCGGCGGACATTGAGAATGGCAGGCGCGTGCAGCTCGGTTTCGGCGATGAAACGGCGGGCTGCCGTAACCGGCTTGTGGGATCCCGTTTCCAGGTTGAAGGTGGGCACATGGGCCAGCACGCGCTGACCTGCAAGACGACGGCGGCTGATCCGCTTGCGCTTCTTGGACATGGAGAAATGACTCCAGGGGTGGAGTAGAGAGAGGGGGTAAGGGGGGAGGGCTGGCAAGAGAGGAGAGAAAGACAAGCTCGTTCTCCGTTTGCCGGGACGCTGAAGGCGGCCCACGGCCCTACGTTCTGTTGTCCGGGAAGCGATCAGGGAGGATCGCAGCCATTCGCCTGGGGCGGTGACCCACTCGGAAAGCAGAAGCATGCACCTGTCTCTGCTGTAGCCTTGGTTGCAAGGGCTTTGCAACCTTTGGCCTCGATGGCTGGACAACTCCTCCCGGCCGTGGACTGGGAAGTAGTGGTCGATACACGCACTCTAAAGCTTTTTTTTCGATTTCATCCCACGGGATTGTCAAGTTTTTTTAACTTGGACCCTGCACCTGGGGGCTTGTCCCTGTGACTCCAGTCTCCGAGCGGTTTCTCGTCCTGCTCCGCAGTCAACTGGGGCAATTTGTCGACTGCCCAGACGTGGAAGCCCTCGTGGTGTACGTCACCCATCCAGGCCAGGGCAGCATTCCCACCCTGCTCCCCCTGGGCCAGTGGCCAGAAAACGCGCGACGCCTCACCACCGTCGGCAGCGACAGCCAACTGCGGGTGCCGGCCGACGAGCGGCGATGGCTTCCCCTCCGGGATGGCCCCGCCCTGTTGGGAGCCCTCCAGGTGGAAACCCGAGGAGCCACCTGGTCGCCCCTGCTGCAGCAACGGCTTCAGGGGGTGGCCATCTGCCTGACGGAAGCCCTGCGACTCGATCTGGAGCAACAGCGCCTGCAAAGACGCGTGGAAGCCCAGGAAGAACAACTGAGGTTGTTGGTGCATCAACTGCGCAATCCCCTCACCGCCGTGCGCACGTTCGGCCATCTCCTGCTGCGGCGCCTGAAGGAGGACAGCGATAGTCGGAGCCTGGTGGAAGGACTGCTGGCGGAGGAACGCCAGCTCAACAAATATGTGGAGGCGATCAGTGCCCTGGCCCAGCCCGATGGGCTGTTGCCAGATGTCGGCACGCCCGATCCCCTCCGTCTCCCCCCCCTCCTCTCTGGGCCCCAAGGGGTGGCGTTGGCCGATCTCATCGCCCCGCTCCTGCAGCGGGCTGAAGCCACAGCCGCCCTGCAGGGGCGCCGGTGGGTGGGGCCCAAGTCCCTGCCGGAATGGCGGGGTGAGGGCAGCGCGGTAGCGGAAATCCTGGCGAACCTGCTGGAGAACGCTTTTCAGTACAGCCGTCCTGGAAGCCCCGTGGGGCTGCACTGTTCCCTCGGCGCAGGAGGGCTCAACCTGACGGTTTGGGATGGAGGGAAGGAGATCGCGGAAGAGGAGCGGGAGCGCATTTTTGAACGAGGGGTGCGGGGGCTCCAGAGCCAGGACAAGCCCGGCACGGGCCTGGGTCTGGCTCTGGCAAGAACGCTCGCCCGCCATCTGGGTGGGGATCTTGAGCTGGTGATTCCCCCGGCCTTGGTGGAGGCCGCCCTGCCACCCCGCGGCAACGCCTTCCAGCTCACCCTGCCAGCCCAGACGGAACAGTTCGCGCCAGTGCCATGAGCACCAGCGCCATCCCTTCGGTCCACTCCACACAGGCCCCATAGGTGTCACCGCTGTGCCCCCCCAGCCGGCGCCCCAGCCAGCGAGGAACCAGGAGGGCAGGCACGGCACCCGCCAAGCCAGCAGGGCCCCAACCCAGGGAAACGCTGAGCCAGAGCAGACCCCCCACGGCGATCACGCCTGGACGGGCCTCCCGCAGTAACCCGGTCCAATGCTTGCGGTGAAATCCTGCCGACCCCTGGGTGTGCAGATAGGGGAACCAGGCCACGGCCAGTAGGGGGGCCATGCGACCCCAGAGGGCCGCCCAGACCAGAGCGAGGGGGGCGGAGCCCTGAAGGGTGGCCAGGGCAGCCACCTTGAGAAGAAGAAGCACGGCGAGGGTCTGGGCCCCGCTCGCCCCCACCCGACTGTCCTGCATGGCCTCCAGCGCCCGCTCCCCGGCCGCCAGCCCATCCGCCGTGTCCATGGCCCCGTCCATGTGCAACCCTCCCGTGAGCCAGAGGCCAGCGGCCAGCACGCCGCACACCTGGGCCAGCAGGGGCACATGCCCCTCAAGCAGCCCCCAGAGCAGGGCCTGGAGTGCGCCAAGCAGCAGGCCCATCCAGGGGGCGAACCGGGCGATGCGCTCAAACCGGGGGTGGATCCCAGGCCAGGGGGGCAGCACGGAATAGAAGATCCAGGCCCCGGCGAGATCCTGGAGCCAGGGGGGAGGGAAGGAGAGCGTGGCTGGGCTGGGACAGCGCAGCACCACCCTGACATGATCCGGCGGGGCTCGGGAAGCCAGCGTCTAGGGTCGAATCTCCCGGCCAGGAACGTGCCAGCCCAGGCCTTTGCCTTCACCATCACAGCCCAGTGCCCCCGCACGCGCGCGCGCTGCGGGCACTGGCACACCCCCCATGGAACGGTGCGCACCCCCCGGTTCATGCCGGTGGGCACCGCCGCCACCGTGAAGGGCATCAGCACCCCCCAGCTGACGGAAACGGGGGCCCAGATGGTTCTGGCCAACACCTTTCACCTTCACCTCCAGCCCGGCGAGGCCGTGGTGGCGGAAGCGGGTGGGGTGCACCGCTTCATGGGCTGGAAGGGGCCCATGCTCACCGACTCAGGCGGCTTCCAGGTGTTCAGCCTGGCGGCGATCAACCGCATCGATGACACGGGGGTGGCCTTTCGCTCCCCCCGCGACGGCTCGCCCATCCTGCTCACACCGGAACGGTGCATGGCGATCCAGAGGGATCTCGGCGCCGATGTGGCCATGGCCTTCGACCAGTGCCCCCCCTATCCGGCCACGGAAGCCCAGGTGGCTGAAGCCTGCCGGCGCACCCATCTCTGGCTGGAGCGCTGCATCGCCCACCATCAGGGGGGAGCCCAGGCCCTCTTCGGGATCGTGCAGGGGGGGTGTTACAGCCACCTGCGGGAGGAATCGGCCCGGGTGGTGGCTTCGATGAATCTGCCGGGCATCGCAGTGGGAGGCGTGAGCGTGGGCGAACCGGTGGAAGAGATGCACCGGACCGTGGCCCAGGTGGCCCCGTTGCTGCCGGAGGATCGTCCCCGATACCTCATGGGGGTGGGCAGCCTGCGAGAGATGGCGGTGGCTGTAGCCCATGGCTTCGACCTGTTCGACTGCGTGCTCCCCACCCGCCTGGGGCGCCACGGCTCGGCCCTGGTGGGCGGAGAGCGCTGGAATCTCCGCAATGCCCGTTTTCGCCACGACCACACCCCGCTGGACGAACGGTGCCCCTGCCTGGCCTGCCGGCAACACAGCCGGGCCTATCTGCACCACCTGCTGCACTGCGAGGAAATGCTGGGCCGCACCCTGCTGAGCCTCCACAACCTCACCACGCTCCTGCGATTCACCACGGCCATGGAGCAGGCCATCGCCGAGGACAGTTTTTCAGAGGATTTCGCTCCCTGGGAGCCCGCTTCGCCGGCGGCACACACGTGGTAGGTTCCAGCCACCGCAAAGGTTTCCTTCCGGCATGGTCCTGCACGTGTTTGCCCAGCTTCCAGAGGCCTACCAGGCCTTTGCCCCCATGGTGGACATCCTGCCCATCATCCCCCTCTTCTTCCTGCTTCTCGCCTTTGTTTGGCAGGCTTCGGTGGGTTTCCGCTGAGCACAGCCCCCATGAAGGCCGGCAAGGCCAGCATCCGGCGCCAGCGCGAAGGCTCCTGAATGAGGCGGTAGAGCCATTCCAGGTGGATCTTTCCCATCCACAAGGGAGCCCTCTTTTTGGTGCCAGCCCAAACATCAAAGCTTCCCCCCACCCCCATCCAGATGCCCCGCAAGGGGTGAGGCAGGTTCTGAATCCAGAGTTCCTGGCGGGGAACCCCTAGGGCCACCAGCACCAGATCGGGGTGCATCGCCAGCAGACGCCTCTCCAGAGCGGGCCAGGCCTCTGGGTCGCTGTAGCCGTGAATGGCAATCACCAGCTGGAGATCAGGGATCTCAGCCTTCAACCGGTGACACAGGTTCTCAAGCACGGGGGGACTCGCTCCCACAAGGGCCACGCGCCATCCCTGGGCTGCGGCATGAACCAGAAGGTTGCGAGCCAACTCAATGCCGGGCGCCCGCCGCACACGAATGCCCTGGCGCCTGAGGGCCCAGACCACGCCAGCCCCATCCGGAATCACCAGATCGGCGCCCCGGATGGCCCCTGCCAGGGCCGGATCCGCCAGGGCCGCCATGGTCATCTCGGCGTTGAGGGTCACGATCTGACCACCGCCCTTGTCATAAAGGGACACCGCGGAGGCCAGAACATCGGTGCAGACATTCACCGGGATCCCTAGCACTTCCACTTGCATGGGGTCGGTGACGTTTGTTGCCATGGAAGGGGACATCGCGGAGGAGAATCTGTAGCTGCCATGAAGTGAATCAGCCAGTGGGGATGCGCACCGGTGACGTGACCATGGTGAGCCAGGGGGAACAGAACGCCTCCCCAAGGGAGGCAGCTGATGACGCGGCCCCCGAAGCTCTGGCCCTGCTCCAGCGCCTGGATCGCGACATCGAGACCGTCCTGCTCTCGCGGCAGCACCCCCTGACGGGATTGCTCCCCGCCAGCACGGCCAACACGGTGCACGGCAACTACGGCGATGCCTGGGTACGCGATGGCGTGTATTCCATTCAATGCGTGTGGGGCCTGGCCATAGCCCACCGGCGCCAGAACGGCCCCTGCCGGCGAGCCTTCGAGCTGGAGCAGCGCGTATTGCAACTGATGCGGGGGCTGCTCACCGCAATGATGCGCCAGGCCCCGAAGGTGGAGCGCTTCAAGCGCACCCTGCGTCCGCTGGATGCCATCCACGCCAAGTTCGACACCGGATCTGGGACGACGGTGGTGCCCGACGACGGCTGGGGCCATCTGCAGCTGGATGCCACCGCGGTGTTTCTGCTCCAGTTGGCCCAGCTCACCCGCTCCGGGGTGGTGGTGGTGCAGACCGCCCACGAGCGCGATTTCGTGCAAAACCTTGTCTATTACGTGGCCCGGGCGTATCGGGTGGCCGATTACGGCATCTGGGAGCGGGGCGACAAGAGCAACCACGGCCTGCCGGAGCGCAACGCGAGCTCCATCGGCATGGTGAAGGCGGCTCTGGAGGCCCTCGATGGAGTGGATCTGTTCGGCCCCCACGGGGATGGGAGCTACTGCCTCACCATTCCCCAAGATGCGATCGTGCGGCTCCGGCGGGCCATGCGAAGCCTGCTGCCGCGGGAATCAGGGAGCAAGGAAGCCGACAGCGCCTGCCTGTCGGTGATCGGCTATCCCGCCTGGGCCGTGGAAGACGCTGATCTGGTGGCCCGCACCCGCAGCAAGATCCGCCAAGACCTGGGCGGCGCCTACGGCTACAAGCGCTTCCGCCGTGATGGCCACCAGACGGTGATCGAGGACGTGAGTCGGCTCCACTACGAACCGGAAGAACTCGCGGAGTTCGAGCACATCGAGTGCGAGTGGCCCCTGTTTCTGGCCTACGAGCTGCTGACGGCCTGTTGCGAGGAGCGCTGGGAGGAGGCCCGTCGCTGGCGGCAACGGCTCACGGAACTGAGTGTGGACATGGAGGGGGTCCCCCTGTTGCCAGAGCTCTATCTGGTGAGCCGGGAAGCCATCGCCGGGGAGCGGCGCAACCCCGGCAGCCAACGGCGCCAGCCCAATGAAAACATTCCCCTCCTCTGGACCCAGAGCCTCACCTGGCTGGCGGATCTGTTGCTTCATGGCCTGATCACCCCTGACGACCTGGATCCCCTGGGCCGGCGCCACCGCCAGCGTCTCGGAGCCGAGAAAGTAATGGTGGCCCTGGTGCCCGAAAACGCCGCCATCGCCGCCCAGCTCACCGCCTGCGGTCTGCCCGTCCACGACCCAAACGAGGACATGCTGCGGGTGGCCAGTTCGCGAGAGCTGGCCCAGCGCATGGCCACGGTGGGCGCCAACGGACGCCTGGGGCTGAGCGGCCATCCGCCGGTGCGGATGGAAACCATGGCCACCGCCCGGCTCTACCGGCACAACGGCGAAGCCCTGGCCTTCCAGCCCGCCGTGCTGGAGGAAGACACTTTTTATCTGGCCGACGACCCCAGGCAGCTGGTGGACACGGTGGCCAGCGAACTGCGCCTCCTGCGCCGTCACTGGCGGGGCGGAGGCCTGCCCTTGCTCCTGATCCCGATCGCCACCATCCCCTTCCATCGCGATCCCCAGGCCTTTTTTGACCTAGGCCACAGTCTGCTGGCGGGAGAACTGGAGGGGGTGCCCGTGCAACTCGCCCCCTTGGCCGCCCTGATCACTGAAGCCAGCTGGGTGGAGTTGCCGCCCCAGGCCGAGGCCGCCTGCCGGCTGCATCAGCCCCGCCAGACCCTGCTTCCCTCCAGCCGCAGCCAGCAGCCGCTCACCGCCCGGGAGGAGCAGGAGCTGGAGGACACCTCCGTGGCGGCGCTGATCGAGCGGCTCTGGACCAGCCATTCCCTGGAGGAGCAAGCGGAGGTGCTGGAGCTACTGGGTCGCCGCCTTGGTCCCGGCGCCCAGCTTCAGGGGCCCCAAGGCGGCCCATCCCTGCGGCTGATGGCCCTGCTGGAGGAGGTGTATCGGCGGGGATTGGAGGAGGGCGACTGGAACGTGGTGCGGCGCACGGCCGGGGTGATGGGCCTGGTGCACCCCCAGCTGGAGGATGCCCTCACCGATCTGCTGGTGCGGCAGAAACAGGTGGTGGTGGGGCGCAACTACACGGGCCAGTCGCTGATCAGCCAGCCCCAGGGCAGCAAGATGATCGCCACCATGATCCGCCGCTTCAGCGGCGAGGATGCCAGGGAGTGGATGCTGCAGCAGGAGCTGCTCCTCGCGATCGACAGCCTGGCCCGGCTGGAGCCGAGCCTGCTCAGCGGCAGCCTCACCGTGCAGCTGGGGCAGCTGCTGCTGCTGCTCACCAGCGAGCTGGCGAGTGAGGCCACCCTCAGCCCCAGCGACGCCTTTGAGGAGCTCTGCAGCCAGCCGCCCCACGCCATCCGCCGGCGGCTGAGGGCCGTGCTGGCGGATGTGGAGCACGCCAAGACGGCCCTGCAACGCAAGGAAGAGCTCCACCTGCAGGGGGGTCGGGTGCGATGGGAGGTGCCCGATCCCCTCGAGGATCTTCCCAAGGGGGGCTGCTGGCTGCAGCACCGCCTGCGGCTGGGGGCCCTGCAGCGGGTGCCCCGGGATTTCTATCCGGGGATCTGGGATCTGCTGCGCCACTGCGAGGGGATCGTGATCGGCGACAAACTGGAACGGCGCAACCGGCTGGAAAGCGCCCCCCTCCTCAACGACCTCACCCCCGGGGAGCGCAATTTCGCAGCCCTGGTGGAGCAGCTGCTGGGCAAGATCGAGGCGCCGGAATATCGCCAGCTCTGCACCGAGGCCCTGCTCACCTTGATGGCCTTCGTGGCGGCCAATCCCCAGGTGCGGTTCGACGACGACCTAGCCCTGGATGTGGTAATTGGCCACGCGGTTCGGGTGGGCTGGCAGGAGGGCCATCCCCTGGTGGGCGAAGCGGAGTATGGCCGCCACAAGGCCGAGGCCTGGGATGCCTTCTACCGCTCCTCGCCGGCCCAATGCCGCCGCTGGCAACTTCTGGCGCTGCAGCAGCTCAGCCGGGCCGGCCAGCCGCCTGCCGCGCCCCTGCCCCAGGTGCGGGCGGCGTGAGGCTGGGCCGTCCCTAGATGGGCTCGTCCAACGTCATGCAGATGTTGGGATGCTCCACGCACTTTTCAATCAGATCCGCCAGCAGCAGGGCCCGGGAGGCCTGCAGCCCATCCACCGCCGGAGTCTCCACCCCGCGCACGCACTGCAGGAAGTGCTCCAGCTCGGCGTAGAGCGGCTCGATGGAGGTGGTGCTCACCTCTTCGATGAAGCCGTCGTTGCGATACACCAGCTCGCCGTGGTCCGCGCTCACGGTGGTGTGGGGACGGCGGTGGATGCGCAGGTTGTGCTTGAGGAAATCGGTTTCCATCAGGCTGTTGCGGCAGTGGGTATAAAGCCGCCGAACCTTGCGATGGGCCATCTTGCTGGCCGTCAGGCTGGCCACCACGCCGTTGGCAAAGCCCAGGGTGGCGTTCACGTAGTCGATCGGGCCGTCGCCGCTGCGCCCTCCCGCCGCGGCCAGTCGCACCACCGGCGAAGCGGCCAGCTCCAGCACCAGGTCGATGTCGTGGATCATCAGATCCAGCACCACCGACACATCGTTGGCCCGGTCGGGGTTGGGGCTGTGGCGGCGAGCTTCCAGCACCACCACCTCCTCACCGGCCACCACCTTGAGCAGCTCCCGGAAGGCCGGGTTGAAGCGCTCGATGTGGCCCACCTGTAACAGGCGGCCCGCCGTCTCGGCCGCCTTGATCAGATCATTAGCCTCCTCCTGGGTGGCGGCGATCGGCTTTTCGATCAGCACATCCACCCCGGCCTGGAGCGCCGCCAGGCCCACCCGGTGGTGGAGCAGGGTGGGCACGGCCACACACACCGCTTCCACCTCCCCCAGCAGGGTCTGGTAGTCGGCAAACCAGCGGCAGCCGAACTGTTCGGTGGCCAGCTGGCCCCGGGTCTCATCGGGGTCGGCCACCCCCACCAGCTCGGCATCGCGCAGAAGGCTGAGCACCCGGGCGTGATGCCAACCCATGTTGCCGATGCCGATGACCCCGACCCGGACAGGGTTCATGGCTGCGCTCACGGACAGATGCGCGCATTATCGGTGATCCCCTGCACCTCCTGCATCCTCAGGGTGCGCACCAGGGCCAGCAGCACCAGGGTGAGGCCCAACCAACCCAGCAGGCCCCCCACCGGATTGGGGTTGGCCCCGCCGGGTCCCACCAGCCAGAGGGGGCCATCCGGCCGGAGTACCAGGGCGCCCTGCAGCAGGGCAAACCAGCCCCCCACCAATCCTCCATGGAGCCCCACCGCACCCCAGAGCAGGCCCCCATCGGCCCGGCGCTGGAGGGCCAGGGCGAGCCCGAGCAACACCAACCCACCCAGCAAGCCCACCAATCCCGCGATCCCGAGGTCGGCCCGGACATGCGCCAGGCTGAAGATCACGGCCTGGGCCACCGCCCCACGGGAGCGCCCCAGATGGAGCGCCAGCTCACCCCAGAGCCAGCCGCGAAACAGGAGCTCTTCCGCAAAACCCACCCCCAGCCCCAGGGCCAGGGCATTGGCCAGCTCCGCAGGAGAGAGATTGGGCTGCCAGCGGGCTAGCCCGCTCACCACCAGCAGCACGGCGATGGGCGCCAGCAGGGCCAGGGCCTTGGCCCATCCCCCTAGCAGGGCCCCCAGGGCCCGCTGGGGCGGCGCCAGCACCCCGAGGCGGCACCAGGGAGTGGGCTCGTTCCACACCCGCCGCAAGCGCAGCGGCAAGGAGAGGAGCAGGGCCATCAGGGTCCAGGGGGCCGCAAAGAGGGGCCATTCGTCGGAAGGGAGCCCCAGCATGCGGGCCGCCAGCTGCAAACCGAGGAAGAGGCCCACCAGAACCGCGGGGTAACGCAAGGTGCCAAACCAGGTGGGGCCAGGGCGCACCACTAATCGTCGGGCTCGAGGGTGCTGGTCAGTCCCTTGGCCTTGAGGGTTTCGCAATAGAACTCAGCGGGCTCCAGATCGCAGACGATCACCAGCCCCACCCCCGTGTTGTGGGCCTCCAGCATCACGGCGATGGCATCTTCCTCACTCAGACTCGGCACCACCTGCCGGAGCGTCTGGACGACGTACTCCATGGTGTTCACCGGGTCGTTGTGCAGGAGAACCCGATAGCGCGGGGCCGGCTTGCGCACCCGCTCCGGGGCCTTCTCCATGACGGCGGCTCCGCCGCTCTCCCGGCCTGGTGCCTGGCTGGCTTGAAGGGGGGGCAAAAGGGGAGAAAGAGGCTCAGCCATGGCCCAAGGGGAGATGCAGGTGGAAGGGGTGGAGCGGGAACAGATCCGTATCGTAGGTGTGTCTGCACGACGGGCCGCACCCCTGGAACGCACTGGTGCGGAGTGGGAAGATTGCGGCAGCAGCTGAGATGTATGGCCCTTCTTCATGCCCGTGATCGCATCTTTGTGGCAGGCCACCGTGGCATGGCGGGGAGCGCCATCTGCCGGGCCCTTCGACGCCGGGGCTTTGCCGATCCTTCCCAAGGGGGAGACCTCCTGCTGGCCGGCCGCCAGGAGTTGGATCTGCTGGATCCTGGCGCCGTGGCGGCCTGGATGGCCCAGCAACGGCCGGATGTGGTGGTGCTCGCCGCGGCCAAGGTGGGGGGCATCCAGGCCAACAACACCTACCCCGCCGACTTCCTGCTCGACAATCTGAAAATCCAAAACCATGTGATCGAAAGCGCCTGGCGCAACGGCGTGCGGCGCCTGCTCTTCCTGGGCAGCAGCTGCATCTATCCCAAATTCGCCGTCCAGCCCATCCGGGAAGAGGCTCTCCTCACGGGCCCTCTGGAGCCCACCAATGAGTGGTATGCCATCGCCAAGATCACGGGCATCAAGCTCTGCGCCGCCCTGCGCAGACAGCACGGGTTCGATGCCATCAGCCTGATGCCCACCAACCTCTATGGCCCGGGCGACAACTACCACCCCACCAACAGCCATGTGCTGCCGGCCCTGATCCGCCGGTTCCATGAGGCCACCGAGCGGGGGGATGCCACCGTCACCTGTTGGGGCACGGGCACACCCCTGCGGGAGTTTCTCCATGCCGATGATCTGGGAGAGGCGTGCGTGTTTGCCCTGGAGACGTGGGATCCCGATGCTGAGACAGGGCCACGGGATGACGCCGGTCAGCCCCTCAGCCACCTGAATGTGGGGACGGGCATCGACCTCACCATTCGGGAGCTTGCCGAGGCCGTGGCCGAGGCAACGGGCTTCGGCGGAGAGATCCTCTGGGATGCCAGCAAGCCCGATGGCACCCCGAAAAAACAGCTCGATGTGAGCCGACTGGCCTCCCTCGGATGGCGCGCCCAGATCCCCCTGGCGGAGGGTCTGACAGGCACGGTGGCCCTGTTCCGCGAACAGCTCCAGCAGGAGCTGGTGCGGCTGTAGGGCTGCCTCAGCCCGCCAGGGCCGCCTGAATACGGCCCATGGCCTCCACCACGTTGGCCCGGCTGTTGAAGGCGGAGAGGCGGAAGTACCCCTCTCCCGCAGCTCCGAAACCACTGCCGGGGGTGCCCACCACATGGGCCTGGCCCAGCAGGAGGTCGAAGAAGCCCCAGGAATCGACGCCCTCCGGGGTTTTCACCCACACATAGGGGGCCTGCTCACCGCCATACACCTGCAGCCCGGCGGCCTCCAGCTCCCGGCGGATGATCGCCGCATTGTCCATGTAAAAGGCAACGAGCTCTTTCACCTGGGCCTGGCCCTCAGGGGAATACACCGCCTCAGCACCGCGCTGCACGATGTAGCTCACGCCGTTGAACTTCGTGCTCTGGCGCCGGTTCCACAGCCCCCAGAGCTCCACCGCTTCCCCATTGGCCGCCTTGCCCATCAGTCCCCGCGGCACCACGGTGAGGGCGCAGCGGGTGCCCGTGAAGCCCGCATTTTTGGAAAAGGAGCGAAACTCGATCGCACACTCCCGGGCCCCTTCGATCTCATAGATCGAGTGGGGCAGGGAGGGGTCCTGGATAAAGGCCTCGTAGGCCGCATCAAAGAGGATCAGGGCGCCAGTGGCGCGGGCGAAGTCCACCCAGGCCTGGAGTTGCTCCTTGGTGGCCACCGCGCCGGTGGGGTTGTTGGGGAAGCAGAGGTAGATCAGATCCACCGGTTCGGAGGGAATCTGGGCGTTGAAGCCGTTCTCAGCGTTGATCGGCAGATAGGTGAGGCCGCCGTAACGCCCTGCCCCATCCGCCTCATCGGTGCGGCCGGCCATCACGTTGCTGTCCACGTACACCGGATACACCGGATCGGTAACGGCGATCCTGTTGCCCTCCCCCAGGATGTCGAGGATGTTGGCGCTGTCGCACTTGGAGCCATCGGAGACGAAGATCTCCTCCGCGCTCACCTGACAGCCGCGGGCCTGGAAATCGTGGGTGGCGATCGCTTCCCGCAGCCAGGCATAACCCTGCTCGGGGCCGTAGCCATGGAATCCTTCCCGGGTACCCATCTCATCAATGGCGGCCTTCATGGCAGCGCGGCAGGCCTCTGGCAACGGCTCCGTGACATCCCCGATGCCCAGGCGGATGATGGCCGCCTCGGGATGGGCCTCGCTGAAAGCCTTCACGCGCCGGGCGATCTCGGGGAACAGGTAGCCGGCCTTGAGCTTGAGGTAATTGCCGTTGACCTGAACCATGACACGCATGCGGCCCGCGGGGCGGGCTCGGGGGAACTGGGCGCGATTGTCCTATGGCGCGGCGCCCGAGCGTGCATACCATCAAGGCAGTGTCTGGAGCTGCCGTGCCCTCCACCCCTGCAACCGCTCCGGTGGATGTGGCCAGCCTGATCGACCTTGAGGTCAGCAAACCCGGTCGCTACCTGGGCAACGAGCTGGGGGTGCTCAGCCGGGACTGGCCCCAGGCCTGGGCCACGGCCGGCGTGCGCTGGGCGCTCACCTACCCCGAGGTGTACGAGGTGGGGGCCAGCAACCTGGGCCACATCCTTCTCTATTCGATTCTCAACACGGTTCCGGGCCAGCTCTGCGATCGGGCCTATCTGCCCGCGGCCGATATGGCCGCCCGGCTGCGGGAGCGGCGCATCCCCTTCTTTGCGGTGGAGAGCCGCCGCCCCCTGAGCGCCTTCGACCTGTTGGGGTTCTCCCTGAGCTACGAGCTGGGGGGCACCAACATCCTGGAGATGCTGGACCTGGCCGGCATTCCCCTGCACGCATCCTCTCGGGGCGACCTTCCCCTCGCCCATCCGGAGGCCCCCCCCCTGATCTTTGCCGGGGGGCCCACGGCCACCAGCAATCCTGAGCCTTTTGCCGCCTTCTTCGACTTCATTGCCCTTGGGGATGGGGAGGAGCTGTTGCCGGAGATTGGTCTGGTGGTGGCCGAAGGGCGGGCGGCTGGCCTCAGCCGGCGGGAGCTGCTGCGGGATCTGGCCCAGGTGCCCGGGGTGTACGTGCCGGCCCTGTACGGCCCCGGGGCCGATGGAGTCACGATCGCCCCCCTGGAGGCCGAACTGCCCCAGCGGATCAGGCGCCGCACGGCGACGCCCATGCCCCATTACGCCACGGGCCTCGTGCCCCACATCGAAACGGTGCACGACCGGCTCACGGTGGAGATCCGGCGGGGCTGCACCCGAGGCTGCCGTTTCTGCCAGCCCGGCATGCTCACCCGCCCGGCCCGGGATGTGGACCCCGCGGAGGTGATCGAAGCGGTGGAGGAGGGCATGGGGCGAACGGGCTACGCGGATTTCTCCCTGCTGTCCTTGAGCTGCAGCGACTACCTGTCCCTGCCCGCGGTGGGCGTGGAGCTGCGCAATCGCCTGGCCGAGCACAACATCAGCCTCACCCTGCCCAGCCAACGGATCGACCGCTTTGATGCCCACATTGCCCACATCCTCGGCGGCACCCGCCAGGCCGGGCTGACCTTTGCGCCCGAAGCCGGCAGCCAGCGGCTGCGGGATGTGATCAACAAAGGCCTGAGCGATGCCGACCTGCTGCGGGGCATCCGCACCGCCATGGAAAACAGCTACCGCAAGGTGAAGCTCTATTTCATGGTGGGGCTCCCCGGGGAAACGGATGGGGATGTGCTGGGCATCGCCGACACCTGCCGGCGCCTCCAGCAGGACTGCGCCGATCTGGGGCGGCTGCAGCTGAACCTCACCATCAGCACCTTCACCCCCAAGCCCCACACCCCATTCCAATGGCACAGCGTGAGCCATGAGGAAATCCGGCGGCGGCAGGAACTGCTGCGGCAGGCCCTGAGAGGCCTGCGGGGGGTGAAGAGCAACTTCACCGACACCCGGCTCGCAGCCATTGAGGATTTCATCGGCCGGGGTGACCGGCGCCTGGCCCCGGTGATCGAGGCGGCGTGGAGGGCGGGGGCGGGTCTGGACGCCTGGTTTGAATCGGCCGAGCGGAGCCATGCCGCCTGGACGGCCGCCATTGAAGGGGCAGGTCTGGGGGGCCGCTATAGGGCCCTGGAACTAGGGGACTGGGCCGCCGTGGAAGCCCTGGACGCCAGCGACCTGAACGCCTTCTGCCGCCAGCCCCTCCCCTGGGACCATCTGGACACGGGGATCGAGAAAACCTGGCTGGCGGAGGATCTCCAGCGGGCCCTAGCCGCCGCTGAGGTGCCGGATTGCTCGTTTGCCGCCTGCAGCCATTGCGGTGTCTGCGGGCCGGAACTGGGACACAACGTGGTGATCCCTGCACCACCGGTGCCCCCTGCCCTGCCAAGCCGCAAACCCCCAAGTGAGCGCGTCAGCCGGCTGAGGTTTGGCTTCAGCAAACAGGGCACCCTGGCCTGGATCAGCCACCTGGACACACTGCGCCTCCTCCATCGGGCCCTGCGCCGAAGCGGCCTGCCCGTGAGTTTCACCGGGGGCTTTCACCCCCTCCCCCGGCTCCAGATCGCCCTCCCCCTGCCGCTGGGGGTGGAGGGCCTGGAGGAATGGTTGGATCTGGAGCTGGTGCAGCCGCTTGAGCCCCCCCAAGTGCTCCAGCGGCTGCAGCAGGAGCTGCCCGATGGCTTGCGGTTGCAGTCCTGCGCGGTGGTTCCCCTGCAGGGTCCAAGCCTTTCTCAGGAGCTGGAGGGTGCCCGCTGGCGCTTCGGACTCCAGCGCGAATCCGGCGGACCCGAGGCCCCAGGCCGAGCGTGGCCCGAAGCGTTGGAATGGGAGATGGCCCTGCACACGCTGATGCAGTCCGACACCTGGATCTGGAACGACCAAGACAAGAAGGGGCGGCCTCGCCAGAGGGATTGCCGTCCCGCTCTCAGCCAGATGTCTCTGGCGGAGCACGATGGGCGCAGCAATGCGGTGGAACTGGTTCTGGAGACCAGGATTGACGCCCAGGGGTTCGGGGTGCGGCCCGAGCACCTGCGGAGCTGGCTCAGTGCCCATCTGGCGCTGCCCCTGCGCCTGGGCACCCAGCGGCGGGAAGCCCTGTTCCTGCGCCCCCAGGCTGCATGCTAAATTGCAGGAGCTTGGTGAGAGGGCGGCGCGCCATCTCCTCACCGGTCAAAAAGCTTCCAAATCCTGGCCCATCGTCAGGCAAGTCTTCCAGGAAGCACGCTGAACCAATCAGGTTTTCTGCCCTAACCGGGAGAGCTTCCCTCTCCCGCCACTTTGTTGACGACCTCCGGGGTTCTGTTCAGCAGGCATCGACCTGACTCTCTGGTCAGCTTCAACCTCCCAGATCTGCCATGGATCGGAGGTGTCCAGGGTCCCTTCGGCCCTACGCCAAGGCCCCACCAGATTTCCCTCGTTCGTCCTGACCTGCGGGCCCGGACTCCAACAGAGACCACTCTCCTTCTATGCCCCAGCAGATCGTGATCGCCGAGCAGCTGCGGATTGCCGCAGTGCTCAATGACGACCGCGTCGAGGAGCTGGTGGTGGCCCAAGGCCGCTACCAGATCGGCGACGTTTACCTCGGCACCGTTGAAAACGTGCTGCCGGGAATTGATGCGGCCTTCGTCAACATCGGAGAAAGCGAAAAAAACGGTTTCATCCACATTTCCGACCTCGGACCGCTTCGCCTGCGGAAAGGCGGAGCGGGCATCACCGAACTCCTGGAACCACGGCAGAAAGTGCTGGTGCAGGTGATGAAGGAACCCACGGGCAGCAAGGGGCCCCGGCTCACCGGCAACCTCAGCCTGCCGGGTCGCTTCCTCATTCTCCAGCCCCATGGCCAGGGGGTGAACATCTCCCGGCGCATCAACAGCGAAGCGGAACGCAACCGCCTGCGGGCGCTCGGTGTGCTCATCAAGCCCCCCGGCTCGGGGCTGTTGATCCGCACGGAAGCGGAGGGCGTGGGGGAAGAGCTTCTCATCGACGATCTGGAAGCCCTTCTGCGGCAGTGGGAAGCGATTCAGCAAGCGGCCGAAACGGCCTCTCCTCCGGTTCTTCTCAATCGGGATGAGGATTTCATCCACCGGGTGCTGCGCGACTTCTATGGGCCTGAGGTGGTCCGCGTGGTGGTCGACGCCCCGGATGCCGTGGCCCGGGTCAACGGCTTCCTCGGTGACGACCAGGCCCAGCTGACGGTGGAATTCCATGAGGAATCCTCCGAACTCCTGGAGCACTTCCGCATCAATGCCGCCATTCGTGATGCCCTGCGCCCACGGGTGGATCTGCCCTCCGGGGGCTACGTGATCATCGAGCCCACCGAAGCGCTCACGGTGATTGACGTGAACTCCGGGTCCTTCACCCGCTCGTCCAACGCGCGGGAAACCGTGCTGTGGACCAACTGCGAAGCCGCCACGGAGATCGCGCGCCAGCTCAAGGTTCGCAATATCGGCGGTGTGGTGATCATCGACTTCATCGACATGGAGTCGCGACGGGATCAACTGCAACTGCTGGAGCACTTCACCCAGGCCGTACGTAACGATTCCGCCCGACCCCAGATCGCCCAGCTCACGGAACTGGGACTGGTGGAGCTCACCCGCAAACGACAAGGACAGAACATCTACGAGCTGTTTGGCCGCACCTGCCCCAGCTGCGGGGGCCTAGGCCACGTCGCGGTGCTACCTGGAAAGGACACGCTCCAACCCCTGGCCAGCCTGCCTGGAATGGTGCGCACCGTGCCCAGCGCCAGGCCCGAGGCCACACCCATGCCTGCGGAGGCCACTGGCAGCCGGGGCAGGCGACGGGGCGGCCGGGGCGGCCGAGGTGGAGACAGCGGGGATGGACCCCAGGTGGCATCAGACAATGGCTTGAGTCCCCATAGCGAGGGGCCAGAAACGGCAAGGGCCGAACAGGAATCGTCCAGCCGCCGTCCGGAGCTGGATTTCGTCGCTGTCCCCATGGATGACAGCCAGGAAGAGGTTTACGGCTGGATGGGCCTCAATCCAGCCCTGCTCCTGGATCCCATGCCCACCGGAGACAACCTGGTGATGCGGGTGGTGCGGCCCGGCCTTGACCCAGAAGCCGTGCTGGAAGAGGCGCGCCAACAAGCCAGCTCCTATGGATCCAGGAGGCGGCGCCGAGGCCGGGGCGGTGGCGAAAGCCGCAGCACCTCCTCCGATTCACCCCCTTCCGCCAGCGAAAGCGAAACCGATGACGGGGCCTCCCCGTCCCTGGCCCCGGCGGCCGAGCTTGTGACGGTGGAGGTGCCAGCCCACCGCCGAGGCAGAGCCGCGGAAGGGCGTTCAGAAGAAACCCCGAAGGAGGTTGCCGAGGAAGCCTCTCCAGCCGCAGACGCTGCCGAGGAGAACGGCGAGCCCCGCCGCCGCCGCCGACGCTCCTCCGCCACGGTGTGAGCCCAGGGCCCTCCATCAACGTTCTGGCCGGCGTGGATGAGGTGGGCCGAGGCAGCCTCTTCGGACCTGTGTTCGCTGGGGCGGTGATTCTCCCCAAACGGGCCGAAACCCGACTGAAGGCGGCCGGCCTCACGGACAGCAAACTGCTCACGCCCCGCCAGCGTTCCACACTCGTCCCCCTGATCCGTCGACTGGCGCGGGCCTGGGCCATTGGACAGTCCAGTGCGGCGGAAATTGACCGGCTGGGCATCCGCAGCGCCACCGAACTGGCCATGCACCGGGCTCTCCAAAGGCTCAACCATCCCATCGCTTTGGTCGTCGTCGACGGCGTGCTGCCCTTGCGCACCTGGGAAGGTCCCCAACACACCCTGGTGGGGGGCGATCGGTTGTGTCCGGCCATCGCTGCCGCCAGTGTGCTGGCCAAGGAGGAGCGCGACGCCCTGATTCGCCGTCTGGCCACCCGATTTCCTGGCTACGGCCTGGATCGCCATGCTGGCTACGGCACAGCCCACCACCGCATGGCCCTGCTGGAGCAAGGCCCCACTGCGCTGCACCGGCGAACGTTTCTGCGGCGCACGTTCTCCGAGCACCCGGCGTGGCAGGAGGCCCTGTTCCCCCCCTCCTCCAACGGGCTTTGAGGATCTGACCTAAGAATCGGCCGGGCCGCCTTGACCTTGGCTGCGGCACCACTGTTGAAAATCCTTGAGCAGTTGCAGGCGCACCCGGTTACGCATGCCCAGCAGGATGCCGCTGAGAACAGACCGGCCGGTGGCTTCCAAGACCCGTGGGGGCACGAGCCTGAGCAAGGGGGGTTGGCTGACGGTCACCGCGAGGGTGGCCTCGCCCTCCAGTCCCTCGTAGGAAGGCTGGAGCCAGGAGTTCAGTCCAAGCTGAAAGTCATCCACCAGGCCTAACCCCTCGAGCTGGCAATCCACGGCCTCCAGCTCCAGACGGTCGCCCCGGTGGTGGGTCTGCAATTCCACGATCGGCTGGATCTGAAGCTGAAACACCTGCACCTTGGTGACCCTGTAGCGGTAATGGCCAGGGCCAAGGGCAACCAGATGGTTGGGATCCAGCAGGGAAGCCACGACCCGTTGTTCGTCCCTGAGATAAGCCGGCAAGAGATCGATGCCCTCGGTGATGGGCAGGACCAGCTGCTGGCTGGAGCTAAAGGCCAAGGGCATGGCCAGGGGAAGCCGGCAGGGCATGATCCTACGAAGCCCCCCTCCCCTCACCATGCGCCTCGCCTACCTGGGTCCAGCCGGCACCTATGGGGAGCAGGCCGCAAGGCAACTGGCCGCGCTGGAAGGTCTGGAGGCGGAACTTGTACCCCAGCAGGGCATTCGCGCCGTGATCCAGGCCCTCGCCGCCGGCACCTGTGAGGCCGCAGTGGTGCCAGTGGAGAATTCCGTCGA
>JBEIGX010000018.1:0-19979 GCA_040381675.1 Aphanothece sp.
TCGCAATGTATGTGACGTCACCGAGGAGGACTGGGGCTGGGCCGAACTGGTGATCATTTCCGGAATGATCGTGCAGAAAGCGGATATGGCTGTGCAGATGGCGGAAGCCAAGCGACGGGGGCTTCCCGTGGCGGTGGGGGGACCCTTCGCCAGCTCCACGCCCGATGCTCCGGAATTGCGTCTGGCGGATTTCAAGATCCTGGATGAGGGAGAAATCACGCTTCCCCAATTTATTGAAGCCATCAGCCGGGGTGAGAAGGGCGGCGTATTCAGCGCCAATGGTGAGAAACCTGACGTCACCTCCACTCCTGTTCCTCGCTTTGATCTGCTCGATTTAACGGCCTATGATTCCATGTCGGTGCAGTTCTCCAGGGGCTGCCCCTTTCAATGCGAGTTCTGCGACATCATTGTTCTTTACGGTCGCAAACCGCGAACCAAAACGCCGGAACAACTCATCAGCGAGTTGCAATATCTCTACGACTTGGGTTGGAGACGTTCCATCTTCCTCGTGGACGACAATTTCATTGGCAATAAGAGAAATGCCAAGCTCCTGCTCCCCAGATTGAAGGAGTGGCAGATCGCCCACCGCTATCCCTTCAGTTTTGCCACCGAGGCCTCGGTCGACCTGGCTTCTGATGATGAGCTGATGGAAATGATGGCGGAGTGTCGCTTCGACAGCGTTTTTCTCGGCATCGAGACCCCTGATGAAGCGAGCCTGGAAACGGCGCGGAAACTCCAGAACACCCGTTCGTCCCTGGAGGAATCCGTGGACAGGATCACCTCCTATGGCATTCGCGTCATGGCGGGCTTCATCATTGGTTTCGATGGCGAACAGCAGGGCGCGGGAGATCGCATCGTGCATTTCGTGAGCCGCACCGGCATTCCCGCAGCCATGATGGGCATGCTGCAAGCCTTGCCGAACACGGGGCTTTGGCACCGCCTGGAAAAGGAAGGTCGCTTGATCCAGGAACGGGCGGACGCCAAGGGCGTGAACCAGACCAACCTGCTGAATTTCAAGCCCACCAGGCCGATCCGGGATATCGCCGAAGAATATGTGGATGCTTTTTGCCGCTTGTACGAGCCAAATGCCTATATCGACCGTGTGAAGCACTACTACCTGAAAGTGGGTCAACCTCGCTGGCAAAAGTATGTGCCGGCTGCCCTGGGTAAACCCGCTCTCCCCACCTGGACGGATGTAAGAGCCCTCCTAATTGTGATCTGGCGCCAGGGCGTGCTCCGCGACACCCGTTGGCGGTTCTGGTCGTCCCTCTTCACCATTGCGCGGGCCAATCCCCAGAATTTCGAGCAGTTCGTTGTGACCCTGGCCCACAACGAACACTTCCAGGAATATCGCGCCGTTGTGAAGAGAGAAATCGAGCAACAGCTCGCCCTTCTCCCCCCCGACCCGGCTGCTGAGATCACCACCGATCCCCGCGAACTTCAACCGGCTTAAGCCTGGCCGAAGGGTCTCAATCCTGAACGTAGGTTCCGCCGCTGTTCAGGCAGTGCTCGGCCTTCTGCAGTTCCCTGCCCAGGTAGAGGGCGTGGTCGAGCTGGCTGAGGGGCGCCGCCTCCCCCTCCGTCAGGAGCATGCCCAGTTCCTTGGCCGTGCGGCCTCGGTAGATCGCCGTTGGCGTGCGGGGTTCAGCCCCTTGGCAACGAATCACGTCCCCGGTTTCGGGGTCCCGGGCCAGACCGCGTTCATCAATGGTGTTTCCATAGTGTTCAGCCACCAACTCCTGCTGCTGGGCATCGATACGGATCAGGAAATATCCAGAAGGATCCAGAGCGATGAACCGCTGGGACAGGGATTCATCCAGCGCCTGGCGACTGGCATAGCCTGAAGCAATGGGGTCGGTGAACATGGCCTTACTCATGGGGTTGGGGAGCGGTCAAGGTCAGAGGACACCTGGAGAAGTTGGGAAGGATCGTAGGTGGAAGTGAAGGGCAAATCGGCGTTGATGGCTTCGATTTCTGCCAGCAACTCCTGATTGGCGCCTGGCAGCCAGTTCTGAAGAATGGCAGCGAAGCGTGGTTCAAACCAGCGGTGCACGCTAGTGCGGGGCTGGGCCATGAATCCCCTGCGTTTCTTGTGGCGTCCTCCCGCACCTGGATCAAAACGACGCAGGCCTCGCTGAATGGCCCACTCCAAAGGTGCGTAGTAACACACTTCAAAGTGAAGATGGTCGACTTCCACATCACTGCCCCAATAGCGACCCCACAGATGGGTATCGTTGTGCACACACATGGACATGGCTACGGGCAACAGGGGATCTCCCGTGTGGGCACTGAAAAGCACCACATGGGAACACAGATGATCGGCAGCCAAGGAAAAGAACTCTTCGCTGAGATACTTGCTCCCCCAGGGCCCCCATCGACTGCAGTGCTGGGCGTAAAACCCATGCATTCGCTGCATCAGGTGGGTCGGAATGGCGTCCCCCGTCAGGGGGGTGACCGTGAGGCCAGCTTCAGCAACAGCTTTACGTTCCCTGCGGATATTGCGGCGCTGATTGGCATTAAACGTGGCCAGATAATCCGCGAACGTTTGGAAGCCTGGATTGGTCCATTCACTCTGCTCATTCAGCCACAGCGACCAGCCGCAAGCTTGGGCCTCTCTGGCAAAGACAGGATCGACATAGAGGAAATTGCAGCTGAGCAGGCGTTGCTTTTGGCAAAAGGCCTCGATGGATTGAAACAGCAGGGCCGTGAGGGCTAATCGATCCTCGCTAGGGCTGATCAGAAACCGATACCCCTGCACCGGGCTGACCGGGCTCATCCCCAGAAGTTTGGGGTAGTAACGCAACCCCATCTGCCCGGCGAGCTGGGCAAAGGATTGATCGAACACAAATTCCCCATAGCTGTGCCCCTTGAGATAGAGGGGGGCCAGGGCCACCAGGCTGTTGTCCCGCCATAGGCCCAGATGGCAGGGCTGCCACCCCTGGTTGGGGGCAATGCTTCCGCTCTCCTCGAGCGCATGGAGCCAGCCCCAGGTGTAGAAGGGCAAGGGCTGCTCACCCGTGGGCGTTGCCTCCTGCAAGAGCGCCTGAAACTGTTCGGAGGGGATCTCCGCCATGGCTCCGTGCCAGCAAGCTCGCAGTTCGGCCATCCCAGAACCCCCCAATGGAGCGCGCGAGGCGCAAAACTAATCAACTCTCCCGAGCCCCGCGCTTCCCACCCGGAGGTTTGCACACCTGCCATGGCCAAAGACGTTGTGAACCGGTCTTGCTTCTGCAAAGGGGCCTGGTGCCTGCAAAGCAGCCTCCTCACGGGCGGCATGGTGCTCGCACTGGCCTCCCCAGCTTCGGCAGGCCTGCTGATGCCGGTTCTGGAGCTGATGCGTCCCCGGCTGGAATCGCGGCTTGCCGATGTGTGCATCCAGACCGCGGCAGGGGGATCGGCCCGTCTGGGGGCCAGCCTGGAGGATCCCTGTCGCAAGCTGGCCAAGCCCACCAGCCGCTGTCTGATCGAAGAGACCAACCGCACGGGGCGTGGGTTGGGGGTGCTGACGGAAATGCTCAGTGGACGGTTTGGTGATGACAGTGAGGTGGTGGTGAAGCGGTGCCTGGCCCGCCTGCTGGGCCTGCCTGCGGACAGCCTGAAGGACGTGCCGCTCCGTGATCTCACCCGCCGTTTCAGCGCCCTGGGCCCCCTGCCTGGAGGGCCCCAGGGGCTTTAGGCGCGGGCCAGGGCATCGATCGCGGCTGGCACCATGTTGAGTTGGGCCGTTTCAGCAAACACCTCCGAAGCATTGTTGGGGCTCTCCTGCAGCCGCACCTTGTGAAGACGGGCTCCAAGGGAAGCGACCGGAGCCATCAGCAGATCGACGATGTGCAGCGCAATGTTCTCCGCCGTGGGAACGCAGCTGGCGAAGTGGGCAATGTCCTTGTTCAGGAACGTGTGGTCAAAAGGTTCCACCACCTGATCCTGCACCACCTGCTGAAGAGCACCCAGATCGCAGACCATGCCCGTGCGCGGATCGACAGCCCCGCGCACGGTGACCTCCAACAAGTAGTTGTGACCGTGGCCATGCACCCGGGCACACTTTCCATAGATGGCCTCGTTTTCGGCCTGACTCAGCTCTTCCCGGGCCAGACGGTGGGCAGCGGCGAAGTGGGTGCGAATGGTGAGGAAGGCTTCCATGGGGGGGATGGCAGAACCACTGAGCACGTCGGCCCAGAGATCGGGATGTTCGTAAAGGCGAATGCCCACAACAGGCAGATGGCGACCCAACCTGGCGCGGATGGCCAGGGCCAGGGCCTCGGTGGTGGGGAGGCATCCCTCCGGTCGGCTCAGGTCAAACTCCGGCCAGGTGCGGTTGAGGAAGCGGAAATTCAGAGGTTCGATCACCACGTCCCGAATGGCGTGCTTCACCTCCGAGAGGTTGAGCACCATGCCGTCGGCATCGAGGGGGCCAGCCATGGCGACCACAAGCTCATAGTTGTGCCCATGACCGGGCTCCAGGCTGCAGAGGCCAAAACGGGCCTGGTTCTCCAGCTCATCCAGTTCCGGTAAGCGGTAGAGATGGCTGGCGCTGAAACAGGCCCGGCGGGTGATCACACAGGGCCGTCCCCGGCCATGGGGGGAGGCGATCGGGGAGGGAGGTGGTCCCGCCTGGACCGGCAGGCTCAGCCCGGCGAGTGTCATGACGGACTCTTTGGAACCAGCCATCCTAGGAACTCGGCCTGAAGTCCTGAGGTTCCATGCCCACCCCCGCCCCCGTTGAACTCGCCCGCAGGCTGCAGGGCCTCAACCTCTATCTGGTGGGCATGATGGGAGCAGGCAAAAGCGCCGTAGGCCGCCCCCTCGCCAAGTCCCTGGGCTATCGCTTCCTGGACGCCGACACCACGTTGGAGGAAACAGCCGGGCGATCCATTCCGGAGATTTTTGCCGACGCGGGTGAGGAGGGCTTCAGGGCTCTGGAAAGTGCTGTGCTGAACGAACTCGCCTGTTGGCACTCCCTGGTGGTGGCCACGGGCGGGGGCGTGGTGACCCGGCCGGAAAACTGGGGCCACCTGCGGCAAGGCGTGGTGATCTGGCTGGATGCCCCCGAAGCCGTTCTGCTGGAGCGCCTCCAAGGCGATCCCACCCCCCGGCCCCTCCTGGCCGATGCCGATCCAGCAGGGCGCCTACGGGATCTTCTTGTCGCGAGGCGGCCCCTCTATGCCCAGGCCGATCTCCATGTGATGCAGCAGGGGGAATCTCCTGAGGCCTTGGCCGGCCGGGTCCTGGAGGCCCTGCCGACGATCCTGAAGGACGGACCCCAACCTCCCGAGGAGCCCATCACCCTGGTCCATGGGGACGGTGAGACCAGTCCCAGCCTGAATGGCTAGGCCGCTGAGCCGCCCTCAGGCCGGCCGCTCCAGGCGGACGGCAAACCACTGGATGGCGACCCCCGGGGTCAGTTCCAGTTCGCAGGCGGTGTCCAGGAGCCGCTCCACCTGGGCCTCCACGCTGCCCAGATGCCCCAGATCGGCAGGGGGGATCTCACAGGACACCAGATGGCGGGCCAACCAGGTGCGGGTGTCGTCGGCGCTGAGAATGGCCTCCTCGCCGCCAGGTTCCAGCACCACGTAATAATCCATCTCCCGCAGCAGGGGATCGCTCATGGTGCTCTCCGTGCTGTCAACCGCTCCACAATCCCATCGCGCCAGCGGAACAGGGGTTGAAAGAGGGGATTGTCTGCGATGCCGCTGACCCCCTCTCCCGCCAGGGCAACCCCTGCGCTCGCGGGAAAGCGCAGCAGCGACAACTGGGCCACGACGGCCAGATCTGCCAGGCTCAGCTGATCCCCCACCAGATAGCCGCTGGAAGCCATCAGCGCGCTGAGCTGCTCCAGGTTGCGATGGAGTTGCCGGGCCTCCATCGGGGCCAGCAGAGAGCCCAGGGTGTCCGTGACCGACCCCATCAGTCCCCCCGGCAGAGCACCCAGCAACTGCCGCAGGGAGGCTGGGGTGGCTTCAGGGAGCAGGGCCGTGCGCAGCTTGGGGTTGGTGGCTGCCGCCTGCAGGAGGGCGCGGCGGCAGCTCGACGCCAGGGCCGTGTCCGCCCAGTCCTCCATCAGCAACACCTGGCTCCGCGTCCCCGGATCGGTTGGCAACAAGGCCGGCAGGGGGTGCCGCTTCTCCAGATGGAGGGCAATTTCGGTGGAATCGGCAATCACCTCCGAGCCATCCACCAGCACGGGCACCTGGCGTTGCCCGGAAAGGCGAAACAGCTCAAGCTGCCCCAGGCCTGGCACGACCTCCACCAAGGTGGCATCCAGCCCCTTGGCAGCGAGCACGAGCCTCACCTTCTCGCAGAAAGCGGAATGTTTGAACTGATGGAGCTCCATGGATCCTGGCTCGGGTGGCTGGCTGCACGGCGGCAGAGTAGCCAGCATGGCCATGGACAGATGGGCACCCCATGAAAGAGTTTCTGCTGAATGTGACCCGCTACCCGCGGTATCTGATCGCCCTCTCCCTGGGCATCCTGCAGACCTTGGTGGAGCCTCTGCAAGGGCGCCGCACCCATCCGGTCACCGCAGTGGCGGTGGTGGGGGCCCTCGTGAGTGGCCTGCTGAGCCTGGTGCTGGTGTTGCGTGCGATGGTGGCACCAGCACCATTGGGATAGCCATGGCACAGGGTCGAAGGGTGGAGCGGGTGGCCTCCCTGATCCGCCGTGAAATCAGTGAACTGCTCACCACCAGCATTCGGGATGCGCGCGTGCATCAGGGCTTGGTGAGCGTCACCAGCGTGGAGGTGGCAGGCGACCTGCAGCACTGCAAGATTTTTGTGAGCGTCTACGGCTCTGAGGAGGAGCGGCGCCAGGCCCTGGAGGGGCTGAAGGCGGCCACCCCCTATGTGAAGGGAGAGCTGGGGCGGCGCCTGAAGCTGCGTCGCACGCCCGAGGTGGTGTTTCAGGTCGACCGGAGTCTGGAACGGGGAAGTGCCGTTCTGGGCTTGTTGAACAAGCTGGAACAGGAACGGGGGTCGGAAGAGGCGGAGGGAATCAGCGATGCCCCTTGAGGTCGGCGGCGACGCGCTGCGGCGACGGGTGGCCAACCTCCTGGTCGTCCGGGCCAGCGGCCACCTGGCCGATGGCCAACGCCGCTACCCCCGCTGGGAGCTGGAGAACGCCACGCTCCAGGCTCTCCTGGCGGAAGGGGTGGGTGGGGTGATCCTCCTGGGGGGAAGCGCGCCCGAGCTGAGGCTGCGGACGCGCCAGCTCCGCTCCTGGAGCCCCCAACCCCTGCTGCTCTGCGCGGATGTGGAGGAAGGGGTGGGGCAGAGGTTTGAGGGGGCGAGCTGGTTGCCCCCGCCCCTGGGGGTGGGCCAGATCCATCGCCACGACCCCGCGGCCGCCCGCGATCTGGCTGGGCGCTACGGAGCCTGCACCGGCCGGGAAGCCCGGGCCCTGGGCCTCAACTGGGTGCTGGGACCCGTCTGTGATGTCAACAACAACCCCGCCAACCCCGTGATCAATGTGCGGGCCTGGGGGGAGGATCCCGCCGTGGTGGGCAACCTGGCCACCGCCTTTCTGCAGGGCGTACAGGCCGAGGGGGTGCTCGCCTGCGCCAAGCACTTCCCCGGCCATGGGGACACAACCGCAGATTCCCATCTCGACCTGCCCGTGCTGCCCCACAGTCGGGAGCGCTTGGAGGCCATCGAACTCCCCCCCTTCCGGCAGGCGATCGCCGCCGGGGTGGCCTCGGTGATGACGGCCCATCTCCTGCTTCCGGAGCTGGATCCGGATCGGCCCGCCACCCTCTCCTGGCGCGTGCTCACGCAGCTGCTCAGGCAGGATCTGGGCTTCGATGGCCTGGTGGTGACCGATGCCCTGGTGATGGAGGCGATCGCTGCCCGCCACGGTGCTGGAGAGGCGGCCGTGATGGCGCTGGAGGCCGGGGCCGATCTGGTGTTGATGCCCGCCGATCCCTGGCAGGCGATCGAAGCCATCCTGTCCGCGGTGCGAGAGGGCCGCCTCACCGAGGAGCGCCTGTGGAGCAGCCTGGAGCGACGCCGGAAGGCCCTGGAACTCACCCGGAACGATCCTGGGCTTGAGAGCCTGGATCCTGGCCAACCCCTTGGCCCCCTGAGCAATGGCCCTGGGGAGGAGGATCGGGTTCTGGCCCAGGAGCTGTTGGCCCGCACCCTGGAGCGCCAGGGTGGAACCCTGCGACGGCCCCCCGAAGGGCAGGGCCTGGCCCTGGTGCGAGTGGACACCCAGCTGGGCTGCCCCTTCCTGCCACCCTCAGCCCCGGCCCTGGAACTGACCAGAGCCGGGGGCTTCCAACCCTGGGTGGTGGATGGCCAGAACCCCCTGGCATGGACCCAGGCCAGAGAACCCGATCACTTGCCCGAGCCCCCCTGGAGCAGGGCGGGATGGCATCGGGAGCCCGTGCTGTTGCAACTGTTCGTGCGGGGCAATCCTTTCCGGGGCTCCGCCGGTGGGGGGGAGCCCTGGGCGGCCTGGATTCAGGAGCTACTGGATCAACACCGGCTCGCCGGACTGGTGGTGTACGGCAGTCCCTATCTATGGCAGAGCTTGCGGGTCCTTCTCCCTCCCGACCTGCCTGCGGTGTGGAGCCCGGGGCAGATGCCCGCAGCCCAGGCTCTGGTGCTGCGCCAGATGGGCCTGGGCCAGGACGAGGGGGCAGGAGGGTTTACGGATTGAGCGTGAGCCTGTCGATGATCGTGCGCGATGAGGCGGCTTGCCTGGCCAGCTGCCTGGCGTCGGTGCGCGGATTCGTGGAGGAGATGGTGGTGGTAGACACGGGGTCGGTGGATGGCACCGTGGCCATCGCCCAGGACGCCGGCGCAGAGGTGCATCACCTGCCCTGGCCCGGCGACTTCGCCGCAGCGCGCAATGCGGCCCTGGAGAAAGCGAAGGGCGACTGGGTGCTGGTGCTGGATGCGGACGAGCGCCTGCGTCCGGAGGCCATGGCCCCCCTGCAGGACGCCATGGCCCAGCCGGATGCCCTGCTGATCACCCTGTTGCGGCAGGAATGCGGAGCCCAGCAATCCCCCTACTCCAGCGTGAGCCGGCTGTTCCGGCGCCACCCGGCGATCCGCTGGAGTCGGGCCTACCACTCCCTGGTGGACGACAGCGTGGAGGCCCTGCTGCGGGACGAGCCCCATTGGCGCTTGCTCCACTGTTCGGAGCCGGCCTTGCTGCATGAGGGCTACCGGCCTGAGCTCATCGAACAGGGGCGTAAGGCCCAGCGGCTGCGGCAGGCGATGGAGGCCGAACTCCTGCGGGATCCCGCCGACCCCTACACCTGCGCCAAACTCGGCGGTCTGGAGATCAGCATGGGCGACCGAGAGCGGGGGATGGCTTTGCTCAGGCAAGGCCTGGAGAGCTGTCCGGAGGAAGCCCATCCCGAGCGCTATGAACTGCTGCTGCACCTGGCTCTGGCCCAGGGGAACGCAGATCCGGCGAAGACCGGCAGGCTCTACAGGGAGGCCCTGACCCTCCCCCTGGATCCCCGGCTCACCCTGGCCGCCCGCCTCAACCTGGCCTCCCTCCTGCTCCATCAGGATCAGACGGCGGAGGCGGTGACGTTGGGCCAGGAGGCCATCCGCATCGCCCCGGAACTGGCCCGTGGCTGGCTCCATCTGGGCCTCAGCCTGCGGCGCAGCGGGGATCTGCCTGGGGCGATCGCGGCCTATCGCCAGGCCCTGGCCATCGAACCGGACCAGAGCGAGGGGCATCAGAATCTGGGATTAGCCCTTCTCCTGGCAGGGGATGTGTTGGGCGCCCGCCGCCATCTTCAGCAGGCGATCCACCTTCTGGAGGCCCAGGGACGCCATGGGGAGGCCGACGCCCTGCGCCGCTCCGCTGGCAGCCTGGTAAAGCTGGATTCATGAGCCACAAGGATCCAGAACTGCTGAAGGGGTGCCGCATCGCGGTCACCCGGGCCGAGCAGCAACTCGGGGGCGCCCGCTCGTTGTTCGAAGCGGCTGGAGCGGAGGTGATCGATCTGCCGGCCCTAGTGGTTGGGCCTCCAGAGGATTGGCGGCCCCTCGACGAGGCCCTGGCGGACCTGGAGCAGTTTCACTGGCTTCTCTTCTCCAGTGCCAATGGGGTGGAGGCCGTTCAGGCCCGGCTGCGGCGCCGGGGGGGCGACTTGGCCCGTCCGCCGAAGGGCCTCCGGATCGCGGCGGTGGGACGTCGCACCGCGGAGCAGCTGGAGGAGATGGGCGTGACGGTGGATTTTGTGCCCACGCGCTTCGTCGCCGATGCCCTGATTGAAGAATTCCCCGTTTCCGCCTGGGGCCTTCACCTCCTGCTTCCCAGGGTGCAGAGTGGCGGCCGCACCGTGCTGGCCGAGGCCTTCGGCAGTGCGGGGGCCCGTGTGGTGGAGGTGGCGGCCTACGAAACCCGCTGCCCGGAAGGCCTGCCCAGCCAGGCTGTCCAGGCGCTGCAACAGGGAACCCTTCAGGCCATCACGTTCAGCAGCGGGAAAACGGTCCGCCACTGCGTCCAACTGCTGGAGGGCGCCTTCGGCCCCCAATGGCTCCAGGTGCTGGACAGGCTGAAGGTGGTGTCCATTGGTCCACAGACCAGCCAGCCCTGCCGGGCTTTGCTGGGCCGGGTGGATGCGGAGGCGGACCCCCACGATCTGGAGGGTCTGGTAGCCGCCTGCGCCCGGGCGATCAGAGCTGAAGCGTGACCGATTGGGTGCCGGCCTGGAGAACCAGCACCCCGCGATCCACATCGATGGCCCGCACCCGCCAACCCGGAGGCAGCAGGGAGTCATCCCGCCCTGTGCCCACATCCCCAACACGCAGGGAACCGGACCGTGTTCCCCCGGCCTTGGCCTCGGAAGGGGCATATTCCACCAAGGCCTCCCGACCCTGGGGGCTCTGAAGCACCCCCTGGAAGAGCAGACCCTTCGGAACCCCCAGCGGAGAGAGACCCTGGGAGCTGCCAGCCGGAGCTCCGGGGCGCTGTTGCCCCGTTAGCCCCCGTTGACCCGCGCCCGCAACGGGCTGTTGCCCTGGGGCAATCGCCACCTGCTGGGAGGCCGGAGCACCGACCAGGCGGGGGGTGAGCACGGCGGCGAAGGGATCGGGGCGGCCCACATCCACCGCCTGGATCACCTGTTGGGGGGTCGCCAGGGGAGCCAGGGAAGCACCCTCTGGGCGGGGATCAGGCCGATCCTGCACCTTGGGCAGCTGGGGGACCGGGGGCTGGACCGGCACCTTGGGATTGGGCGTGCAGGCCGTCAACAGGGCTGGGATCAGGGCAAGGAAGGCACCCAGAGCCGGTGTCCAAGGACGCTGGCAAGGGTCCATCTGGAATGGCTCCCGGTGGGGATCAGGGTTGGACGTTGCTTTCAACGAGATCGCGAAATCGATCAAGGTTGGCCTGGAGCTCCCGGTTCACGATGCCGCCCATGATGGAGGGTTCCATCAAGGGCGCCAGCATCGCAGGCAACTCATAACTCACACTGAGCTTCACGGCCGTCAGGCTGGGGCCGAGGGGGTAGAAGCGAACTCCCCCTTTGGTGGGGAGCCCGCCCACCGATTCCCAGTGCAGCTGTTGTTCAGGCACCCGGCGGGTGATCCGCGCTTTCCACTGAAAGCGAAACCCCTGGGCCATAAGGGTCCATTCGGTGAGATCCGGATCCTCGAGGGTGACCACTGATTCAATCCAGTGCATCCAGCGGGGCATGGCTTCCAGATCGCTCCAAACCGCCCACACCCTCTCGACAGGAGCGTTGATTTCCGTGGTCACCGTGTGTTCGAGCCAGCGTCCCATGGTGTACTCCTAGGCAGCGGCGGCGTTACGCGCCAGGCTCACGGGGCGATCCATGATGGCTGCTGCGGCAAGGCGTCCACTCATGGTGGCACCTTCCATGGAATCGATGTAGTCCTGCCGGGTGTAGCTGCCGGCCAGAAAAAAGTTGCTGATCGGGGTGCGCTGCTCCGGCCGGAAGGGCTCCATGCCAGGGGCCTCGCGGTAGAGCGACTGGGCCAGCTTGACCACGTTGCTCCACACCAGTTGGAGATTGCGGGAGGAAGGGAAGAGTTCCCGCACCTGGCGATCGGTGTGGGCAACGATCTCTTCATTTTTTTTCGGAATCCAGGGATCCCCGGGCGTGAGCACGCACTGCAGAAGAGATCCCATCCCTGGCTTTCGGTAGTCCTCCGGGCTGGCCAGAGCGAGATCGGCAAAGCAGCTGAAATCCGCATCCGCCGTATAGAGCAGATTGTCGAGGCCCACGGGCCGGGAGAGATCGCTGCGCCGCTGCCCATCTCCCGGGGCGTCGCCCAACTCCGTCACCCAGCCGTCGTAGCGCAGCTGCACAGTGGCCACGGGCACGGCCTCCAACCGATCAAGATTGGCGAACAGGCTGTGGCACCGCCAGTCGTCAGGCACCAACCGCTGGATGCCTGGCACGTCACAGGCCGCCAGATAGGCATCCGCCTGCACCTGGATGTTGCCCTCGGGCGTGCCCAAGGTGAGACCTGTGACCATGGATTCGTCGTACGCGAGGCTGATGGCCCGGTGGCGCAAATGGAGTCGGCCACCCCGGGCTTCGATGTACTGCAGGATCGGCCCGGTGAGCCAACGGTGGGGAGAGCCCTTGAGCAAGTTCAGTTTGGAGGCCTCCGTACGGGCCGCAAACATCAGAAAGATGGTGAGCATGCAACGGGCCGAGATGGCCTGGCAATCCAGAAATCCCAGGGCGTAGGCGATGGGATTCCAGAGCCGCTGAATGCTGTGCAGATTGCCGCCATGACCGAGAAACCACTCCTGGAAACTGAGACGATCCAGCTCCCGGATCACCCGCATGGCCCCCTCGTAATCCACCAGCCCCCGCACAATCGGACTGGTGCCAAGGGCAAGAGCATTTCTGACCTTGTCAATGGCTTCCAGCTGGGGGGTGGTGAAAAAGGCCTTGAGCCCGTTGAAGGGGGCACCAACGGGGAACCGAAAATCCAGGCTGCGCACATCCCCACCCCGGTTCACGAACAGATGGGTGTGATCCTTGGGGAGGAGATGGTCGATCGCCCCCACCTTCCGCATCAGGGCAAAAAGATTGGCGTAGTTGAAGAAAAAGACGTGCAACCCCATTTCAATGTGGTTGCCATCCGGATCTTCCCAGCTGCCCACCTTGCCTCCCATAAAGGGACGGGCTTCATAGAGATCCACCGCCATCCCGGCATCCACAAGATCCACCGCCGCGGTCAGCCCTGCCAGCCCTGCTCCCACGATGGCGACCCGCACCCGAACGCTCCAACGGTGCACCGACTTTATGGAAAAGGCTCCCTTGCGTGCGGCGGAGAACCGACCAGCCCAGCGGTGGACAGTCGTCCATAGACTTCAGACAACATTGAGTGCGCCATGACCGTGGAAGCCGCCGTCTCCGGAGAGGTTCTCCAACAGGCCACCCACACGGGGGTGGATGGGAGCGGGATCCAGATCACGGAACCGGCCATGCGCCAGCTCGCCACCCTGGTGGCTCAGCAAGGCCAGGGCAAGATCTTGCGGGTGGGCGTGCGGTCCGGGGGGTGCAGCGGAATGAGCTACACCATGGATTTCATTGAGGCCTCCGGCATTCGGGACGACGACGAGCGCTACACCTATCAGCCCGCGGAGGGCGCCCCCTTCGACGTGGTGTGCGATCCCAAGAGCCTGCTGTACATCTATGGGCTTCAACTGGATTTCTCCACAGCCCTGATTGGGGGTGGCTTCAATTTCACCAATCCCAACGCCACCCAGACCTGTGGTTGCGGGAGTTCCTTCGCCGTTTGATCCCGGCCACCGTCGCCGTGGGAACCTGAGAGGCTGAGCGTCCTGCACGAAGCCATGGCCACCAGCCACGAAGCCCTCTTTGAGCAGGCCCTGGAGCGCTATCGCCAGGGTGAGCCCCCTGAGGATCTGATCGATGATTTTCTTCAGCTCACGGCCCAGTCCCCGGGCCAATCAGCGGCGTGGACCTGCCTGGCTTGGCTTCAGTTGCTCCTGGACCAGCCCAAGGAAGCTCTGAAATCCGCTCGCACGGCCGTGCGCCTGAACCCTCAGGACCCCCAGGCGCGGGTGAATCTGAGTGTGGCGATGTTGGAAACCGGGGCCAAAGGGGTGCGCGAGCACATCGAGATGATTCAACGCATCACCCTGATGGCTCCGGAGCTGGGCGAAGAACTGAACGTCTCCATGGCCGATGGATTGGCCCGCCGCCCCGGCTGGTCGGCGATGGAGAAAGTGCGGGGTTGGCTGCAAGGGTGAGCCGGCTTTTGCTGATCAGCAATGGCCACGGCGAGGACCTGAGTGGGGCTCTGCTGGGGCAGGCCCTCCGGGAACGAGGGGCGATCGTGGAAGCGCTGCCCTTGGTGGGCCACGGAGCGGCCTACCGGAGGATGGGTCTGCCCGTGGTGGGACCCACCCGCGACTTCAGCACGGGGGGCCTGGGCTACACGAGCCTGCGGGGACGCCTCACCGAACTCAGGCAAGGGCAGCTGGCCTATCTGCTCGGACGGCTTCGGGTCGCCTGGCGCCACCGGCACGCCTGCGATTGGGTGGTGGTGGTGGGGGATGTGGTTCCCCTGCTGGCCGCCTGGCTGACGTGCCACCCCCTGGCGGTGTATCTGGTGGCCTATTCCAGCCATTACGAGGGCCGCCTACGGCTGCCCTGGCCCTGTGGGTGGCTGCTGCGCCAACCCCGAGTGCGGCTTCTCTGGAGCCGCGACGCCCTCACGGCCGCGGATCTGACCCAGCAGCTGGGTCGCCCCGTGCACTTTGTGGGGAACCCCTTCCAGGAGGGGGCAGAGACAGGGATGTCGTTCACCCCCGAAGCCGGTGTGGGCTCCGTGCTGGGCTTGCTGCCGGGAAGTCGGCTGCCGGAGGCTCACGCCAACCTGCTGCAGATGCTGGAGGTGCTGCGCGAGCTGCCCGAGCCATGGCCAGCCCACCTGCGCATCCTGGCGGCCCTTGTGCCCAGCCTCAGGGCCGAGGACATCGGAAGGGCGGCGGCCCCCTCAGGCTGGAGCTTGGAGCCCCCCAGGGCAGAGGCGGGCAAGTGGGCGCTCCGCCGGGGCGCCCTGCGGGTGGAGCTGGTGGCGGATCACTTCTGGGGGGTGCTCCACAGCAGCGATCTTCTGCTGGCCATGGCGGGCACGGCGGCGGAACAGGCCGTGGGACTTGGCAAACCCGTGCTCCAACTGGCCGGAGCAGGCCCCCAATTCACGGAAGGCTTTGCCGAGGCGCAACGCCGCTTGCTGGGACCGGCGGTGAGCTGCGCCCCGGGCCCCGTGGGGGCAGCCACCACCCTGCAGGCCACGGCCCAGATGGCCGCCGCCCAGCTGGCCCGTCTGGCCGATCCCGTCGCGGGGCCGCCGTGGCGCGCAGAGATGGCCAGGGTGGCCCTGGAGCGCCTCGGCGAGCCAGGGGGCACAGCACGCATGGTGGATGCTCTCATGGCCAAACTGGAACTCCTCAGCCCTCCCTCCCATGGCACCCCGTCCCGCTGAGTCCCCCCGCCCCTGGTTGGAGCCCTGGCAACAGGGGCTCGACCGTCTGCTCGTGCTGGATGTGTTTCTTGTGCTGGCGGGTGCCCTGTGGTTCGGGGTCGGGGTGGGTCTGCATCTGCGGGGGAGCGAGACGGTGTTATCCGCCTTTCAGCGGCTATGGCCTGTCCTGTTTCAACCGGCGATTGGGGTGCTCATGCTGGGGGCCCTGGTCAGCGGGGGATTGGGCTGGTGGAGGCGGCGAGGGCAGCCTTGAGATCGGGAGCGTCGTACTGGAATCCCTGCTCCAGAAGACGCTGGGGCTTCACCTGCTGACCTTCCAGAACCACGGCGGCCCCATCGCCCAGCATCACCTTGAGCACCGGCGCTGGCACGGGAAGCAGGGAGGGACGGCCCAGCACCTCCCCCAGGCTTCGGGCGAAGTCGGCCATGCGCACAGGTTCAGGAGCCACCGCGTTGT
Organism: Aphanothece sp.; assembly: GCA_040381675.1. Classification (GTDB taxonomy): domain Bacteria; phylum Cyanobacteriota; class Cyanobacteriia; order PCC-6307; family Cyanobiaceae; genus Cyanobium. The sequence goes on from JBEIGX010000018.1 coordinate 15,916, forward strand.
AGGTGCCCCGATAGCGAGGATCCTCCAGGGCGGTGGCCACCAGACGGCAGAGGTCGTGGCGCTGGATCCAGCTCATCCATTGCTGGCCCGAGCCCACGGGGCCGCCAAAGCCAGCGCGGAACACCGGCAGCATTTTCCCGAGGGCTCCGCCATCGGGGCCCAGCACGATGCCCAGGCGCAGCACAACCACTCGGCAGACGTTTGCGGCGGCCAGGGCTGCCGCCTCCCAGTCCTGGCAGAGCTGGCCAAGAAAATCACTGGCTGCCGGGCTGGATTCCACAAATGTGTCCTCTTCGCTGGAGCCATAGACCCCCACCGCAGAGGCACTCACGAGCACCTGGGGGGGCTTGGGGAGCTGGCCGATCGCCTTCACCAAGGCCGTGGTGGTCAGCAACCGGCTGTCGCGCAGCAGCTGCCGTTGGCTGTCGGTCCAGCGGCGCTCCGCGATCGGCTCCCCGACCAGGTTGACGACCCCCTCCGCCGAAGCGAGGGCCCCCTGGAGGTCGGCCGACGCCCAGCTCGCGGAATCCGCCGGGTCGAGCTGCAAACAGCGAAGGCGATCACCCTCCAGGAGGGGAAACGGTTGGCTCTGCCGACTCACCAAGGTGAGGTCGTGGCCAAGCTCCAACAGGAACGGCACGAGTTCGCGGCCCACAAATCCCGAACAACCCAGCAGCAGCAAGCGCATGCCCGACTCCCGATCTGCGGAGCGAGGCTAGTGGCTGGTCTGACCAGAAGGGGCCAGCCCATGGCCACGCAGGGGACCTAGGGTGCCTGCGATCCTGCCGCCTGGCCATGGCCGATCCCGCCCCCAAGCCCAGCACCCCATCCTCCACCTCTGCGCCCCCCGCGGCAGAAGAGAAGCCAGCGGCCCTGAAAAAAGGATCCCTGGTGCGCCTGAATCTTCAGGCCTACCAAGGCAGCCTGGAAGCCTCTGCCAGTGACCCCGCGCCTCCGGCCTATGTGGTGGAGGGGCCCGGGGAAATCCTGGCGGTGAAAGGCGACTTTGCCCAGATTCGCTGGCGGCGGCCCGTTCCCGATGTGTGGCTGCGCCTGGACCAGCTCCTGAGCTATGGGGTGTGAAGGGGGTCTAGATCTCTAGATCTCGAGCCGACGCCGCTCCTGGTGCAGCTGATCCCTCTGCCGTTTGGCCTCCCGCAACATCTCCCGGCCGTCCCTTAGATAATCATCCACATAGCCCAGGGTGTATCGCTCCAGTTCCATCAAGGCATCCTGCACCTGTCTGAGACAGTGGTAGATGTTGAGGCTGAACCCCTTCGCCACCGCCGGGCAGGCCTTGGAGCGATAGAGCTGCTCCGCCTTATCCATCCGCGCCTGGCTGTCCTGGAGGTAGGTGCTGAAGGCCTCCATGAGCGCATCGTCATAGGGGTCGGCCGCGAGGGCACGCAACTGGGCGGCAAAGGGATTGATCACCTGGCCCAGCCAGCGGTCGATGGGGACATACACCTGCTGCAACCAGTCGAGGAGGAGCCCATCGCCATGGCGACTGGATCGGGCTGATGGACTGGACGATGAGGAACGACTCGCCGGTGAGGAGCCACGGGCAGGAAGCTGCTGCGCGTCATACCTCCGGCGACGCTCCCGATCCCCAAGAACCTCCCAAGCTGCATTCAGGGCGAGGATGGTCTGGTCGTCTCCTCCGGCATCAGGGTGGTGGCGCTTCACCAAGGCCCGATAGGCGGCCTTGATGTCCTCGGTAGAAGCCTCAGGGTTCACACCCAAAACGGCATAGAAGTCGGCGGTCCGCTGGCCTGCCAAAGGAGAGCTGAGTGAGTGACCCCATCTTCCTGCGGCGGCAGACCCAAAAAAAAGCCCCCTTGCGGGGGCCGGAGGACGTGTGTGAGGAGGGAGGGATCAGAAGCGGAAGGTGGTCTGCACGAGGCCACCGAACACACCGAAGGTGTTCGAGCGATTCACCGTGCCATCGAGGTTGAGGGTGTTGGTGAGGGCGCCCAGGGGGCGGCTCAGCCAGAACAGGGCAGGGGTGACGCTGATGTTGTCCGTCACCTGGAACTTGTACCACCACTCCCAGGCGTAGTTGCCGTCGTTGACGAACGTGCTCAGGTCTTCATCGCTGCCTTTGCTGAGGGTGGTGGCAAAGGTGGGCTGACCCACGGCCATACCGAGGGAATTCCCGCCCCAGATCACATCATTCCACTGCAGGCCGACGTACCAGCTTTGGGATTCGGTGACATAGGGAAGTGCGAAGTCGATCCCATTGTTGCGCACCTCATTGTTAGACAGGGAGTTGAGACCCCAGCCAACGCTGATGGAAGGAATGAAACCGGCGCTCGCAGGCTGAAGATAGGCACTCAAAGCAACACTGTTGGATTCACCATTCGCCAGGAACCAACTGTTGGAGGCAACAAAGTTGGTGCCCCGACGGAGATTGGAACCTCGCTGGCCGTAACGATAACCGGCTGCCACACCCCAGAGCTTGGAGTTCCAACCCAACTGGCCAAGGAAACTACCCCGTGAACAATCGTTACCGATGCCGCCTTCAAGGGCGTTACATGCAAAGTAGTTGTCATCGTTGTTGGTGAAACCCGAATCGCCGTTAGGGGCCACATAGCTCGCCGTGGCACTGAATTTGCCACCCCACAGTTTATAAGGCGTTTTCCAGATCAAGCCACCGCCAGCGCCGGTGGCTTTGTTGTAGACACCAGGGGCGCCATGGAGGGAGAAGTAGTCAAGAATGCGATCGCCCTTGGAGCTTCCGTACACACCAGGGGTGGCGCCCAGGAATTCCGTATTCCGATACTTGGCGCCGATGAGGGCCTCAAACTGATTGCCGATGGGGAAGCGGTAGTAGAGACGGTCGATACCGACCACATCGGAGCAATTGCGATTGTCCCCGCAACTGGCACTGCCGAAACCATTGGAGGCCACATCCAGAGCCGTCAGGTTCACGCCATTGCCGTTGAAGGCATTGCTGAAGTTGCCGGTCCGCAAGCGGGTGTAGAGCTGATCTTTGCCCGTGAAGCTGGTGATCAGGTTCAGGCGCAGGTCGTAGTTGAAGGAGGTGGCGCCATAGAGGCTGTCGTATCTCGCAGCCGCATCGCGCGTGCCCAGGTTGGCCGGGGCAGGTGGGGCAAACACGCCAGCACCAGAGCGATCGCCACTGGCGTTCACCGCACCGAGCACGAAGGTGGCCTGACCCTGCAGCTTGGTGGTGGTGGAGAACTGATTGGCCTCCAGCTCACCCACCTTGGCTTCCAGCCCATCCACTCGGCCGCGGAGCACGGCGAGCTCCTTCTCGAATTCCTTCATGAGCTTCTTGAGCTCATCGGTGATTTCGGTGATGCGATCCAGGCAGGCGTTGAGCAGGGCTGCTGCTTCGTAACGCGTCATGGCCCGCTGACCGCGGTAGGTGCCGTCGGGATAACCCGCCACGCAGCCGTAGGTTTCGATCAGGTTGGAGAGAGCCTGATAGGCCCAGTCCGTGGGCTGGACATCACTGAACTGGTTGATGCTGGTGACCTGATCCTTGCTGGCGTACTTCTTGACACCTGACAGGTCGAGTTCGGCCGCATGGCCCGCAAAAGGCGCAAGCAAGCCCAATGCGGCAGGCGCCACCAGCAATTGCTGGAAGATTTTCATTTGGTCCTCACACCAAAAAAGAGGAATCTCCCAAAGGGAGACTGCGCCATATTAAAGAGTGCAGTCCATAGACTCAGGCGCAGCGACTACTGCGTGATGTAGCACAGATCACATGGAGGATCCCTGGGTTTGATGCATCGAATTCAAATCAGAAGCGAAAGGTGGTTTTGACGAGCGCACCGAAGTTGCTGAGGGATCCCCCTTCATTTTTCTGAAGCTGCCCGAGGGGTGCGCTCAGGTAGTAAATCGCAGGGGTAATGGTGATGGAATCGCGGACTTGGATTTTGTACCACCATTCCCAGGCGTAATTGCCGTCATTCGGAATGCGGAGATTGGGTTCGTCGGGAATCGCTGTGTCCAGGCTGGTGAGGAAGGTGGGTTGCCCCACGGCCATGCCGAAGGCATGTCCCTTGGCCAACACATCAGACCACTGCAGCCCCACA
>JBEIGX010000019.1:0-18614 GCA_040381675.1 Aphanothece sp.
AGGTCGGCCGGGGCCAGGGGGGAGGCGCTCATCTCCTTACCGTTTGGGGCGTGATTCCCCATTCTCCGCGCTGGCCGAACCCCCTTAGGTGGCAACGGCGACGGTTGGGCCCTCGCAAAGATGGTGCACGACGGCCAGGGGTGTCGCCTCTCCAGGTCCCTGTTCCCGCGCAGCCCTGCATCCGGCCCGGGCGTGGTCCAGAGCTGCCACCGCCAGTCCGCTGGCATCTGGTGGGTATCCGCCCAGGGCGCCAAGCCGAGCTCCCAGCCCGGCCGCATAGCCGGCCAGCCCATCCCCAAGTCCAGCCCGGGCCGTTTCCCCGCAGGCATCCATGAGCTGCCAGCGGCGGCCATCCGCGGCGGCGATCACACTCCTGGCTCCCTTCAGCAGCACGGTGGCTCCCGAGCCCCTCGCCGCTTCGGCGGCGGCCTCCAGGGGCGGCCGTGCCGCCAGTTCAGGCCAGAGCCGGCCGAACTCTCCAGCATGGGGGGTGATCCAGGTGGGTCCGGCCCGTCCCTTCAGCCACTCCGGCTGGATCCGGTTCAGGCCATCTGCATCCACCACCAATAGCCCCCTAAAAGCCTGCAGGGTGTCCCACCAGGGCTCCCGATCGCCGCTCTCGCCTGCTGCTGGGGGACCCAGGCCCGGCCCCACCAGCACCGCATCCAGCCGCTCCAGGGCCCCTTCCGCCAGGGGCCGCTCCTCCAGCACCACATGGGGGAGCACCATCCAGAGCTGGCCGGCCACCTGCGCCGGCACCTTCGCCCGCAGGCTTCCCACCCCTGCAGCGGAGGCCCCCGCCAGGGCCAGGTGGGCAGCCCCCCGATAGGTGTCGCTGCCCGCGATCACCAGCAACCGTCCCCGCTCGTATTTGCCTGCGGCGGGATCGCTCGTCGGCCGTGGGGCCAAGGCCACGTCCAGGCGGCTGCCGCCAGGTCCCCCCAGGCCAAGAGGTTGCTCAGCCGGTAGGGACTCCAGCAGGGCCTTGGGGAGCCCCAGATCCACCCGCTCCAGTCGGCCCACCCAGCGCAGGGCCGGGTCCTGCACCAGGCCCTGCTTCCAGAGGCCGATGCAGAGGGTGAGATCGGCCCGGGCGGCTTGCTGGCCGAGCACCCGGCCCGTGTCGCTGCAGAGGCCGGTGGGCACATCGATGGCCACCATCGGCCCCGCTTCCGCTTGCTCTCGAGCTCCCAGCAGGCGCTCGATCGCCTCTCCCGGCGGCCGGCTCTGGCCGTTGCCGAAGAGGGCGTCGATCCAGAGGTCTGCAGCCCCTGGTTCAGGGGGCTCCTCCAGAACGGGGATCCCCAGCCAGAGGGCATGGCTCCAATGGCGCTCCGTGAGGGGCTTGCGCCGCTCGAAGGGGCACCACAGGCGCACGGGCACGCCAGCCAGGTGCAGCTCCCGGGCCACCACCAGCCCATCACCCCCGTTGTGTCCGGGCCCCACCAACACCACCACCCCGGCCGCCAGCGGCTGCCCCGGGCGGGGCGCTGGGCCCTCCAGCAGCCGCCGGCTCACGGCCAGGGCGGCCTTCTCCATCAGGGCCTCCACCGGCAGGCCGCTCGCGAAGAGCTCCTCCTCCAAGGAGGCCATCTGGGCGCCGCTCACCAGCAGATGGTCGCCATCCCGGGCGGGCCAGGCCGGTGGTGCCCATCCAGGTGCATCGGAGACGGAGAGGCTGGTCGACACGGCAGGGCGGGTCGCGGGGTTCCATCATGGGAGGGGATGGCGCTCCGCATCAGCCCCTCTCTTGCCGCTCCAGGCGCCATGACCTCTTCCCCCCCCGCCTCCTGTTTGCCCCCCCGCCCCCTGGCGGAGGGTCCCTGCACTCCCGCCGGTGCGGCGGCTCTGGAGCGGCTGCGCCGCTGGCCCGGCGACCATCAGGTGGTGGTGGGCCTCTCCGGCGGGGTGGACAGCTCCCTCACGGCCGCCCTGCTGGTGGAGGCGGGCTGGCAGGTGGAGGGGCTCACCCTCTGGTTGATGAGCGGCAAGGGCGCCTGCTGCGCCGAGGGCCTGGTGGATGCGGCGGCCATCTGCGACCAGCTGGCCATCCCCCATCACCTCCTTGATTTCCGCGAGCACTTCCAAAAGGAGATTGTGAGCTTTCTGGTGGAGGGCTACGGCTCCGGCCTCACCCCCCTGCCCTGCTCCCGCTGCAACCGGGCCGTGAAGTTCGGCCCCATGCTGGCTTGGGCCCGCAGCGAGCGCCGCATCGGCCGGCTGGCCACGGGGCACTACGCCCGGGTGCGCCATGCCGAGGGCGCAGACCCCCTGCCGGTGCCGGGCGAGGGCGGGGGCCGTCATCAGCTCCTGCGCGGCCTCGATCGCCAGAAAGACCAGAGCTATTTCCTCTACGACCTGCCCCAGGAGGTGCTGGGGGCCCTGGTGTTTCCCCTGGGGGAGATGGCCAAGCCCGACACCCGCCTGGAGGCCGCCCGCTGGGGCTTGCGCACCGCCGCCAAACCGGAAAGCCAGGACCTCTGTCTGGCCGATCACCACGGCTCGATGAAAGCTTTCCTGGATGCCTATCTGCCCCCCCGTCAGGGGGAGATCGTGCTGCAGGACGGCACGGTGGTGGGTCACCACGACGGCATCGAGCACTTCACCGTGGGCCAGCGGCGGGGGCTGGGGGTGGCCTGGAGCGAGCCGCTCCATGTGGTGCGGCTGGATGGGGCTCTCAACCGGGTGGTGGTGGCGCCGCGCCAGGAGGCCACCCGTGGCAGCTGCGAAGTGGGGGCGGTGAACTGGGTGTCGATGGCGCCGCCGGAGGCGCCCCTGGAGGTGGAGGTGCAGGTGCGGTACCGCAGCGCGCCGGATCAGGCCCGGCTGGTGCCCACCGGGGGCCTGGCCCAGAGCGTGCGTTTGGAGTTTGCCGAGCCCCAGTTTTCGCTCACTCCCGGCCAGGCGGCGGTGTTCTACGCCGGAGAGGTGGTGCTGGGGGGCGGCCTGATCCAGGCCTGAGGGGGGGATGGCCCGGGCCCAGGGCCCTTGTGGCCCCAGGCCGTTAGGGTGTTTTGATGTCTTCCTCGCGGTTGTTCCGCAGGCCCATGATTCCCACCTCCGATCTCCACATCGTGGAAACCCGGCCCCTGGTGCCCCCAGAGGCCCTCCATCGGGAGATGCCGATCACGGAGATGGGAGCCCGCACAGTGCAGCAGGCCCGGGAGCGAATCAAGGCCATCCTGCACGCCGGCGACCAGCGCCTGCTGGTGATCGTGGGTCCCTGTTCCGTCCACGATGTGGAGGCGGCCAAGGAATACGCCACCGCCATCGCCAAGGCCCATCGTCAGCACCGCGACCAGTTGGAGGTGGTGATGCGGGTGTATTTCGAGAAGCCGCGCACCACCGTGGGCTGGAAAGGCCTTATCAACGATCCCCATCTCGATGGCAGCTACGACATCAACACGGGGCTTAGGCGGGCCCGCGGGCTCCTGCTCCATCTGGCGGAGATGGGTCTGCCCGCCGCCACCGAACTCCTCGATCCGGTGGTGCCCCAATACATCGCGGATCTGATCAGCTGGACCGCCATCGGCGCGCGCACCACCGAAAGCCAGACCCATCGGGAGATGGCCTCGGGCCTGTCCATGCCCATCGGCTTCAAGAACGGCACCGACGGCAGCGCCACCACGGCCATCAACGCCATGGAGGCCGCCGCCAAACCCCACCATTTCCTTGGCATCAGCCAGCACGGCCATGCCGCCATCGTGTCGACCACCGGCAATCCCGATGGCCACCTGGTGTTGCGGGGCGGCAAAGGCGGCCCGAATTTTGAGCGGGAGCCTGTGGAGGCTGCGGCGGCCCAGTTGGCCCGGGAAGGATTGCCCGCACGGCTGATGGTGGATTGCAGCCACGGCAATTCCAACAAGGACTACCGACGTCAGGCCGATGTGCTTCGGGATGTGGCCCAGCAGGTGCGGGACGGCTCGGTGCATGTGATGGGGCTGATGCTGGAAAGCCACCTGGTGGCGGGCAACCAGAAGATTCCGGCCGATCTGACCCAGCTCACCTACGGCCAGAGCATCACCGATGCCTGCATCGATCTGGCCACCACCCTGGCGCTTCTGGAGGAGCTGGCCGCGTCCGTGAAGGAAGCCCAGGAACGCGAGTTGGCGGTCGTCTGAGCTGGGAATGGTGTGCAGTTAGGGGCCCAGCCACACCCACATCCCCGCCACGGCCAGGGGCACCGTGAGGTTGTCGATCCCGGCGCTGGCCCACTGCTCCACCCCCGTGGCCACGGCGGCCATGGCCAGTAGGGCCCAGGCGGGTGGGGCTGAGGCGGGTTGGAGCAGGGCCAGCCCCAAGAGCACGGCGGCCGTGGTGAGCCCCATGACGGCCGTGCCCACCAGGGAGCGGGTTTGCCCCAGCACCTGCCAGCGGGGAGAAGACACCAGGGGACCTACCAGCCCAGCCAGTCCATCCCCGAAGGCCATGGTCAGCACCCCGGCGACGACGGGCAGGGGCTGAGTGGGCCAGAACAGCCAGAACAGCAGGGTGATGGAGGCGCCATAGGCGATCGTGCCGTAACTGTGGCGTTCGATGTCTTCGATGCCGGGCAGGATTCGCAGCCGATGGTTGAGTGCCGCCAGCAGGGTCACTCCCCCGGCCACGGGCACGGCGATGGTCCGATCGATTCCACAGGCCCAGGCGATGATCACCACCGGCCCTGTGCCGATGTGGACCAGCTTGCGGCTCCACTCCTGCTGCTTGGGCCAGCGCCGTTTCACCAGGGAGGCCAGCAGGGCCAGAGCGGTGAGCCAGATGCTGACCAGGACGGGACCCAGCCAAGGCGGGCTCCCGACGCTGACGCTCACGCGGCCTGTTGCATGTTGCTCATCAGCCGCAGCTTCATGATGGCTTTGGCCTCCAGCTGCCGCACCCGCTCCCGGGACACGTTGATCTGACGTCCGATCTCCGCCAGGGTGAGGGGTTCCTCCCCGCCGAGGCCAAAGCGTAGTTTCAGAATCTTCTGCTCCCGCTCATTGAGCTGGGACAGCCAAGTGGTGAGGTGCTCCTTCTGGAGGTGGCTGTCCATCGAGTCGAGGTGGCCGTTGCTGGCTGGATCCGCGATCAGTTCTCCCAGGGTGCTGCGGTCCTCCTCCCCACGGGCGTGGGCATCCAGGGAGGCGCAGGGAGCGGTCTGGGCCATCAGCTCCTCCAGCTCTTCGGGCTCCATCCCCATGCCATGGGCCAGTTCCAGTCGATTGGGCTGGCGTCCCAGACGGTGGGAGAGCTCCCGGGTGATGCGCCGCATCTTGGAGAGCTTTTCGCTGATGTGAATCGGCAGGCGAATGGTGCGGGCGCTGTTGTCGATGGCCCGGGTCATTCCCTGGCGGATCCACCAGTAGGCATAGGTGGAAAATTTGTAGCCCATGCCGGGGTCAAATTTGTCCACCGCCCGCTCCAGGCCGATGGCCCCTTCCTGCACCAGGTCGAGCAGCTCCAGGCCCTGGTTTTGATATTTCTTGGCCACGCTCACCACCAGGCGGAGGTTGGCGGCCATCATGCGATCGCGAGCCCGTTGGCCCATGCGGATCTGTCGCTTCTGCCGGGAAGTGAGCTCTTCTGGCGCAAGCGCCAGCAGGGCTTTGCTCTTCTGAACGTGATGGGCCAGCTCGATCTCCTCGGCGGGAGTGAGCAGGGGCACCCGGCCGATGGTGCCGAGATACCAGCCGATGGAGTCGGTGTTGAGGCGGCCCGTTCCCTTGGCTCCTCCTTGCTTAACAGCTGAAAGAGCCGGGGTGATCACGGGATCGGCCTCGGGCGTGTTCAATGTCTCCGCAGGCCCAGCTTCGTCAATGACGTCAGCCGAAGGCCGTGCGGAATGCAGAGGGATCCCCATCACCCTGCTCCTCCGGATCAATTTGGCTCGGAATTTAGCAGATCTACGCTTGCTAAGTCGTTCTAATACCGCAGAGTTCCTTTAATTCCCGACTTCAGTCCCTTCCAAGATCTTTTGGACCATCCCCCTGGCCTTCATGTTTTGGTAACGGGGCTTACTCCCCCAGGCTCGCTGGCTGGCTGTTGAGGCTTTGCAGCCCGCCTCGCCAGCGTTTCATCAAGGTGTGTTGGGCGCGTCTGGGTTTGCCTTCCTTGGGCGTCTGCACATAGGTTCCGTCTGCGGCCATGTGCCAGGCCCCATCGTCGTTCAGGTAGAGCTCCAGCACGCCCTCCAGCTCCTTGATCAGCTGCGGCTCCTCGATGGGCGCCACCGCCTCCACGCGGCGATCCAGGTTGCGGGGCATCCAGTCGGCGCTGCCGATGAACACTTCAGGGGTGCCGCCGTTTCCAAACCAGATCAGGCGGGAATGCTCCAGGAAGCGGCCGATCACGCTCACCACGCGGATGGTGTCGCTGAACCCTGGTAGGCCCGGCCTCAGGCAGCACATGCCCCGGATCACCAGCTCGATCACCACCCCGGCCTGGGCGGCCTCGTAGAGCAGGGCAATGATGGCCGGATCCACCAAGGCGTTCATCTTGGCCCGGATGTGCCCCCCGCGCCCTGCCTTGGCATGGTCGATTTCTCTCTGGATCAGGGCTTCCATGCCCTTGCGCAGGGTGACGGGGGCCACCAGCAACTTGCGGAAGCTTTGTTGCTTGGAAAAGCCGGTGAGGTAATTGAACAGCTCCACCAGGTCGGCGCCGAATTCTGGCCGGCAGCTGAGAAGCCCGAAATCCGTATAAAGATTTGAGGTGCGAGAGTTGTAATTGCCTGTGCCGATGTGCACATAGTTGCGTAGACTCTTTTTTTCCCGGCGCACCACCAGCAACACCTTGGTATGGGTTTTCAGGCCGATCACGCCATACACCACATGCACCCCTGAGCGCTCCAACTGCCTGGCCCACTGGATATTGTTGTCTTCATCGAAGCGGGCCTTGAGTTCCACCAGGGCCATCACCTGCTTGCCATTCTCGGCGGCCCGGATCAGGGCCGCGATCACCCCAGAATCCTTGGAGGTGCGATAAAGCGTCATCTTGATGGCCAGCACCGAGGCATCTTCCGCTGCCTGGTTGAGCAATTCCTCCACCGATGTGGCGAATAGGTCGTAGGGGTGTTGCAGCAGAACATCGCCCCGCCGGATCACGGAAAAGATGCTTTGAAATTCCTCAGCCTTGATGGAGCCATCCTCCAGCAGGGTTTTCTGCGCCCGCATCAGGGGTGGGGCCGTGCGTCCCTTGTAGGGGGTGTCCCGGAGCTCAGGCAGGGGGATGCTGAGCAGGTGCATGAGATCGTCGAGGCCGAGGGGGCCGTTGATCCGGTAAACGTCCTCCGGTTCCACGTCGGCGCCTTCCATCAGCAGGCGCACCACGTCCTCCGGCATCTCATTGGCGACTTCCAGTCGCACCACTTCCCCTCCCAGCCGGCGTTTGCGTAAGCCTTCCTGCAGGGCTTCCATCAGGTCGTCGGCCTCCAGGTCTCGCAGTTCCAGGTCGGCGTCACGCGTGATGCGGAAGAAGTAATGCCCTTCGATGGTCATGCCGGGGAAGAGCATCTGCAGGTTGAAGGCCACCACCTGCTCGAGGGGCACCGCCACGAACACCGGCGTGGGGTGCCGATCGCAGAGGTTGTTGGGCAGGGGAACGAAGCGCGGCAGGATTTTCTGCGGCACCTTCACGCGGGCGAACTGCTGTTGCCTGGATTCGGGATCACGAATCAGGGCCGCCACGTTCAGGCTGAGGTTGCTCATGAACGGGAAGGGGTGGGCCGGATCCACGGCCAGAGGTGTCAGCACCGGAAAGATCTCGGTGCGGAAGTAGCTGCTCAGCCATTCTTTCTGCCGTTTGTTGAGCTTGACGTAATCCAGCAGATAGATGCCGTGGTCCGCCAGCTTGCGTTTGAGCGACTGGCGGTAGTGCTGCTGCTGCAGCTCCAGCAGGGGGCGCAGCTGGTTCTGGATGGCCTCCAGCTGCTCCAGGGGGGTGAGACCATCGTCGCTGCGGGTGTTGACGCCGGCCTCTTGCTGGGATTTCAGCGAGGCCACGCGAACCATGAAGAATTCGTCGAGATTGTTGCTGAAAATGGCACTGAATTTTGCCTGTTCCAGCAGAGGAACCTCCGGATCCAGTGCCTGGGCCAGTACCCGCTGGTTGAAGGCGATCCAGCTCAGTTCTCGATTGATGTAAAGCTCAGGCGCCACCACTGCTGCAAGTTTCGCCTGGCTCATGGATTCCCCTAGCCTTGGGGATCAGCGTAGCAATGAAGGCCTGGTGTCCCGACGTGCGCCAGAACACCAGGCCATTGCATCCGCCGTTCTCTCCCTGTGTTTAGAGCAGGAAGATGGCTTCTTTAAGCCTTGCCGCCAAAGAAACGACTGGCGCCACGCCGAACCAGATACCGAACAATGTCAGAATATTTGACGTTGTTCATGGCCGTTTCTTCAAAAGTCAGGCCTTTGGCAATCGAGGGAGGAGTTTCGCGTTGAATATCGCCGCCATTGCGTTGAGCAGCCTCTTGCGTACGGTGGCCAACAATGGTGTAGCAATCGTTTGTTTTTCCGTGGTGGCTTTGTTTGTGCCACTGAACATCCACGTACTTGAACCCAAGGACCTGGAGGAACTTGACAATCAAACCAGGACCAATGTCCCACCACGTTTCATTGGGTTGCTGGCTGACCGGATCAGGCAAAAAACGAACGAAAGACGAGTCTAGGAGGTAATCCTTATATTCATTGTCGGGAAGGAAGCCTGTAACAACTATGCTGTCCGTGATGTGCTCGCTGATTTTTTGGAGCGCCAGGAACGGGTCGCGAAGATGGAGCAGAATCATTCCGACCACGCCGATATCAAGAGTGCCGATATCTTCGGGAATGTTATAGACGGTGCCGTAAACCATCTTTGCTTTCGACTTTATTTTTTTTGTGTGCAAACCAGAACCCATTATTGATTTCCTGAAGGTGACTTCTGCGACTCCCATCTTTTCCATTGCTGAAGCAAAAGGAAACCGCTGCCTGTTCCAATTTCAAGACAGACCTACCCCAAAATTTTACATCGCCTAAATATTTGCTTTCCTTGCCTCTCATGTCCCACTGCCCATGGACAGTCCCATGGTTGGGGATGTCCATCGTGTGATAGGAGTAGCAATCGCTGATATCAGGAGTGGGCCTAAAGTATTCCTGGCTGTTCCCGGAATTGAAATGCGTTAAATCTTTAGCCCCTGAGAGCGTCTCCCAAGCAAAGCCAGGAGATGCTCTCAGGAGCGAGCTCACCAGAGGCCCCGGACGGGAGCGGGAGCGGGTTCCGGTTCGGGCATGGGGGCGGGAGCGGGTTCCGGCATGGGCGCGGGGGCGGGCTCAACGGCCACAGGTGGCGCCACGGGCCCACCAAACCGCCAGCGCAGGCCCAGTCGCCCGCCCCAGCTGTTGAGGGGTCCATAGGACTCACTGCCGATGGAGAAGGACGATCCTCCCTGATACACACCCTCCAGGAACAGGTCGGCCTGGTGGCTCATGGCATAGGAGACGCCCACCTTCCCTTGGTAAGCGAAGGTGCCCACGTTGGTCCCCCTATAGGAAATGCCATCCAGGGAGCCGCTGCCGAAGCTGTAATTGGTGTAGCCGATGCCGCCACCGAGGTAGGGCACAAGACGCCCCCCCACGGGCAGATCCCAGTACAGGCTGGCGTAGCCACTGTTCAGATTGCCAATGCCATCGTCGTTGTCGAAGGTGCCCACGGATGTTTCGAGGCTGTCCGTGCTGAAGCGGTTGTAGCTGTAGGTGATTTCGGCTCGCAGGGCGCCGAAGTCGTAACCCACGCCCACATCGCCGGAGAAACCACCGTTGTAGTTGTAGTGCCCGGAGGCGGGGTCAAGGAAATCGGTGGTTTGATCGCTCAGCCAGCTGGCTCCCAAACCAAGGGTTCCATAGAAGCCTTTGCCATCACCCAGATCATTGGCCCGGGCCGGTGCGCTGGGCAGCAGGGTGAGGCCGGCGAGGCTGGTTGCACCAACAACCAGAACTACTTGGCTCGCGAGGGCCTTTCTGAGGGAGGGAATCCGCTTCAACATCAAAAAATTTGGCAAAGATTAACTCGATCTGATGATCCACAATCTTTCGGTTTGCGGTCGGCTGGGCGGACACTTTTTCTTCCGACAGCTGGGTCTGTCCCTGGGGTCACCCTGCCCTATTCGGTGGGAAGGAGGTTGTGCGACCCCCCACCAGCAGGGCAACCACGGGGAGCAGCCCAAGTCCCAGCCAGAAGGGGCTGCTGCGCCCCAGGCCCTCATAGGCCAGTCCCGCCAGGGGGGGTCCCAGGAAGCTGCCCAGGCTTTGCAAGCCCTGCAGGCTGCCCAGGGCTGCCCCCTGACCCCCCTCATCCAGACGGCGCGACACCAGGGAGCGCAGGCAGGGGGTGATCAGGCCGGTTCCCAGGGCGAGGCCCGCCACTGCCACAAAAGCCAGGGGGATGGCATTGGCTGGGCGGGTGAGGGGAATCAGCAGACAGCTGATCCAGGCGAAGCCCACGCCCGCCAGGCTGAGCCGGGTTTCCCCGAACCGCTTCACCAGGGGGCCGATGAGCGCTCCCTGCACCACCATGGCCACCACCCCCACCACAAGAAAGGCTCCGGAAGCAAGCTGGGGACCCCAGCCGAAGGCCTCCTTGAAATAGAGCACCAGGATGCCGGTGAAGCTGTTGAAGGCAAAGAAAAACAAGAAGAACGCCAGGCACAGCCGTCCCACCTGGGGATGGCCGAGCACCCTCATCAGCTGGTGCCAGGGCTGGAGCTCCAGGGGGGTGGGCATGGGCTTGCGGGCTTGGGGCGGGTGGGTTTCCGGCAGGAGGCTCAGCACCATCACCAGGTTGAACACGGCAAAGCCCACGCCCATGACGAGGGGCAGCTGCAGGGACACCCCGGACAGCAGGCCGCCCAGGGCCGGCCCGAGGATGAAGCTCAAGCCGAAGGCCACCCCGATCAGCCCAAAGGCCTTGGCCCTCCGTTCGGGGGGCGTGATGTCGGCCAGAACGGCGCTGGCCGTGGCGGCGGTGCCGCCGCTCACCCCATCGATGAGCCTGGCCACGAACAGCAGGGCGAGGGGCACGCCGGCGGCGGTGGCGCCGGCCCAGAGCCGCTGCCAGGGCAGGCTGAGGGTGAGGGCAAAGAGTCCCAGTCCCACCACAGACCCCGCCACGCAGAGGGTGATCACCGGTTTGCGGCCAAACCGGTCGCTGAGGGCGCCGATCAGGGGCGTGAACGCAAACTGCGCCAGGGCGTAGCTGCCCCCTAACAGGCCGAGCACCCGGCCGTCGTTGGTGAGGTTGGCCAGCAGGTAGGGGAGCAGGGGAAAGATCAGGGTCTCCCCCAGCCTGTCGTTGAGCAGGGTGAGAAAGACGCTGAAGAGGATGGTGCGGCGCGCGCGGCTCAGGGACTTCCCCAGCGGAGGCTGATCAGCTTCCCATGGCAGCGCGGTGCTCCGGCTCTCTCGCGATAATGGCCCCTGTTGTCTTGAGATCCGGCTTGGGTGTCGCCGCCTCCGGGCTGTTGCTGGTGCTGTTTCTCCTGGCCCATCTGGGGGGCCTTGGCCTGGCTTTGTGGGATGGACCCGCTTTCGAGCGCTACGCCCATGCCCTGCACCAGGCACCCTGGCTGCCGGTTGTGGAAATGGGGCTTCTGGCCCTGATGCTGGCCCATCCGGTGCAGGCCCTGGCCCGCGCTCTGGCCAACCGGGCCGCCCGCGGCGCCGTTGCGGGCTCCCTGCGCAGCCGCCGTGAGGGGGGGATGGAACCCTTCGCCTCCCTTGCGGGCCGGCTCATGCCCTGGAGCGGCGGCCTCCTGCTGGTGTTCCTGATGGTGCATCTGGCCCAGCTGCGCCTGCATCGCCCTGCCGAAGGAGGGGAATTGGCGGCCCTGGGAGATGTGCTGCATCAGCCCCTCTGGCTCAGCCTCTATGCCATGGCGGGTCTGGCGGTGGCGCTCCACCTGGCCCATGGGCAGGAGAGTGCCCATCGGCGCCTGGGCCTGCTGGATCCCCGCAACGCCCGACCCATTCGCCTGGGGGGGCGGGCCCTCGCCCTGCTGATCGGGGCCGGGTTCAGCCTGTTGCCCTTTGCCCTGCTGCTGCGGGGGCTGCCGTGAGCGGGATGGCCCTGGATCCCCGGCTGCCCGAGGGGCCCCTCTCCACCGCCTGGCAGCGCACCAGGGATGGCCTGCCCCTGATCAGCCCGGCCAACCGGCGGCACCTGAAGATCCTGGTGGTGGGCAGTGGCCTGGCGGGATCCGCCGCCGCGGCCACCTTGGCGGAGCAGGGCTACCCAGTAACCCTGATCACCTATCACGACAGCCCCCGCCGCGCCCACTCCGTGGCGGCCCAGGGGGGGATCAATGCGGCGAAAAACTACGCCAACGATGGCGACAGCGTGGAGCGCCTCTTCCGCGACACGGTGAAGGGGGGCGACTTCCGGGCCCGGGAGGCGGGTTGCCACCGCCTGGCGGAGCTGAGCACGGCCATCATCGACCAGTGCGTGGCCCAGGGCGTGCCCTTTGCCAGGGAGTATGGGGGCACCCTGGCCACCCGCAGCTTCGGTGGCACCCTGGTGAGCCGCACGTTTTACGCCCGGGGGCAGACGGGTCAGCAGCTCCTCTACGGCGCCGTGCAGGCCCTGTTGCGCCAGGTGGCCCTGGGGCGGGTGACCCTCCTGCCCCGGCGCGACATGGCGGAGCTGATCACGGTGGATGGGGTGGCCCGGGGGGTGGTGTGCCGCCACCTGATCACGGGGGAGCTGGAGGTGCACACCGCCCACGCCGTGCTGTTGGCCAGCGGTGGCTATTCCAACGTCTACTACCTCTCCACGAATGCGGTGAAGAGCAACGCCAGTGCCATCTGGCAGGCCCATCGCAAGGGTGCGTATCTGGCCAATCCCTGCTTCACCCAGATCCACCCCACCTGCATTCCCAGCGGGGATGCCTATCAGAGCAAGCTCACCTTGATGAGCGAGAGCCTGCGCAATGACGGCCGGGTCTGGCTGCCTCGGAAGGCGGGGGATCCCCGCCCGCCCGGGGCGATCCCGGAGGAAGAACGGGACTATTTTCTCGAGCGCCAGTACCCCACCTACGGCAACATGGTGCCCCGGGATGTGGCCTCTCGCCGGTCCCAAGAGCTCTGTCTGGCGGGCCAGGGGGTGGGTCCGGGCGGCCGCTCCGTGTATCTGGATCTGGCGGAGGCCATCCGCCGCGATGGCAAGAGTGCCATTGATGCCCGCTACGGCAACCTGTTGGAGATGTATGAGCGGATCACGGGGGACGATCCCCGCCTCACCCCCATGCGCATCTACCCCGCTCCCCACTACACGATGGGGGGGCTCTGGGTGGACTACCACCTGATGAGCACCATCCCGGGGCTGTTTGTGCTGGGCGAGGCGAATTTCTCCGAGCATGGCGCCAATCGCCTGGGGGCCAGCGCCCTGATGCAGGGTCTGGCAGATGGCTATTTCATTGCCCCCGCCACCGTGCCGGCCTGGCTGGCCGGAGCGGTCCATCCCGAGGTGGGGGCCGACCATCCCGCATGCCGGGAGGCCCTGGCCGCGGTGGAGGTCCGGTTGGCGGCGGCGCTGGCGCCCAAGGGGGCAGGCCTGGCCCACCAGCCGGTGGATGGCTTCCACAGGGAGCTGGGCCTGCTGATGATCGAGGCCTGTGGCATCAGCCGCTCCGGCCCCCGCTTGCGCCAGGCGATCGAAGAGGTGGAAGCGTTGCGGCAGCGCTTTGCCGTGGAGGGTGCCCTGGCCGAGGGGGCCGGCGGGGGCGCGCGGGGGATTCACGAGGAGCTGGAAAAGGCCCTGCGGCTGCAGGATTTCTTCGGCCTCGCCGACCTGATGCTGCGGGATGCCCTGGCCCGCGAGGAATCCTGCGGTGCCCACTTCCGGGAGGAGCACCAAACGGCCGATGGGGAGGCCCTGCGGGATGACGGCCGCTTCGCCCACATCGCCGCCTGGGCCTACACCGGCGCGGGCGAACCCCGCCGCCACAGCGAACCGCTCACCTACACCACCCTCACCCCCACAGCTCGCTCCTACCGCTGATGGCCCCTGCCCTGTCGCTCACCTTCCAGATCTGGCGCCAGGCGAGTGGGGAGGCCCCCGGCGCCTTCGAGAGCCATCGCCTGGAGGAGCTCAGCCCGGACCTCTCCCTGCTGGAAGCCCTGGATGTGCTCAATGAACGCCTCATCGCCCGCGGTGAGGCCCCCATCACCTTTGAGCATGATTGCCGGGAGGGCATCTGTGGCTCCTGTGGCTTCCTGGTGAACGGCCAGGCCCAGGGCCCGGCGGCGGCCACCACCGTCTGCCAGCTCTACCTTCGCCAGTTTCGCGATGGGCAGGTGCTGGTGCTGGAGCCCTGGCGAGCCCGGGCCTTTCCCGTGTTGAAGGATCTGATGGTCGACCGGTCGGCCCTGGATCGGATCCTGGAGGCGGGCGGCTACTGCTCGGTGAACACGGGCAATGCCCCGGAGGCCAACAGCCTGCTGGTGGGCAAGGACCAGGCGGCGAGTGCCTTCGATGTGGCCACCTGCATCGGCTGTGGCGCCTGTGTGGCCAGTTGCCCCAATGCCTCCGCCAGCCTGTTCGTGGCCGCCAAGCTGGCCCACCTCGGCCAGCTGCCCCAGGGCCAGCCGGAGCGGCGCCAGCGGGCCGAGGCCCTCCAGCAGCAGATGGAGCGGGAAGGCTTCGGCAGCTGCAGCAGCCACCTGGAATGCGAGGCGGCCTGCCCCAAGGAGATCTCCGCCGACTGGATCAGCTGGATGCACCGGGAGCGCTGGGCTGGAACTGGGTAATGGACAGGGCGCCCCTAGAGCGCTTCCAGGGCCCAGTGGAGCCCTTCGCACACCGCCTCCAGAAAGGCCAGATCCAGGGTGGCCACCGTGTCGCCGGGCCGGTGGTAGTGGGGGTTGCGCAGAAAGGCGGTGTCGGTGGCCATCAGGGCGTTGTAGCCCTGATCCCAGAAGGGGCTGTGATCACTGCGGCGGGTGTCCGGCAGGGGCCGTCCCCGCAGGGGCACGGGCAACACCCTGGTTTTCACATGCTTGCCCAGGCGACGGGCCAGGCCGGGCAGCAGGGGGAGGGCGCGGCTGTTGGCCACTAGGGCGAGGAAATCTCCCCGGGTGCCGTAGAGCCAGCCCATGGCGTCCACCGGATAGCGCTGGCTGGGGCTGGTGAAACCCAGCATCTCCAGGCTCACCATCAGGTGGAGCGCCTGGCCGCGGCTGCGGAGCTCCCTGGCCAGGGCCCGGCTGCCCGCCAGCCCCTCCTCCTCCTGATCGAAGGCCACCAGCCAGGTGGGCCTGTGGGGGGGCGCCTGGCTCCAGCGGCGGGCCAGCTCCAGCAGCACGGCCACCCCCGTGGCGTTGTCGTCGGCGCCGGGGGAGTGGGGCGGGCCGTCGTAGTGGGCCCCCACCAGCAGGGGGGCCAGATCCAGGCGGCGGCCCGGCAACTTGAGGATCAGGTTGACCCCCCGGATGGGGCCTTCCGCAAAGGCGTGCTCCTCTACCTCCCCGAGGCCCCCCAGCCGCTCCCGCAGCAGGTGGCGCGCCGCCAGAAGTCCCAAGGGGTCCCACTGGCCGTGGCGCGGCCGGGCCAGCAGGGCCAGGTCGGCCTGGAGGCGCTCAGCGGTCGTCACCGGGATACGCCTTCAATCAGATCAGCGGCTTTGCCCAAACCCCCAGCCGCCTGGTTTGCCGCCTGCATTCGCTGGGCCTGATCGCGATAGCGAGGGTTGGCGAGCATCTCCTCCACCAAGGCCTGGAGGGTGGCTGCCCGGAGCTGCTTCAGGGGCAGCACTCGTCCAGCCCCGCAGACGGCCAGTCGGGCGGCAATGCCGGGCTGCTCGTTGGTGATGGGGATCGCCAGCACCGGCACGCCAGCGCCCAGAGCCGTCAGGGTGGTGTTGAGGCCCGCATGGGTGATCACCAGGGTGGCCCGTTCGATGAGCTGTTGATGGGGGGCATAGGCCACCACCAGGGGGTCGCCGGGGAGCTTCAACGGCTGGCTTGCTGGATTGCCCATGGAGATCACCAGTTGCGCCTCCACGGGGGCGCAGGCTGCGGCGATCTCCTCAAAGATGTCCGGGCGGCCATTTTGCAGCGTGCCCAGGGAGGCATAGATCAGGGGCCGCCCATCCAGCCGCTCCCAGGGAAAGGGCACGGCATCCCGCAGCAAGGGTTCCTGGCCTGTGGGATCCGCCAGCCGACCCACGTAGTGAAACTGGGCCGCCAAGCGCTCCCTGGGAAAATCAAAGGCCTGGGGCAACTGGGCCAGCTGCAGCAGGGGGGAAGCCGCCTCATCCCGGCGCCGGTGCGGTACCAGCCCCAGGGCCTTGCGCTGCTCCTGCAGATCACGCCAGAGGGGCTCCGTGAGCCGATCGAGCAGGGCATTGCCCAGTTGGTTGCGCCAGCGCGCCCAGGGCCGGCGGCTGGGCCGCCAGCCCGTGAAGTAAGGCGGCACGGCGGCCTCCCGGTTCACCGGCAACGCATTGCAGATCGTGATGAAAGGCAGGCCCAGCCTCTCGGCCACCGTGCTGGCCGCCGGGCTCAGCTGATCCACCAGCAGCACATCGATGCCCGCCGAGGTGAGCGCCTGGGGCAGCTCGTCCAGGAGCATGGTCTGCTCCCTGCGGAAGAAATCCACGGAGTAGCGCAGCCCTTCCCGCCCGCTCAGGCGCCCAAGGGTGGCGTAGACCTCCTCTACGGCGCCCGGGGGAAAGGGGCTGGAACCGATCGTCACCACCTCCAGCGGGAGGCGGGCCAACTTGCGGGCCCCATCCGCCACCGTGAACACCACCACAGCGTGGCCACGCCGTTTGAGCTCCATCCCCAGAGCCACCATCGGATTGAGATGGCCGATGGCCGGGGGCGCCACAAGGCCGTAGCAGTGGGTCATGGGGGGTTGGCGTGCGTGACCATCCAAGCCCGAGACCAGGAGATGGCGCATGAACGGGTGTCCTTACACTCCCCCCATGGCCGAGTTCTCCTTGCGACGGCGCCGCCTGCTCGGCGCGGCGGCCGTCGCCACCACGGCAGGGGCCCTGGCCTCCTGCCGCATCCGCCGGGTGGAGGACGTGAAGGCCGGATCGGCCCTGCCCCTGGTGCGCTGGCGCATGGCCACCAGCTGGCCCCACTCCCTCGACACGATCTTCGGGGGCGCTGAAAGCATCAGTCGGCGCCTGAGGGAGATGAGCGAAGGCCGCTTCCTGATCCAGCCCTTCGCCGCCGGCGAGCTGGTGCCTGGCCTGGAGGTGCTGGAAGCGGTGCAGAACGGCTCGGTGGAATGCGGCCACACCGCCAGCTACTACTACCTCGGCAAGAATCCGGCCCTGGCCTTCGGCACCGCCGTGCCCTTCGGCCTCACGGCCCAGCAGCAGAACGCCTGGCTCTACGAGGGGGGCGGTCAGGAGGCCATCGACGGCCTCTATGCCGACTTCGGCGTGCGCAGCTTCCCCGCCGGCAACACGGGCGTGCAGATGGGGGGCTGGTTCAAGCGGCGCCTGGAGGGCCTCCCCTCCCTGCAGGGCCTGAAGATGCGCATTCCCGGACTGGGGGGCAAGGTGATGGCCGCCCTGGGGGTGAACGTGCAGGTGTTGCCGGGCGGGGAGATCTTCCTCGCCCTCGATCGAGGCGCCATCGACGCCGCTGAATGGACCGGCCCGTACGACGACGAGAAGCTGGGCCTCAACAAGGCCGCCCGCTTTTACTACACCCCCGGTTGGTGGGAGCCGGGCCCTACCCTCACCGCTCTGGTGAACCAGCAGGCCTGGAGCAAGCTGCCCCCCGAATACCAGGCCATGTTCGCTGCGGCCTGCCACGAGGCCAACGGCCTCATGCTCAGCCGTTATGAAACTCGCAATGCCGCCGCGTTGCAGCGGCTGGTGAAGGGAGGCACCCAGCTGGAGTTCTATGGCGAGCCCATTCTTCAGGCGGCTCGGGAGGCCACCGACCAGATCCTGGCCGACAGCGCTGCTGATGCCACTTTCAAGAAGGTGTACGACCAGTGGCAGGCCTTCCGCCAGGAGGTGTTCGCCTGGAACCGCGTGAACGAGTTTTCCTACGCCCGCTTCGCCTTCGGCGAGGGCCAGGAGGCGCGATGAGCCGCTGGCTGGCCGTGGCCGATCGCATCGATGCGGTCAATCGCCTCGCGGCGGCCGTGGGTCGCTGGGCCTTGCTGCTCATGCTCGCCCTCGGCACCTGGAATGTGGTGGGCCGCTACGTGGGCCTGGCCGTGGGCCGCAACCTCAGCTCCAACGCCCTGATCGAGGGGCAGTGGTATCTGTTTGATGTGATGTTTCTGCTGGCTATGGGCTACGCCCTCCAGCGGGACGATCACGTGAGGGTGGATGTGCTCCAGAGCCGCTGGAGCCCGCGCCGGCAGGCCAGGGTGGAGCTGGCGGGCACCCTGGGCCTGTTGCTGCCTTTCGTGCTGGTGGTGCTTCTGGCCTCGGTGGAGCCCACCCTGGCCACCTGGCGCATCGGTGAGATGTCTCCCGATCCGGGTGGACTGCCCCGCACCTGGGTGAAGAGCCTGATCCCCCTGGGTTTTCTCCTGCTGGGACTCCAGGGCGTGGCCCAGGTGATCCGCCTGCTGCACGGTCACCCGTACGACCAAGGCGGGGAGGGCTGAGCCGTGGAGATCGAAGCGTTTGG
>JBEIGX010000020.1:0-18525 GCA_040381675.1 Aphanothece sp.
GCAAGAGAGATCAGCACTTATGGCAATCGGACTAGTTTGCATCCTAGAAAAGAAAGATTTATTTGACAGTATTGCTTTTGTGCGTCAATGCCATAAACGTGCTAAACCTCTTTACGCTCAGTTGGATCTTTTAGAGCAACTTCTTAATGAAGGTATTTGAAAAAAGCAGAGGAACAACGCTCTACATCGCTCCTCCGCTTTGAACTATGAAAATTTGTTCTTGTCGGTATTTGAGTTATCAGTTAATTTTTTAGTTTCGATGTCTTTGACACCCTGTTGAATATATCGGCTTCCAATGTCTTTTGCTTTTTGAAAGTAAGTATTTACTCCTTGTTTCTTGTAGCCATCTGAATAAGAATAGCCATAATGATAATAGTAACCGTATTCATACCCATAATCGTTGAGGTTCGTTGGGAAGGAGACTTGGTTACAAATCATTCCCAACACGTCAACACCGGTAGCCTTAATTCGACGAACGGCTTGTGGAGCAATGCGTCTTGAAACCTTTCCAAGGCCAACCAAAAAGAGAATACCGTCTAATTTCTCACCTAAAAGAATTGGATCGGCGAGCATGAGACACGGTGGAGTGTCAAACAGAACAATGTCATAATCAGTTGAATTCCTAATTGTTGCAATCACATCTTGACAACGTGAGGAATTAAGAAGCTTCGCAGGATCAGGTGGCTTAGGCCCAGAAGGAATAAAGTCGAAATTCTCTTGAACTCTCACAATCAACGATTGTAAATCTGATCGGGAGTCGGTTAACAAGGTAGAAAAACCATCTTCTCCAGTTGCAACTCCTAGATACTTGGCCTGAGTTGGTAGTCTCATATCAGCATCTACAACAAGTACCTTGAGGCCAAGATCAGCAAGAGTGCGTGCAAAAATAGAGATGGATGTGGATTTACCTTCGCCCTGGGTAGATGAAGTAACACCCACAAGTTTGATATCTCTATCCGCTCTTAACAATCTGAAAGTTGTGAAAAGACTTCTAAGGGACTCCTTAATTGCAAATCTTTCACTAGCGGTCATCTTGGAAATGCTTGTACTAATATTAAGTCCTGGCTCAAGAGGGAGATAAGGAATAAGACCAAGCACTGGTAACTGTAGTTCCTTCTCAGCATCAGACGGTGTATGGAAGACATTATCAGTTCTATCTCTGATGTAAGCAGCTGCAGCACCTCCTAATAATCCAAACAAGAGGGCACGAATTAGATTCTCTTTAACGTTGGGTGAAACTGGATCCTGTAGGAAGTAGGGAGGAGAAATCACCTGCCAGGGAGTAACAAAACGTGCTTTTTCTAACTTAAAGTTTTCCATTGCAGACATGTAAGAGGCGTAATTAGCTCTTGCAGATTCTAGCCTTGTGGCGATGTCTGAATACTCCTTAAGTTTATCCGGGCTGTTTTTAAAGTTTTGATTGAGTAATAGAATTTGGCGATTGAGTTCATCTTGCTGTCTGGCGTTTTGAAACAGTTTCTCACGAAGAGAATCCATTTGTTGATTTTTGACAACTGGAGCCAAGGCATCCCTCTTCGCGATTATAGATTTAACAATCGGAGAATCATCGCGATAAACAGCTCTTGCCCTGGCAAGCTCTATTTCAAACTTTTGATATTCACTGGATGGACTCGTGGAGCCTACAGTTTCTTCAAGGACACGATCGGGCGACTCCCCCGCAGCGGGAATCAATGTGCCTTGGCGACCTAACTGTTGAAGAGGAGTTGGAGCCCCTGATGGGGTATATGAAAATTTCCCAGACTGAACTGTCTTCATCTGGTTTTCTATTTTAGATTGATCAACTTGTAGAGCCCCCACCTGGGTAACCAATGCATCTCTTTGCGCAATAATAGCAGCTGCGTTTTCTGTGGGGTCAACAACCAGATTTCTTTCGCGAAAGGCTCTCAACTTATTCTCGTATTTGTTAACGTTTGAAAGAATGTTCGGGGCTTGGGTATCAAGCCATTTCATTCCAGCATCAATACTTTGCTGACGCTGACGCAAGGAGAACTGTACGTAATCTTTTGCCAGATTTTCAAGAATCAAGCGCCCTTGCTCAGGATTTCTCCAATTAAGGGAGACGCTCATGACAGCCGTTGTGCCATCTTCTTGATGAATATGTAATCTTTGAATGATGTCTCTAGTTTGAAGTCCTAATCTGTCTGCAACCGGAGCAACAACCAAAGGACTGGTCAGTAGAGCCCGCAAGGCAGGAATATTGCTTTTGACCTGAGCTCTAGCTAACGTCTCAATTTTACCTTCACCACCCAAAACTTGATTTTCCTCAGGAACAGCAGATTCAATTTGCAGCTTAAAATTGCCTGCGAAATCAGGATTAAACTTCCGTTCCCGAAAAGTATTCAATGCCCACAAACTAGAAATTAGTGCCGTTGTGAAGAGAAAGATGCCCTGACGTCGCTTTAATGTTCGTAGGAGACTGCCAAAGCCACCATCACCAGGATCCGTGGAACCAAGGGGAGAAAAATTGGGATCGTTCTGGTTGCCGGAAGATTGAGCAGCGCCAGGGGGGAGAGGGGGAAGGACCGGACCGCGTCCGGTGGACTGGAAAGAAGTTCCCGATGTCGTCACAAGACCATTGCACTAGACTCGTTATAATAGGCTGCTTTTCAAGCCAGTCAAGTCAAAGCGATCAGTTTGGAATCCATCCCCTGAAAAGAGCTACGACTCGATCCATGCTCCTATGCTAGGACGCCTCATGCATGGGTCGCATTCCGATGAGATTGGTCTGTAGCCAGGGCTTCACCGGCATCCTTAAATCACTTGCCGTGACGTCTTGCGCGTTTGCGTGCATGGCGGAGGCAGTGCCTGCTGCCCTTTCACGACCCTCAACCAGCGAGGCTGTTGCCAACCTTTCTATGGGTTCAACCAGCACTGAGCCGGCACCCTCGATTACCGAAACATACTCAGACCTCTATACTCTTGGCCCCGGTGATACGTTAACTCTTACTTTTCTCGATCCCGAATTAAAGTCAGTTGGTGGGGCAGTCACTGTTTTACCTGATGGGACTGCCGTCCTCCCCTTAGTAGGATCTGCCCAATTATCCGGACTAACCATTGGACAAGCCACCCGTTGGTTAACTTCCCTGTATCAAAAACAAGTTGTCAGACCAGAGTTGCTTCTAAGCCTTAGAACAGCACGCCCGACGAAAGTTACTGTTATCGGAGAAGTTCTTAATCCAGGTCTTCTTGAATTAGGAGGTATTCCTCGCGTTGTCAGTGCTATTCAAAAAGCTGGAGGTATCTCACCTAATGCTGACATACGAAGGGTTTTACTTCGACGTGTCGTTGGCCAAAGCGGAGCTCAGAAGCAAACCTTTATTGATTTATCACAAGTTTTTTTATTGGGAAATCAATTCCAAAATCCTGTTTTGTTTGATGGCGACACGCTAATTGTCGGTCGAGTTTCTGAACCCATACCTGACGAAGTCATTCGCATTGGACGTACCAATCTCGCACCCACAACTATCAATATCACAATTATCGGAGAGGTCAAGAGTGCGGGTACTGTTTCCTTGCCCGCGAACACCCCACTGGTTGAGGCAATCTTTAGAGCCGGTGGTCTTAAAAAGTGGCGGGCAAATAAAAATCACATTGAATTAATTCGCTTCAATGATAATGGCACTACAACCAGGCAAGTTTTTTCCTACAAGGACGATCTCAACGTTTCCAATGGATTCAATCCTCCACTCAGAGATCGCGACACAATCATCGTCAATAGATCATTCTATGGTGAGGCGATCGATGCGTTAAATGACATCGCTGTACCGATTGGAATCATTAATAACCTCGGCGGTATCGGCGGAGGAGGTTTGGGCAACTGGAACAATCGTTAATTCCTTACACACTCATCTCACCATGACTTACAAATCTCCGAATCCCAATCAAAGAGTCAATACCAAAGCAATTGCTTGGGCTCTTTTTAGTCAATCAATTTGGCTACCCGTTTTGCTGACCGATACACAAGATCAGATTGCGGACAAGAGTACTGACTACGACTTTTCAGGTGTTGCTGCCAATATTCCTCAACAAAATTTACCTCCGCTTGACTCGCTGAAAAGTCCAGCTTTTCAAAATTCCAATGGCCTTCTCGCGCGAGCACAACAGGCCTCTGAAACGAGTGGCGTCGTTTTAAATGCAACTCTTCCAAAAGAAAGAAGTATTTCAAGCAAATTACACAACACGATCACTCCACTTGCTTCTGTTTCTTCTCCGATTGCGCTCAGTCCATCAGTACGTCCATCCACTTTTCCTGATTCCTTTAACTTCACTCCCAGTAAATCAGTAGTCAAGCCCGACAATCGCATGGCACGATTAAGAGATACTCAGCCTTCGGAACTTCTACGCAAGTTGTACTCACGCTCTGATTTACTCGGTGGTTCCCTCACCCTGGGTGATCTCAATGAGCCATTGATGCCGCCCATTGCTCGAGCCGAAAGGGCTCAATCGACTCGATCTGGAGATCCCCTTTCAACAATCCCCCAGATGTGGAGGGAACCCATGAGAAAAGCCCTGAAGAATTTATCCGACACCATCAAGCCCGCAACGAGCCCTCTTTCCGGGAAAGCTTCGGCCATTACGGTGGAACAGGCTCGTGTGATCCACGTCCCATCTTCGAAGGTGAAGCGTTTCTCAGAAGTTCCGCTCGCCCTTCAATCAGATGGAACCGTTGACATTCTGAACAGTCCAGACGACCCTGAGGTTGTAGAAGAGATCAAAACTTGGTCGACCAAACAGAAGCTGCCAGCCCAAGGCCGAATGGCTCCTGCAGTGGTTCACCTGCATCCCATTCCTCAACAGGAACAGGCTCCTGTATCAGAAAGGGTCACCCAAGCAAGCCCCCAACAGGTCCAGGCAACAGATGTGCCGGCTCCGGTTTCCGTACCCGTGGTCCAACAAGAAGCGTCTCTTCCTGATGCCCTGCCGCCTTCACCACCAGCTCCCACGCCTCCACCTCCCATCATTGAGGCGCATACAAGCAGCCTTCAACCGCTTGAAGCGGTCTCAACCGTTGCAGAGGTTCCTTCTGATATTTCCGTGCCTGTGAGCAATGGAGAGGGGCGATGAGCAACCAAAAGCGACACTTTCAAAGCATTTGGCGTTTCTCTTTCGCTATCGCTGCATACGGAATCCTTGCCACTCCTTCAGCCTTCTCTCAGTCCCAAGTTTTGCCGAGTAAGCCTGTGTGGCAACAAGCCCCAACGGAATCATTGGACCCATCCATTCAATGGTCAGCCGTTGAGAGTTTTAGTGACGTTCCTACTCAATTCCAGCCCATTCCAGCAAAAACAGATCCCAAAGAGCTGGCCGCAAAACCAAGAGTGGAAGGCCCGTACAAATCCAGAGGGATCTACGGCTTCGGCGCTGGTGTGAGACCAGGGACATACACAGGCGATCCAACAAACGCCCTTTTTACGGCCAGAGTGGGCTACAAACTTGATCAGAATTTTTCAATTTCCATCCGCCCAAGCATCTTGATAGGAAACGATGACAGCAATATTAATAATAACGACAACAATAACAACAACGATAACAATGGTGACTGGGAGGCCAGAATTCCCTTAACCATTGATCTCTTCAACCGCAGTTTCATCACCCCCTTCTTTGGTGGAGGGATCGCAACAAACGTTGACGGCTTGGGTTACACCGATGGAATGCTCACTGCAGGCGTCGACCTTAACATCACTAAATGGCTGACGGTTGGTTCCCATGTCAACTACATCTATCAAACCAACATCGACGATACAGACTGGGAGGTCCTGAGTATGATTTACCTAAGATTCTGATGATCCCAAACTCTAGCTGGCTACTTCATGAATAGCTGTTTTTATTTCTGCTTTTTGTTCGTCGTCATAACCCCAACGCTCTAAAAATTTTTTATCTTCACCTTTGGAATCCAATCCCTCGAGCAGTCTTTCCAACCTCTGTTTGACGAGCTGGGGTTCAAGGTGCTGGAGGAGGTCGATGCATCTCGCACGAACGCGAAGGGATCCTTCCATTAGGGCTTGATCCTGATTTCGCTTGTGATGTAGGCCCATGGCTGAGCTCATCGCAAGATTACGAACGGTTAAATCCACAAGGTCTTCACCCGCCAACCGCAACTGGTAGACGAGCGGGTCAGGCAGGCGATCCATCAGAGGAGACTCGCCCGTGAGAGAGGCCACAAAGAATCCCCTAGCCCCATCCCTCTGACGCACGATCTCCCCGACCGCATCGGCAAGGACATCGTCGCTCAGCTCCTCCTGATCCCAACGACGAATCCACTCCGAGCTCTGAGCAATGGCTTCTTGAAACGACAGTGGTTTGGACATGAACCGTTGGCACCCAGCATCCATTTTGGTCATGGGAGGACATTGACTGCCAGATTTGGAGGATGGATCTTCCCCCCCCCAACAGCCATTTTCGTTCAGGATTCATCGCGCTGGTCGGACGACCCAACGTTGGCAAGTCCACCCTGCTCAACCGCTTGGTGGGCCAGAAGGTCGCCATCACGTCACCCGTCGCCCAAACGACCCGACGCCGTTTGCGGGGAATCCTGACGGTCCCTGAAGCCCAGTTGATCTTTGTTGACACCCCTGGGATCCACAAACCCCATCACCTGTTGGGGGAGCGACTGGTGAGAAGCGCCCGCGAATCCCTTGGAGAGGTGGATCTGATTCTCCTCCTCATGAACGGTTCCATGGAGGCCGGACGCGGCGATGCCTACATCGTGAATCTTCTGAGAGAAAGTCGCTCCCCTGTGCATGTCGCCCTAAACCACTGGGACCTAGTGGAACCATCCCAGACGGATCAGCAAATCGCCTCCTACCGCCACCTTCTTTCTGGTTCTGACGAAACCGTTGGCGTGAACTGGCCCATGCATCCCGTGAGTGCCTTGACCGGGCTGGGAACGGAAGATCTCCTGCAGGCACTGATCGCCGACCTGCCAAAGGGACCTTGCCTCTATCCGCCTGAAACCATCAGCGACCAATCGGAAGAGGCCTTGCTCGGGGAACTGATCCGCGAACAGGTGTTGCATCAGACCAGGGAAGAGGTGCCCCACTCCGTTGCGGTGCAGATCGACAGGGTGGTGGAAGATCCCCGTCCAGGCAGCAAGACTGGCAACAGGTTGGCGGTGCTGGCAACGGTTCTCGTGGAACGCCAAAGCCAGAAGGGGATCCTGATCGGACGGGGAGGCCAGATGCTGCGCACGATCGGCTCCGGGGCCAGGCAGCAGATGGAAGAACTGCTCCAGTGCCCCGTCTATCTGGAACTCTTCGTCAAAGTGGTTCCCAACTGGCGTCGCAGCTCCGCCAAACTCAGAGAACTGGGCTACGGAGACGAAAGCTGAGCGTTCCGCCATACCCTTAAGTTCTAGGAACCGAGAGCAGACGCGTCTTGACAGACTTTCCCCCGGAGGACATCTGCGGCTTTCTTCAGCTGAATGCCGGAGAGTGGCTTACTCTCCGCAGTCTTCTCGAACCCGAGGGGGATGGTTCCTCGCCAGGCGAGGTGCCGCACGCAGGGTGGCATGCCTCAGAACGGGCAGATATCCGAATGGCGTTGCTGGAGTCCACCTCAGAATCCGACTGGGGGGGACTGGAGATCTTTCCGGCAAATCAGGCGAACGTGAGGTTGATCTTCCACAAAGCTGGAACCGTGGCCATCAATGCTCTCCTGGGCAACTGGCACCTGGGTAAGGACGGAAGCCTGGTGTTATCAGTGGAAGAGGGAAACCGACGCCTCAACGAACGGATCTGGTTTCGCAAACCCAACTTGCGACTGCGCAGCACCCTGGAGCAATTTGCAGATGGTCGACCCGGCCGGGCCAGCTTCAGCTCCGAGATCCGGCGGGTGCGACGGCCTGAGGAAACACCTCTGACTCCACCACCCTGATCCGCCATGCGCATTGATGTGATCACCCTGGTGCCCGAAGCATTTGCTCCCATGCTTCAGCTGGGAGTCATCGGACGGGCCCTTGGCCGGGGGATCGCAGAACTCCATCTCCACAATCCCCGGGACCACACCCAAGACCGCTATCGCAAAGTGGACGACGAGCCCTACGGCGGTGGGGCGGGCATGGTGCTGAAGCCCGAGCCCGTGTTTGCGGCCTTTGAATCCATACCCAGGCACGGGAAGCGGGCCACCCTCCTCATGACGCCCCAAGGGCGGCCCCTGCACCAAGACGACCTGGAACGCTGGGCTCAACAGAAGGATCAGCTTGTGATCCTCTGCGGACACTACGAAGGGTTTGACGAACGCATCCGCGGCCTGGCGGATGAGGAGATCTCCATCGGCGATTTCGTTCTCACCGGTGGAGAACTGCCCGCCATGACCGTGATCAATGGGGTGGTGCGGCTCTTGCCCGGCACCGTGGGAACAGCCGCATCCCTAGAGGAGGAAAGCCATCGTGGACTCCTGCTGGAACATCCCCACTACACCCGCCCGGCCCTCTTCCGGGGCATGGAGGTGCCGCCGGTGCTCCGCAGTGGGGACCACAAGGCCATTGCCCTCTGGCGGGACGGGGAACGAGAGCGGCGTACCCAGGAGCGCAGGCCCGATCTCTACGCCCGGTGGCAAGCTCAGAAGGGCGAGGGTGAACCTTGACCGCCATCTGAAAGCCTCCACTTCCATGGACCTGCGCATCGGACAGGGCTACGACATCCATCGGCTTGTGGCCGGACGGCCTTTGATCCTGGGGGGGGTGGCGCTCGACCATCCCGATGGGCTGGGGCTCGACGGCCACAGTGATGCGGACGTGCTGGTGCATGCCCTGATGGATGCCCTTTTGGGAGCCTTGAGCCTGGGGGACATCGGCCAACACTTCCCTCCAGGGGAAGGGCGTTGGAAAGATGCGGACAGTCTGAAGTTGCTGGAGGAGGTGATGGGGCTGGTACGAGACCGGGGCTGGAAGGTGATCAATGTGGATCTGGTGGTGGTGGCCGAACGGCCCAAACTCAGACCCCACATCGACCAGATCCGGGCGAATCTGGCCAACACCCTCCACATCCCTGCCGATCGGGTGGGCGTGAAAGCCACCACCAATGAGGGGTTGGGCCCCACGGGCCGGGAAGAGGGAATGGCCTCCTACGCCGTGGCCCTCCTGCAGAAGGACTGAACGGCCAACCCCTTCTCTCCTCCCCCTTCCTAGGGTAAACGTCCTTTCTCGCAGCCAACTTCGGTGGATCGCGATCCTTCTGAACCAGGCCCCCAGCCTGATCTTCCACAGGATGGCCTTCCAGTCGATGGTCTTCCAGTCGATGGTCTGGAGGTGCTGATCGATCTGGCGCTGAGCGAAGCCCCGGAAGCGGAAGGCACGGGTTGGGAGGTGACGGTCGTGGAGCATCTGCGCCTGCAAGTGCCAGCCGACGCGAGAGAAATCTGGGTCGCAGCGGAGCTCCAGACCTGGGATCCATGGCTTCGGGCACAAAAGGGATTCGTGGGAAGAGAAGTGTTGTGGGACAACCATCACCAGGAGGGCGTGCTGCTGATCCATTGGGCCAACCGCCAGGACTGGAAAGCCATCCCAGAAGCCATGGTGGCCGCCGTGCAGGAGAGCTTTGAGGCTGCGGCCAAACAGATGCTCTCCCTCCCTCCCCACAGTGACAATCCCTTCCCTCTGGTCTTCGCAGGGGAAACTTCCCGGTGATGACTTCCTCGGCCAATCTTGATCTGGGCCGGCGCTCCCGCCTCGGAATGGTGGAAGCGGTGTGGGGCCAGCACAAACGGGCAGATCAGATCGCCGCTATCCTTCGCGACCTAATCGCCGCCGGTGAAACGGCTCTCGTGACGCGGGTGTCGCCGGGCAAAGCGGCGGCCGTGGCCCGGTTCTTGGGCGAGGGAGATTCCACCCCCCTGGCCCACCATCCGGAAGCGCGCTGCCTGACGGCTCCCGGTCTGCCGCCGACCAACCCCCAGAAGGGGAAGGTGATCGTGGTCACAGGTGGAACCAGTGATCAAGTGGTGGCCCAGGAGGCCTGCCTGGCCCTTCGGTGCCACGGCATCTGCACGGAGCTGGTGGAGGACGTGGGGGTGGCTGGGCTGCATCGTCTGCTGGATCGCCTGGTGATCCTGCGGGAGGCTTCCGTGCTCATCGTTTGCGCGGGCATGGAGGGGGCCCTGCCCACCGTGGTGGCAGGTCTCCTTCCCCAGCCGGTCATCGGGGTGCCCATCTCCGTGGGCTACGGGGTGAGCGCAGGCGGAACAGCAGCGCTGCAGGGGATGCTAGCCAGCTGCGCCCCGGGGCTCAGCGTGGTGAACATCGACAATGGGTATGGGGCTGCCATGGCTGCCCTGCGCATCCTGAATGGCAGAGCAGCAAGCCAGCCCGCCTGACTCAGAGGTGCTGAAGCTGGGGGTAGGCCGAGAGCAATTCCTCCGTGGTGAGCACCTCACCGGCTCCTTCGGGTTGCCAAATCACCTCCAGGGCCAGGAGGTCGTCATCGCCGATGGATCCAAGCTGCTGAAGGGCCTCCCGGAGAGCTTCGGCGGTGTGGGCCTCCTTGACGGCCACCTTGTGCCGGGTGGCCACCAGAACCGTGACCGCAATGAAATCACTCGTGGCATCGCTCGCGCCCTGGACCGCTCCAGAGAGGGTGTCCTGGCTGCGGCGCCCTGACACGTTGGAGGTGATCTCCTTCCGGAGCTTGCTTCGCTCCTGCATGGACAGACGGTTGAACGTGCCCTCGGCGGAACTGAAGGGAACCTGGGCTGCCTCCGCATTGGCGTAAACCCAGAGCTCCGGATTGCGCAGCAGGGAGAGGGTGGTTTCCTGAAGCACCCTCTGCAGCCCGGCCGTGGTGCCCGTATCAGCCGTGGCCGCCATGCGGCGAAGATCAGCCTGCAACTGCTTGGCGGAGGGCAAAAGACCCACTTGGATCTGGGCGATGGACACGGGTCCTTCCAAGCTGCCGTAGGCATCGTCGCCAGGGAGGTTGCCCCCATAAGACGAGGAACTGCTTGGGCGGATGGCATTGACCATCAGACCAAGAACGGCCATCAGAACAAGGAACCCCAGCAGGCCGCCACCGAAACCAAAGATCGGAACAACGAAGGGGAGTCCGAAACCACCCCCTCCGTAATACCCGCCGCCATACCCCCCGCCGTAGTAGCCGCCGCCATAGGGCACGGGGATGTAGGTCCCCCCGGTACGCCCTGAGCCCCCGCGATAACGGGTTCCTCCACTGCCGTAGCTGCGGGGGGAAGGAGACGAGCGGAAACTGCCGCCTCCGATCCGGCCCCCGCTGGCCGCATCGGCAGCGCGGGGAGAAGCCAGGAGAAGGTTGGTGAGCAGGATGGGGACCACCATCAAGCTGGCAACCCGCTTGAACAGACGGAGTCCCATGGAGGATGTCACTGAGAGGTTGAAAGTACTAGAAATCTACGTACCCCCTCCCACAATGGTGACCACCTCCAAGGCATCGGATTCCACGACCCTCCGGCCAAACCCCTGAGAGCGGGAATAAATGGTGCCGTTGAGCTCCACCACCACCACATCCGGTTTGTAGCCCAGGTGGATCAACACCTCCCGCAGCTCCAGCCCAGCTGGACAGGTTCTGGGTTCACCATTGACGGTGATGGTGATCATGCCGAAGCCCCCAGCTGCTGCAGGAGGGCCAGGCTGGCGCCATGGGGATCGGTGGCACCCGTGATGGCCCGGATCACGGCCACGCGGGTGGCACCGGCTTCCAACACGGAAGCCATGTTCTCCCCATCCACCCCCCCGATGGCAAACCAGGGGATGGGGCAATCGGCAGCGGCAGAGGCCACGTAGGCCAGGCCGACGGGTAGGCGGCCTGGTTTAGATGGGGTCACATGCACGGGGCCCACCCCCGCATAGTCACAGCCTTCCAGCACCGCCTGGCGCAGCTGGTCGGGGGCATGGGTGCTCCTGCCGATCAGCCGATCAGGCCCGAGGAATCGGCGGGCCACGGCCACCGGCAGATCCTCCTGACCCAGGTGAACGCCGTCGGCCTCCACGGCCATGGCCAGATCCAGCCGATCATTGACCAGGAAAAGGGCGCCATGGCTCCAGCAGAGCTGGCGAAGCCGGCTGGCCTCCTCAAACCGCTCCACGTCCGTGGCAGGTTGTTGCTTGGGGCGGTACTGAACCAGCCGCACCCCCGCACGCAAGGCCGCCTCCACCGTGCCGAACAGATCCGGACCTGGTGACGTGATCAGATACAGATGGCAACGGGCTAGCCGTTCCCTTCTCGACTCCCCTGGGGCCCCACTGCTCCGCAGACAATCCACCTCTAGGTCGTAGAGGGCGTAACGGATCCTGGCAGCCTCCTCCGCCAGCTCTGGATCCCGCCCCCGGCCGAACTCCTCGAGAACCCGCAGGGCTTCCTGGACCCGCCCCGCATTGGCTGCGACCACATCAAGCGGGTTCTGCCGGTCATTCTGGGCAGGGTGGCCCAGGCCGTTGGCCCCATCGGAGGCTGTGTGGCGAGCCATCTTGTAGGCCAGGCGATGGCATCGGCCCAGACGCTGGCGGAGGTCCTTGCAACGCACCACCAGATCGGGGCGATCGAGCGCAAAACGGCACCAATCCTCCAGCACCCTCAGCCCCTCCCGGGCCCGATCCAGATTGGCGTCCAGGAGGCGCTCAATCGAAGCCGTCGCGTCCGGGGTGGAATCAGTCATGGGGCCAATGGGTGCGAAACCAGGTGCTCCCTTGCCGTGGCCACATCGCAGGTGATCTGTTGGCAGAGCTCCTCCAGACTCGCAAAACGGCGCTGCGCCCGCAGCCAGCGAATGGGTTGCACCACCAATCCTCGACCCACCAGATCCAGCTCCCGATCGAGGAGGTGAACCTCCACGGCGGAGGGCGCTTCGGGATCGACGGTGGGTTGGCCTCCCAGATTCATGACGGCCGCCATGGGGGGCGCACCGCGCTGATCGGAGGTCCAGGCCCTGGCCGCATAGACCCCTTCCATGGGAAGAAACTTGCGCCCACTGACCTGCAGGTTGGCGGTGGGCCAGCCCAGTTGGCGGCCCAACCCCCGACCGGTCTGCACCAGGCCTTCAAACCGATAGGGACGGCCCAGAAGGGCCTCGGCTTCGGGAATCCTTCCCTCGGCCAGGGCCTGCCGGATCCGGCTACTGCTCACACGGCCGGCGGAATCATGGAGCATGGGCACCACGGCCACCCGGATGCCGCGCTGCTGGCACAGCACGAAGAGGTGTTCGGCGTCGCCGGAACGGCGGGCCCCAAAACGGAAGTTTTCCCCAACCGCCACGCAGCACGCCCCCAGCTGACCCTCCAGGACTTCGGCCACAAACCGTTCAGGACTCAAGGAGGCCAGTTGCTGGGTGAAAGGCAGCAACACCAGCTGCTGAATCCCGAGGGGATCCAACAGAGACAGCTTCTCCTCAGGCAAATCCAGGCGGAGGCGGGTTTCGCCATACAGCACTTCCCGGGGATGGGGCCAGAAGCTCACCACCGTGGGCACCGCTGGCCCATGCGAGGTGGCCTGGTCGGCCGCCAGGGTTATGGCCTCGGTGATCACCCGCCGATGGCCCGCATGCAGGCCATCAAAGGTCCCAAGGGCCACCGCCGTCGGTTGGCGCACCGGCGCGGGGGGGGAGAGGGTGGTCACAGGATGCCGATGCAGGGCTGAGGGATGGGCCTTGCTCTCGCTCCTTAGATCTTCCCATGGCAAGTTGGTGCACAGCTTGCGACCACCATGGCTGAAGCCCTTGACCTATACCGGATTTCCGCAGCTCTCCGGCGCGTGGGCTGGGTGCGGTTCTGGACTCAGCTGACCCTGGGCGTGGTGGTGGTGGGGGTGCTCTTCTTCAGCAAGATCGGGAGCCAGCTCGCCGCCAATTCCCAGCGGGCACTCGGTTTGGGACCAGGGCTCTCCTTCACCACCCTGTCCTTTCTCGTGCTGCTCTGGAGCCTTTGGCATGGCTGGCTGGTGGTGCGCTGCGGCCGCGCCCTGGACCGACCGATCCGTCCCAGCAAAGGGGAGACGGCCCAGCTGCTCAAACGGGGCCTTCTCGGGGATCTGCTGGGCCTGACCCTCGCCGCGGTGGGCTACCAGGCCCTGGCCGGGAGTCTGTTTGTGCAGGCTTCCCTGCAGGCACCGGGATTTTTTGGCGCCCCCATCAATGGGGGGGGGTTGAACAGGTTGGTGGGCTTTCCCATCACCTCCATTGAGATGCTTGGCGTGCTGAGCAACACCCAGGTGCTCTTTGCCCATCTTCTCGGAATGATGTTCTCCCTCTGGATGCTGCAGCGGATCCATCGCCGCAGTTAGGCCATCCCTTCTCCAGGGCTCCCGCAGGCTGGCATCCTCTCGAGTTGGGGCAGGGAGGAGCTTTCGCCTCGCCAGAACAACTCGGGTTGCAACGGCGACAGGCTGGCTCCATTGGCCTGGACCCAGCCCACATCCGTGGGCCAGTCCTCAGGACCGGAAACCCTGGCCTCGAGGTCGTTGACCACTTCCCCTGCCAACCAGTAATAGGTGCGCCCCCTGGGATCCACGCGGCAATCGAACTGATCGGCGTAGCGCCGCACGGCAGGCCGGCACCAACGCAGCGGACCGATCGCCTCCCAGGGCACGGGGGGCACATTGAGGTTGAGCAGCAGCCCCTCTGGCCACCCCTGGCCCAGCATGCCCTCCGCCACCTCAAGGGCCAGACGAGCCGCAGGCTGAAACTGGCGCCAGCGAAAATCCGCTGCGCTCACGGCCATGGAGGGCAGCCCCTCAATGGTGCCCTCCATGGCCGCAGCCACCGTGCCCGAATAGAGCACATCCGTGCCCAGATTGGGGCCATGGTTGATGCCCGACAGCACCAGGTCTGGGGGCTCCTCCATCAGACGAAACAGGGCCAGCTTCACGCAATCAGCCGGGGTGCCACTGCAGGCCCAGGCGGTCACCCCTTCGGCAAAGAGCTCATCCGCCCTCTCCGCACGGATGGGTGTCTGGAGCGTCAGGCCATGGCCGGTGGCGGAGCGTTCCTGATCAGGACACACCACCGTGACCCGATGCCCCCGCAGCTGGGCTTCCGCCGCGAGGGACTGGATGCCCTCTGCAAAGACCCCATCGTCATTGCTGATGAGGATGCGCAGTGGGGTGAACGGGGTTGGCGGGGTCATGGGGGTTGGCCATGGCAGTGGCGGAAGGAAGGCCCTGAGGGAAGATTAGACAGCTCCCTACAGTCGCCCTCAGCTATCCCCGTGCCCGTGGGCGCCAACATCAGCCTTCAGGAGCTCAGCCAACAACTCGACCAACTGGAGCGGGAAGCGGTAGGAGCCATCGAGGAGGCCAACAACCCCGGGGCGCTGGAGGAGCTGCGCGTCAACCTTCTTGGCCGGAAGGGACGGCTCTCGGCGGTGCTGGGGGCCATGGGCCGGCTCACCGCCGAGGAACGACCCCTGGTGGGGGAACGGGCCAATCGCCTCAAGGACCAGGTGCAGCACCAGTTGGCCGAGCGGCTCGAGCATCTGCGCTCCTCGGAACTGGAGGAGCGGCTCCAGAGAGAACGGATTGACGTGACCATGCCCTGGTCCGGAACCCCCCCCGGCCATCGCCATCCCCTCATTCAGACCTGCGAGGAGATCGTGGATCTCTTCGCAGGTCTTGGCTACCGGGTTTCGGAGGGACCAGAGATCGAAACCGATCACTACAACTTCACGGCGCTCAACATTCCTGCCCACCATCCCGCCAGGGACATGCAAGACACCTTCTACCTCGAGAGAGAAGGTGGGAAGGAGCAGCATCTTTTGAGAACCCACACCTCACCCGTACAGATTCGCTATCTCGAGGCCAATCCCCCTCCGGTGCGGGTGGTGGCGCCAGGGCGAGTGTTTCGAAGGGATTCCATGGATGCGACCCATTCGCCCGTGTTCCACCAGGTGGAGGTGCTGGCGATTGACGAAGGATTGGATTTCAGCCACCTCCGAGGAACGGTGACCACCTTTTTGCAAGCGTTTTTTGGGGATCTGCCCGTGCGATTCCGCGCCAGCTACTTTCCGTTCACGGAGCCCTCCGCGGAAGTGGATGTGCAATGGCGTGGACGCTGGCTGGAGGTCATGGGCTGCGGCATGGTTGATCCAGCGGTGCTGGAGGGATTGGGCCTTGATCCAATGCGCTGGAGCGGCTTCGCAGCGGGGCTTGGCGTGGAGCGGTTCTGCATGGTGCGGCATGGCATTGACGACATCCGCAGGCTGTACACCAGTGATCTGCGATTTCTTCAACAGTTTTAAGACGCGTTTTCGCACGCCTTCTCCTCGGGCATCCATGCAATGACCCATTGGATACACACAAGAAAAACCTGGAGCCAACAGCACGACTGGGCCACCATGGTGACGCGAGCTCGGGAGCAGCGGAGAGTTGCCCAAGCCAGCGTGATGCATGTGGACGACCGATATCTTCTTTGCCGGCCCCATGGTGGACTCAACGACATCCTCAGCCAGGTCCACAAGACGCTGATTCACGCCCTCCAATACCAACGGCAGTTAATCATCGACACACGCACCCATGGCTTCCATGATGACTTTTGCCAGTATTTTGAGACCGCCAGAAGGTTTCCATCGGTCCAGCTACGATTGAGAAATGAAGACATCTGCCGTTTTAATCAACTCTCCTGTTTCCCCAATTCCCTACAGGCCACAGACCTGAATAGCTTGTCATTCACGACCAATGCGGAGGCGGCAGAGGCTGCCAGGCCCTGCCCTTCCCCAAGGGTATGAAGCGGTTCACATTCGTTACTCGGATGTTCCCTTCAACTATGCACCCTTTCTTGAAGTGCTGCGGGAAGCCTTGAAAGGTCGTTCCGTCGTGGTTGTACGGACAGCTTTGCGGTTCTCAAGGCGTGCAAAGAACAGTTAACTGACAGTGCGGTTTACTGCTTGGGGCATCCCCCCAGACTTCGCAAAAGATCCATGACAACCCCGGCGTCACCACCCCAACAACCACCAATACCAACGCCCTGGTGGATCTCCTGACCCTCGCCCTGGCGAAAAAGATTTACTTCCCCAGCGGGCAAGGTGTGTATCCCTCCGGGTTCTCCATTCTGGCCGCTGATCTCTCCAACAGAGATGACCTCAAGCGTCAACTCCTGGGCAGAACGAACTGGAGGGAGATTCAGCAACACCTTCATGGGGGTCGTTTCCCCACCCCTGGTGCTGGAGTGTCCGTGTCTCCCTAACATCCATGGAGCTGCGGCAACACCCTGCCCCGCGTCGGACTCATCGTCAATGATGGCAAGGCGGTGGCGCTCTCCACCGCCGAAACCATCGAATCCCGGCTCAAGGCTGACGGTGTGGACGTGGTGCGGGCGAGCAGTTCTGGTGGGGTGGTGGGATTTGCCAACCCTGATCAGCACCTGCGGGGACTGGGATACGCCGCCTGTGTGCCGAAGGGTTTTGACGAGAGCCTGAGCCTGGCCCTGGTGCTGGGGGGGGATGGCACGGTGCTCTCCGCCGCCCGCCAGACCGTACCCATCGGGGTTCCCATCCTCACCATCAATACGGGCCACCTGGGATTTCTGGCCGAGGCCTACCTCAAGGATCTGGACAGGGTTCTGGATCAGGTGGTGGCCCAGCAGTGGAGCGTGGAAGAACGCACCATGCTGGTGGTGACCGTGATGCGTGGAGAACAGCGCCGCTGGGAATTGCTCTGTCTCAATGAGATGGCTCTCCATCGGGAGCCCCTCACCAGCATGTGCCATTTCGAGGTGGCCATCGGCCGGCACGCTCCGGTGGACATTGCCGCCGATGGGGTGATTCTTTCCACCCCTACCGGCTCCACGGCCTATTCCCTCAGCGCCGGAGGCCCGGTGATCACGCCCGATTGTCCCGTGCTGCAGCTCACCCCCATCGCTGCCCATTCCCTGGCCTCCCGGGCGCTGGTTTTTTCTGATCGGGAGCCTGTCACGGTCTTTCCCGCCACCCCCGAGCGGTTGATGATGGTGGTGGATGGCAGTGCGGGCTGCTACGTGTGGCCGGAAGATCGGGTGCTGATCCGTCGCAGCGACCATCCGCTGGGTTTTGTGCGCCTGGCCGACCACGAATTTTTCCAGGTGCTCCGCAACAAGCTCGGCTGGGGTCTCCCCCATGTGGCCAAACCTCGCCAAAATCCTGAAAATGGCTGAATCCATCCCCATGGTGCTGCTGGGCGGAACGGTGGCCATGGAACTGGCTCCCAGACTCGAGGCCTCCGGGTATGCCACCCACCCCCTGCTGCCCCTGGAGGAGCCCGACAGGAAGGAGAGCCCCCCTCCGGCGGCGGTGATCCTTTCCAGCGGGCTGGAAGGACATATCCCCTCCCTTCGGCGCCGCTGGGGTTCCCTGCCGATCCTGCTGGGAAGTCCCCAGGACGATGTGGAAGGCCGGTGCCGGGCCCTGGGCAGCGGGGCCGATGATCTCTGGCTCTCCTCCGCCGGGCCCAGCGACCTCCTGACGCGCCTGCGCATCCACCTGCAGTGCAAACCATCCACATTTGAGGACCATCAGACCATCGTGGTGGGTGATCTTGAAGTGCATTCCTCGAACCACACGGTCCGGCGAGCCGGCCA
>JBEIGX010000021.1:0-18065 GCA_040381675.1 Aphanothece sp.
GATCCGATCGAGCTGATCCGAATGGGCACGGTGGCCACCCATCTGCTGCCTTGGGAACGGGCGGGGCTGGCACCTTTCACCACCGCTCCAGCCCATCTGTTGGCCCTGCCCTGGGATGGGGTGCTGCGGATCGGTGGGCCTGCGGATCTGGTGGTGCTCGCCGCCACCTCCTGGTCCGACCTGTTGGCTCGCACCCCCCAGCGGCGGGTGTTGAGGCAGGGCATCTGGCTGGAGCCTCCCCAGGCGGAAGCCGCCTCACCCCTGCTGGGACCCTTCGCGGCCCAGGAGGCCATCCTCCAGAGAAACTGAGAGATCCCCCTGCCCCACCCGGATGCCCTCCCTGAGCCTGCCCCCCCTGCCGCCCGTGCCCTCGGCGTCCCAGATCGGGGCCCTGGTGGGGGAGCTCCAGCAGCGCGTTCCAACGCTCACCCTGTTGGACGGGCCGGCTGAGCTGGAGAAATTGTCTAGTGATTTCCACACCTATTCCCCGGTGCTGCGTCAACTGCTGGCGGGCTTCAAGGGGCAGGTGGTGGCCTGCCCCACCAGCGTGGACGAGGTGATGGCTGTGGCCGGGGCCTGTGCCCGCCATGGGGTGCCCCTCACCGTGCGCGGAGCGGGGACGGGGAACTATGGCCAGTGCGTGCCCCTGGCGGGGGGGGTGGTGCTGGACATGACGGGGCTGCACCAGGTGCGGACCGTGGAGGCCGACACAGGAGTGGTGGAAGCGGAGGCCGGCTGCCTTCTGGCCGAGCTGGATCGCCAGCTCCTGCCCCATGGCCGGGCCATTCGCCTCGCTCCCAGCACCTATCGGAGCGCCACCCTGGGGGGCTTCATCGCCGGCGGATCGGGGGGCATTGGTTCCCTGCGCTGGGGGTTCCTGCGGGATCCGGGCCATCTCCTCGGGCTGGAGGTGGTGACGGTGGAGCCCGAACCCCGGCTCCTGCAGCTGGAAGGCCAGGCCTGTGAGTCCCTCAACCATGCCTATGGCACCAATGGGATCCTCACGGCCCTGCGGCTGGCCACCACCGAAGCGGTGGGGTGGTGGCAGATGGTGGTGGGGTTTGCCGACGACCGCGAGGCCCTGGTCGCCGCCCAGGAGCTGCCGGGCACGGCCCTGCTCCTGCAGGAACTCTG
This sequence comes from Aphanothece sp., assembly GCA_040381675.1. Classification (GTDB taxonomy): domain Bacteria; phylum Cyanobacteriota; class Cyanobacteriia; order PCC-6307; family Cyanobiaceae; genus Cyanobium. Next base: position 1,135 of record JBEIGX010000021.1, read on the forward strand.
CCTGCTGGATGGGGAGCTGGCGGCCGCCGTGCCCTGGCCCCAGGGCTGTCCCAGGCCCGAGGCCGGCGAGAGCCGCTTACTGCTGCTGCTGGCGCCGGATGCCGTGGCCCTGGCCTCCGCCTGGCTCGCCGGGAGAGGGGGGAGGGTGGTGTGGCAGGAGCCGGAAGCCACTAGCCGGGGCCTGCCCCTGCGGGAACTCACCTGGAACCACACCACGCTCCACTGGCGGGCAAAACATCCCGATTGGACCTATCTGCAGATGGTGCTACCCCAACCGGAGGCCCCCTTTCTCGAGGCGCTCAACGCCACCTGGGGCGACAGCCTGCACTGGCATCTGGAGGCCGTGCGGCAGATGGGGGCCTGCCGGCTGGCGGCCCTTCCCGTGCTGCGCGACCAGGGCGTCGAGGCCCTCCAGAGGCTCATGGCCCAGTGCCGGGAGGCGGGCGCCTGGATCTTTGATCCCCACGTGATCACCGTGGAGGATGGGGGAATGGGGGTGGTCGACGCCGAGCAGGTGGGCTGCAAACGCCAGCTCGACCCCCAGGGCCTGCTCAACCCGGGCAAGTTGCGGGGCTGGTGGGAGCAGGCCTAGCGCTCAGCAGCCCAGGCTGAGGCGGGTCTCCACCCCGGTCACTGGGTTCTGGCCGCTGGCCTTGCGGCAGAGCGACACCTGGTCGGCCCGATCGAGGATGGCCTCACTGAAATCGGCATCGGTGATGTTGGCGCCGGCAAAGCTGCTACCCGAGGCGATCACGCCCTGAAGGATGGCAGCCGTGAAATCGGCCCCGGCGAAATCCACCCGATCCATGAGCACATTGGTGAGGTTGGCCCCTCGAAAGCTGGCCCCTGCAAACGCGCCCTGGGTGAAGATCGCGCCATGGAGGTCGGTGCCATCGAAATTGGCCTGCCGTCCGACGGCTCCGGCGAAGGACGACTCGCTGAGGTCCTGGCCATGGAAATCCTTGCCGGACTGATTGGTGAGGGTGTAATCGATCCGCTCGGCGTAGCTGGCCATCGCTGGCGAGGGCACCAGCAGAAGAATCGCCATCCAGCTGCCAAACAGCAGCTGGATCAGGCGGCGGGGGAGGCCGGCCCTGGGCCTGTCGGGAGTGGACACGGAGACGGGGACCCAGGGCATGCGCTCAGCCTTCAGGCAGTGACCCCCAGATGCTGGCGGATCCGGTCCAGAGCTGCCTTCTCCTCGACGGTGACTTTTTCCCCGGAGCCGAACAGGCCGTTTCCGGCGGCCTCGGCCACGGCCACACAGCCATCCACGATGAGCTGGGCATATTGCTGGGCCGAGGGGGCATCACACTTGGTGCGCACCAGGCTCATGGCCTGATCCACCTGCTCCAGGGCCCGGTCGAGCACCTTGCCATCCTTCACATCCTCTGGCGTGATGTTGGGCTTTGAGGGGTTGATGCCCTGCTTGAGGGCTTCCGGGTCGAAGAGGCTGGCAATCAGGGGATTGGAGGCGTAGCGGGTTGCGGCGGCGGAGAGCTCTTTGCCGAGGGCGAGAGCTTCCTGGGCGCTGGAAAAAATGCCCATATCCACGGCCATCACGGCCATGGCGGCGGCCAGAGGGCCACCAATGAGTTTGTTGCGTTCGTCTGGAGTCAGGGAGACCGACATGGGGGGAGAAAAGCCCTACCCCTACAGGATGGCAAGGGGTTGGGGAGGCGTCAGCCTGGGCGGCTGATCCTTCCTGCAACTTGATCCCGCCCCCGGGGGCCGTGGGCCTACATCTGGGCCCCAGGGTCGGGAGGATCGAGCAGGGGCCAGACGTCCCCCAGCAGGTGAAGGGATCCGGCCACCACGGGGAGGGGGCCGGGGACGCTCAGCCAGTGCAGGCCCTCTTGGGGATGGGCCACCGCCTGCAGGCGCCCGACCAGCTCGGGGCGGGCCGCCAGCAAGGCCTCCACGCTCCAACAGGGCAGATCGGCGAGCGCCACGATGGCTGCCCGATCCTGGGGGCCGAGGAGGGCATCGAGCAGGGCTGGAGCGTCCTTGGTGCGCTGCATGGCCAGGAGCCAGCGGCGGCCGCTCCCTGGGGGCGCTGAGGCCTGGCCCTCCCCCTGGCCGCCCTGGTCGAGCCGATCCAGCTCCCGCCGCAGGGCCTCGGCGCCGGGCGGGTTGTGGGCCCCATCGAGCAGCACCTCCCTCCCCTGCCAGCGGCGCCGCTCCAACCGACCGGGCCAGCGGGCCTGCCGCAGCCCCTGGGCGATGGCCTGCTCGGAGATCGGCCAGCCCTGGGCGCGAAGGGTTTCGGCCATGGCCACGGCCACGGCCCCATTGCTGCGCTGGAAGGTGCCGGGCAACCCAAGGGGCCAACCCCCTTCCGCCTCGCCGGGCAGGGGCTCCACCCAGCGCAGGAGGCAGCCGCTGCGCTGGGCCTGCCGCTCCAGCACCTCCACCACCTCAGGCGCCTGGGGACCACTGATGGCCACCTGGGAGGCGGTCAGCACCCCGGCCTTCTCGGCCGCGATCTCAGCCAGGGTGGATCCCAGAAAGTCCTGATGGTCGAGGCCGATGGGGCCGAACCCCACCACCCGCCGGTCCGGATGGGCTGTGGTGGCATCGAGGCGGCCCCCCAGCCCCACCTCCAGCACCACCAGATCCAGCTCTGCCTTGGCAAAGCGATCCATGGCCGCGGCCGTGAACAGTTCAAAGACCGTGAGGGAGTGCTGGGTGGCCAAGGGAAGCCAGCGCCGCAGATCCTCCTGCAGGGTGTCCCCGTTGATCCACTGCTGGCCCAGTTGAATCCGCTCGCACCAGCTCTGCAGATGGGGAGAGCGGTAAATCCCGGTGCGCAGCCCCGCGGCCTCGAGGATGGCGTGCAGAAAGGTGGCAATGGAACCCTTGCCGTTGGTGCCGGCCACCTGCACGGCGGGAAAACGGCCTTCGGGATGGCCCCCGGCGGCGAGGGCGGCCTGCAGCCGGTCCAGTCCGAGATCAATGCCCCGGCCCGTGCAGGCAGCCAGGATTTGATCGAGATCGACGGGCTCCGGCAGGCGCATCAACGCAGGCGCTGCAGGGCCTGCTCCAGCCGTTTCACCATCTGCCGCCCATGGCGGGGCTTGATCACCAGGGGCGGAACGAAGCGCACCACCGACGCCCCCGCGGGCACCAGCAGGAGCCGTTCGGCCATGGCGGCCTTCACCAGATCCGGCGCAGCGGGGCCGTCCGGCTGGAGCACCAGACCCAGCAACAGGCCCCAGCCCCGCACCCCCGCCAGCTGCTGGGGGTAGCGCTGCACCAGACCCTCCAGGCCCTCCCGAAGCTGGAGCCCCATGGCTTTCACGTGGGTGAGGAGCTTGCGGCGCTCGATTTCCTGGAGCACGGTCAACCCCGCCCGGCAGGCCAGGGGGTTGCCGCCAAAGGTGCTGGCGTGGTCGCCAGGGCGGAAATGATCGCAGCTGGCCTTCACCGCCAGGGCCCCGATGGGAAAGCCACCCCCGAGGCCCTTCGCCAGGGTGAAGGCATCAGGTTCCACCCCGAGGGTTTCGTAGCCCCACCAGCGGCCGCTGCGGCCCACGCCGATCTGCACCTCGTCGAAGATCAGGAGGATGCGGCGCTCATCACAGAGCTGGCGAACGCGCCGGAAGAAGGCCGGATCCCCGGGGTTCACCCCACCCTCCCCCTGGAGGGGCTCGATGAGTACGGCGGCAACGGCCGGTCCGTCCGCCTCGCAGGAGGCGAGGAGGGATTCGAAGGCGCCGATGTCGTTGTAGGGGAAATAGCGAAAGCCCTCCACCATGGGCTGGAAGCCCTGGTGGTAGCGGGGTTGCCCCGTGGCGGTGACGGCCGCCAGGGTGCGGCCATGGAAGCTGGCTTCCGCCGTGAGGATCAGGGGCCGCTCAATGCCCCGTTCCTGGTGGCCATGCTTGCGCGCGAGCTTGATGGCGGCCTCATTGGCCTCGGCGCCGGAATTGCAGAAAAACACCCGATCGGCGCAACTGCGTTGCACCAGGGCCTTGGCGAGGGCCTCCTGCTCCGGAATCCGGTAGAGATTGGAGACGTGCTGCAGGATGCCCAACTGCCGGCAGAGGGCCCGGCGCAGGGCGGGGTTGCTGTGGCCGAGGGTGCAGACAGCGATGCCGGCCACCCCATCGAGGTAGCGGCGTCCCTCCTGATCCCACACCCACACGCCCTTGCCCCGCACCAGGGACAGGGGATAACGGGCGTAGGTATCCATCACCGCGGAAGAATCCGCGGGGACAGGGATGGGAGCGGTGGGACTCGAACCCACATGCCCGAAGGCGCTCGATTTTGAGTCGAGTCCGTCTACCAATTCCGGCACGCTCCCGCGATTCGAATCTAATGGGCGATGGGTACGAGCCAGATCAAGCGTCGTCGGTGAGGCGCTGAATGGAGGCCCCAACGGCCTTGAGCTTTTGCTCCAACTGGTCGTAGCCCCGATCCAGATACTCCAGGCCCCTCACGGTGGTGGTGCCCTGGGCCGCCAGACCGGCCAGCACCATGGCGGCGGAGGCACGCAGATCGGTGCCTTGCACCGGAGCTCCGCTCAACTGGGGCACGCCCTCCACACAGGCCGTGTTGCCCTGAAGACGGATCGATGCACCCATCCGCTGCAGTTCAGCCACGTGTTGCATGCGGTTTTCAAAGATGTTTTCCACGATCAGGCTGGTGCCCTGGGCCGTGGCCAGAAGGCTCATGAAAGGAGCCTGGAGATCGGTGGGGAACCCAGGGAAGGGCTGGGTGCGCAGATCCAGAGCCTGAATCTCCGTGGCGGTGATGCGCACACCCCTGCCCTCCTGTTTCAGGGTGCAGCCACATTCTTCGAGCTTGGTGAGCACGGCTCCCAGGTGCTCGGAGATCACGGGGGTGACCAACAGGGAGGAGCGGGTGATGGCGCCGGCCAGGAGGAAGGTGCCGGCCTCGATGCGGTCGGGGATCACCTCGTAGTCGGTGCCGTGGAGGGAGGGAACCCCATCAATGGTGATGGTGGGGGTGCCTTCGCCGGTGATCCGGGCGCCCATGGCCTGGAGCAGCCGGGCCAGATCCACCACTTCCGGTTCCTGGGCGGCATTTTCGATCACCGTTTCGCCATCGGCGAGGGTGGCGGCCATCATCAAGGTTTCCGTGGCTCCCACGCTCGGGCAATCGAGGTGGATGTGTCCCCCTTTCAAGCGGCTGTTGGGGCCGGGAACCACGGCGGTCACCACACCGTGCTCGATGGTGACGTGGGCTCCGAGGGCCTTGAGGCCCTTCACATGCTCCACCACGGGTCGGGTGCCGATCTGGCAGCCGCCGGGGAGGGGAACCTGGGCCGTTCCCATGCGGGCGAGGAGGGGGCCAATGCAGAAGAAGCTGGCCCGCAGGCTGTTCACCAGCTCGTAGGGAGGTGCCGCACGGGTGATGTGGTCGGCCGTGAGTTCAATGGCTTCCCCGGAGCGGGTGACCCGCACGCCAAGGGCTGCCAGGATTTCGCCCATGGAGGCGATGTCCGTGAGCCGGGGGACATTGCGAAGTTTTAATGAATCGCCGGTGAGCAGGCAGGCGGCCATCAGCACGAGGGCCGAATTTTTCGCGCCGCTGACGCGAATTTCTCCTTCTAACTTGGTTCCACCAACGACCTCCAATTTCGGCTGCGTGAGCGTGGTGTTGGAAGGCGCAACGGAAAGAACCATGGGCAGGGGGCCTGCAACGTCAATTCGCAGGTGAATCTTGACAATGATTCCCTGCTTCGTCTAGGGGCCGCCGGATGAACTGTCTCGGCCCACTCGCGGGGGCGGGGAAGGCTGGTCGGCGAGCGGGTGATGGTTTAAGATTCGAAAGGCCTCAACGCCTGCGGATGTGGCGGAATTGGTAGACGCGCTAGTTTCAGGTACTAGTGGCAGCAATGTCGTGGGAGTTCAAGTCTCCCCATCCGCATCAATCCAATCATGATTTTACTTTCCATTAGCAATTCTTCTGAGATTGTTGCCAAAAAGGCTGGCAAGTTCATTGAAAGCCTTACTCCGGCAGCCTTCGATGAAGCCAAGGTCGAAGAGGAGGTGATGAAGCAATTGGTGCAAAATCTTGCTGCCGAAGGTATCCACGGGCAGATCGCTGCGGTGCGCGGCATCCATCTGCACGAGAAGGAGCTTCGCTTGGAAGACAAGATGAGCGTCCGTCGCCACGACCACTTCTGAGTTCTGCGTGGGTTTCGAGCCGATCAGCAGCCGTCGCAATCCGCTGGTCAAAGGGCTGCGGGAGTTGCATCACCCTGCGGGCCGGCTCGAGCAGCAACGCATGTTGTTGGAGGGAACCCACCTCCTCCAGGAAGCCCTCCGGCTGGGGCACGTCCCCGATCTCCTGCTGGCCACGGCCCCCTGGATGGCCCGCCACGCCAATCTGCTGTCGGCCCTCCCCCCCTCCACGGTGTGCCGGGAAGCCTCCGCTGAGGTGATCGAGGCCGCCGCCACCACACGCCATCCCGATGGGGTGGTGGGCACCCTTCCCTGGCCCCTGCCGGCCCAGCTCCTGCCCCCATCGCCCCCCTCCTTCGGCCTGCTGCTCGACAACGTGCAGGATCCAGGCAACCTGGGCACCCTGCTGCGCACGGCCCTGGCCGCCGGGGTGGATCAGGTCTGGTTGGGGGAGGGGGCCGACCCCTGGCAACCGAAAGTGCTGCGGGCCTCCAGCGGTGCCAGCCTGGCTCTTCCTATCGGACGGTTCAGCAGCGCTGAGCTGTCGGGCCTGCTTCGCCAGGCCCGGGCGGCTGGCACTCGCCTTCTTGGCACGGTTGTGGAAGGGGGGCTCCCCTACTGGAGCCAGGATTGGCAGCGACCGGTTCTGTTGATGCTGGGCAATGAGGGCTCGGGACTGGGCCAGGAGCTGCTGGCGGAAGCCGACGTCCGGCTCACCATTCCCCTGGTTAGCGGGGTGGAGTCGCTCAATGTGGCGGTGGCGGCGTCCCCCCTGCTGCTGGAGCGCCGCCGCCAGCAGCTGGGCGCTGGGGCCTCTGCACAGACCCCCGGCCCCTGAGAGAGTGAGAATGCCTCCATCAGTGATCCCCCGATCCCGGTGAGCGACTCTTCTTCCCCGGCCTTCAGCGATGCCTTTGATTACGACGTGATCGTGATCGGAGCGGGTTATGGCGGTTTCGATGCGGCCAAACATGGTGCAGACCATGGTCTGAAGGTGGCCATCGTGGAGTGCCGCGACATGGGCGGCACCTGCGTGAACCGGGGCTGCGTGCCCTCCAAGGCGCTTCTGGCCGCCAGTGGCCGGGTGCGGGAGCTGGCTGACGCAGACCATCTCAAGGCTTTTGGCATCCATGCGGCCCCCGTGCGCTTCGAACGCCAGAAGATCGCCGATCACGCCCGCCAGCTGGTGGAGACGATCCGGGCCAACCTCACCAAGACCCTGGAGCGCGCGGGGGTCACGATCCTTCGGGGCAAGGGCCGGCTGGAGGGTCCCCAGCGGGTGGCTGTGCGGGAAGCCAGCGGAGTGGAGAGGGTGTGGAGGGCCCGGGAGGTGATCCTCGCCACCGGCTCTGATCCTTTCGTGCCCCCGGGCATCACCACCGATGGACGCACGGTGTTTACCAGTGATGAGGCCATCAATCTGGAGTGGCTGCCCCGCTGGATCACGATCATCGGCAGCGGCTACATCGGTCTGGAATTTGCCGACGTCTACACGGCCCTGGGCTGCGAAGTGACGATGATCGAGGCCCTCGATCGGGTCATGCCCACGTTCGATCCCGACATCGCCAAGCTGGCGGCTCGCCACCTGATCGATGGGCGCGAGATCGATGCCCGCTCCGGCGTGCTCGCCAAAACCATCACCCCGGGCTGTCCGGTGAAGATCGAACTGGTGGATATGGCCACCCGAGAACCGGTGGAAACCCTCGAGGTGGACGCGGTGCTGGTGGCCACGGGCCGGGTTCCCGTGAGCCAGGACCTGAACCTCGCCTCGATGGGCGTGGAAACCCAACGGGGGTTCATCGCGGTGGATGGCACGATGCAGGTGCGGGCCAGCCATGGCGACAACGCTCCGCCGGTGCCCCACCTCTGGGCCGTGGGCGATGTGACCGGCAAGATGATGCTTGCTCATACGGCCGCAGCCCAAGGGGCGGTGGCGATCGATAACATCCTCGGCCACCCCCGCGAGATTGATTACCGCTCCATCCCCGCCGCCACCTTCACCCATCCGGAGATCAGCTCCGTGGGCCTGAGCGAAGCGGAAGCCAAGGATCTGGCCGAGAAGGAAAGTTTTGAACTGGGCAGTGTGCGCAGTTATTTCAAGGCCAATTCCAAAGCCCTGGCTGAGCTGGAGAGCGATGGGCTGCTCAAGCTGCTGTTCAATAAAACCAGTGGCGAGGTGCTGGGTGCCCACATCTACGGGTTGCACGCCGCCGATCTGATTCAGGAAATCGCCAATGCGGTGGCGCGCCGTCTGAGTGTGCGCCAACTGGCCACGGAGGTGCACACCCACCCCACCCTCAGTGAGGTGGTGGAAGTGGCCTACAAGCAAGCGTCCATGGCGCTGGCCCCGGCTGGGAGGTTCTGAGATGGAGATCCGTCGCCGGCCTCCCAACCCTTCGGTGAAGGTGGCCCATCTGGAATACGGCATCCGCCATCCGGAGGAGGAGCCCCGCCACATCCTGGAGAAGATTGTCTGGGAAAAGGATCGGGAAATTGCCGCGTCCCGTGAACGGGTGAGCCTGGATCAGTTGAAGAAGCAGGTCGCAGACCTGCCTCCCCCTCGGGATTTCGTGGCGGCCCTGAGGGCCTCTTGCCGCAAGCCGGCCGTGATCGCCGAGGTGAAAAAAGCCAGCCCCAGCAAGGGGGTGATCAGGGAGGATTTTGATCCTGTGGCCATTGCCCAGGGCTACGCCGCCGGGGGCGCCAGCTGCCTGTCGGTGCTGACGGACAAAACCTTCTTTCAAGGAGGCTTTGACGTGCTCGTGGCGGTGCGGGAGGCGGTGGATCTTCCTCTGCTCTGCAAGGAATTCATCCTGTCTCCCTACCAGCTGTATCAGGCCCGGGCCGCAGGAGCCGACGCGGCTCTCCTGATTGCAGCCATCCTCGAGGATGCGGATCTGGGCTATCTGCTCAAGGTGGCGCGGAGCCTCGGCCTGGCGGCCCTGGTGGAGGTGCACGACGCCCAGGAAATGGAGCGGGTGTTGCGCTTGGAAGGGGTTCCCATGATCGGCATCAACAACCGGGATCTGAGCACCTTCCATACGGATCTAGCCACCACTGAACGCCTCACCGCGGTGTATGGCCAGGAGATCGCTGCCCGAAAAATCCTCCTGGTCAGTGAATCGGGCCTTTTCAACCGGGAGGATCTCGACCGGGTTCAGAGCGCTGGGGCCGATGCGGTGTTAGTGGGGGAGGCGCTGATGCGTCAAGCGGATGTCAGCGCCGCCCTCGAGGTTTTGATCGGGGGGTGAGGCCCCCCCCTCTTTCTTCAACGGCGGGACTGCAGGCAACGCTTGCGAAGACGGCGGCTCCAGCCGAAGGCTGCACCCGCTCCCAGCAGGGGGAGAGGGCCGGGAACGGGAGGAATCGACTGCTCCACATGGAGGGTCAGGTCATCCGCGTCAGCACCGGATCCCCAGGTCCAGCTGTAAATCCCGGGGGTGACTCCCAGGGATGCCAGGGTTTCGCCTTGGAAGATGGCCGAAGCATTGAGGGGCGCTCCCGACTGATAGCCGCTGGGAACCCAGATCTCCTGGCCGAAGCCAAAGATCAATTGAACAGGGCCGAACGGCGCGCCGGTGCCATCGCCGATGACGCCCGCACCCGTGCCAAAGTCGGAGGGAAACGTGATATCTCCGAAATACACATCAATCCCGGACGCGCCTCCAATCAGGAAAGAGCCAGCCGTCGGATAGATAAACGGACCAGGGCTGAAATCAGCGATGGGTCCGCTCAAGGCCGCCAAATTGAGAGAGCCACTACCGCTCATCACCACGTCGTTGCCCACTTCAAGCATGTTGACGGTGAGAGCTTGAGCTGACTGGGGTGGGTTGGCCACCAAGAGCGCTAGGCCTGTCGCCAGGGCGATTGGAACGGCTTTCATTTTAGGAATGGGGAAGCGGGGCATCTTTTCAGAGGGCTTGCAGGCCTGGGGTGGAATGCCAGCTAAGGAAGGATTTTGGCTGGTTGATTTAAAGGTAACGGCTTTTTCAATGTGATGCAAATGGCAAAAAGCCTCTGCCATTAGCAGAGGCTTCCCAGGTGACTTGGGGGGTGGGCTTAAACCTTGCGGCTGTAAAACTCCACCACTAGGAGTTCATTGATTTCCAGAGCCACCCATTCCCGTTCGATCGAACCGCTCACCTTGCAGGTGAGCTTGGCCTTGTCGAATTCCAGATGGGGCGGAATGTTGGCCAGGCCAGGAAACTCCAGATTGGCCTCCGCCAACGTCTTGCTGGCTTTCCGTTCCCGGATGCTCACCACATCGCCGGCCCTGCACTGGTAGCTGGCGATGTCCACCACCCGGCCGTTCACCGTGACATGGCCATGGTTCACCAGCTGCCGCGCACCGGGGACGGTGGGGCCAAAGCCCAGGCGGAAACAGACGTTGTCGAGACGATTTTCGAGAAGCTTGAGCAGGTTGGTTCCGGTGGAACCCTCCTGGGCACGGGCTTTCTTCACGTAGCGCACCAGCTGACGTTCGGAAATGCCGTAGTTGAAACGAAGCTTTTGCTTTTCTTCGAGACGGATCGCGTATTCGGAGCGCTTGCGACGGGCTTGACCGTGCTGACCGGGGGGATAAGACCGCTTGGCGGACTTACGGGTGAGACCGGGAAGGTCTCCCAAGCGCCGCGTGATCCTCAGACGAGGGCCGCGGTAACGGGACATGGAAAACGATGAGCAAAGGAACGAGAACCGCAGTGGACTCCTCGGAAACCCGAAGATTGCGCCGCGGGAGGCACCGGGCAGGCAAGCTGGAACAACCTCCATAAAGGTTGACCGGCCAACGCCTATGCAGCGCCAACGATCCATCCTAGAGGGCGGACTGACCGCAGCCCTTCTGGCCCTGATCCGGCTCTATCAGCAGTGGATCTCCCCCCTGCTGGGCCCCCGCTGTCGGTTTATCCCAAGCTGCAGTGCCTACGCCGCTGAGGCCCTGCAGCGCCATGGCCCCTGGAGGGGTGGGTGGCTGACTGTGCGGCGCCTGATCCGCTGCCATCCCTTCACTCCCTGCGGTTGCGATCCCGTGCCCGATTGATGGACCCCTTCATCCTTTACAGCCGCCAGGGCTGCTGTCTGTGTGAGGGGCTGGAGGAGCGGCTGGGGGAGCTCCTTCCCCCTGGCCATCTGAAGGTGGTGGATGTGGATGGGGATCCGGCCCTGCAGGCGCGCTATGGCCTTTCTGTGCCGGTGCTGGCACAGGTGGGCTCCGCAGGACTGGGCGGGGAGGACCCCCAGATCCGGCCCCTGCCCCCCGTGCCCCCCCGGCTCCGGGGCGAGGGGCTACAGGCCTGGTTGCAGCGCCACGCTGGCTAGCCGGTTCAAGCCACCTCCGGTGCTTTCACCCTGGCCATGGAGCTTCGCAAACGCCCATGCCATGGTGGGCGCGCTTGAGATTGATCGGCCGCTCCGCCGACCTCGCCCATGATGCAACTGCTCCATTCCCTGCTTGGCCAGGTGGGCCTGCCTATCCCCCCCACCCTGGTGAATGCCGAGCTCACAAGCATCAGTTGCGATTCCAGACGGATCAGTTCCGGCACCCTCTTTCTGGGCCTGCCCGGCACCACGGTGGATGGGGGCCAGTTCTGGCGCCAGGTGCTGGCGGAGGGAGCTGCTGCTGCCGTGATCAGCCAGGCCGCTGCCCAGGGCGATCCCCCCGGCCCCCAGGACCCGGTGGTGGTGGTGCCGGATCCGGTGGCCGAGTGGGTGGGAGAGCTGGCGGCGGCCTACTGGAATCACCCAAGCCAGCGTCTCCGTCTGATCGGGGTGACGGGCACCAACGGCAAGACCACCACCACCCACCTGATCGAGCATCTCGCCGCCCAGACCGGCCATCCCGCCGCCCTCTTCGGCACCCTGGTGAACCGCTGGCCTGGGCACAGCGTGACGGCGCAGCACACCACGGCCTTCGCGGATTTGCTGCAGGGCCAGCTGGCCCTGGCCGTGGAGAGCGGCACCCTGCTGGCCGCCATGGAGGTGAGTTCCCACGCCCTGGATCAACACCGGGTGGCGGGCTGTCGGTTTTCCGGGGCCGTGTTCACCAACCTCACCCAGGACCATCTCGACTATCACCCCTCCATGGAGGCCTATTTCGAGGCCAAATCCCTGCTCTTTTCCTCCCCCCTGCTGCAGGGGGGGGCTGTGGTGAATGGGGATGATCCCTGGGGCGCCCGCCTGGCCGAGCGTCTGCGGGCGGAGGGCCGGCCCTGCTGGCGCAGCTCCCTGGCCCGTGACGACATGGAACTGAGCATCCAGGATCTGCAGATGGCTGCAGATGGGGTCTGTGGGGTACTGCAGACGCCGGAGGGCCGTGGAACCTTCCGTTCCCCGTTGGTGGGCCGCTTCAACTTGATGAACCTGCTTCAAGCCGTCGGTGTGCTGCAGCTGCAGGGATTCCCCCTGGCGCGCCTGCTGGAGGCCATCCCCACCTTCCGAGGGGTGCCCGGGCGCATGGAGCGGGTGCCTGCGCCCGGTGGCGTCCCTCACCCTGCGGTGTTGGTCGACTATGCCCACACCCCCGATGGCCTGGAGAATGCGCTGGCGGCCTGCCGGCCCTTCACCATGGGGCGTCTGATTTGCGTGTTTGGCTGTGGGGGCGATCGGGATCGCACCAAACGGCCTCAGATGGGGGGCATTGCGGCCCGGCTCGCGGATTCGGTGGTGGTGACCTCCGACAACCCACGCACAGAGGATCCCCTTCGCATCCTGGAGGATGTGATGGCGGGAATCCCCTCCGACACCTCCGTGGTGGTGGAAGCGGATCGGGCCCAGGCCATCGCCAGCGCCATCGCCGGAGCCGACGTGGAGGATCTGGTGTTGATCGCCGGGAAGGGGCACGAGGACTATCAGATCCTCGGCACCACCAAGATCCACTTCGACGATCGCGAGGAAGCGGAAAAGGCCCTGCGCCTGCGGTGCGTCTGAACATAAAAAAAGGGTCCAGCACCTGCTGGACCCGGGTTCCTGAGGGTCTGGCGCTGTGTGAGCGCCAGACTTTAAATCGAGGGATCAGGTGAAACGAACCACGTTGCGGTCGTAGCGCACTTCTGCATCGCGCACCCAGCCACCGTTGTTCACTTCCAGCCACTCCACGTTGGAAGAGTCGCGGCGACGGATGCCGGTGAGTTGGAAGGTGTCGCCGTTGCGGATCTGGCGCAGCACTCGGGAGCCCAGATCGGCGTGCTCACGCACTTCCAGCAGGCCGTCGCGAGCGGCGGCTTCTGCGGCGTAGTAGGTGCGTGCACCAGTGGTGGTACCGGTGTTGGAGTAAACGCCGGAGTGAACAGCTTTGGGCTCATCGCGGCCGCGGAGCCAGAGCCAGGAGCCAAGGCCAAGGGCGAGGGGCAGCAGCAGCCACCAGGCCTTGCCTTGATCCACGGGGGTGCCGGCATCGGCGACCGGGGCTGGCTCTGCAGCAGCTGTGTCCACAGCGGCCGAGCCCGCTGCTCCGTCGGTATTGGCGGAGAAGGATCCGCCCACACCCTGGCCCACGGTGTAGGGGCAGGTGAGGCGGGCGGTGTTGACTCCGTCTTTGGAGAGATCAAACACCACTTCCACCTTGTCGGCGCTCAGGGCCTTGCTGGAGATCACCTTGGCCAGGTCGGCGCGCCAGCCCTGGGCAGTGGCGGCCTCGAGACAGGCTCCTTCAGCGGTTTTGATCAGTTCAGCGGTGCTGGCTGCAAGGACGTTGTTGCCGGCGGCAAACAGGCCTACGGAGGCGGCTGAGGCAATCAGCAGCCTTGGAAAGACTCGGGATGGGGTAGCGATCATGCCTCTAGACGACTAAGGAAACAGAAATGGAGGGTTGAATTTTGAGCAAATGTTGAGCAGCCCCAGCGGATCTCTCCGTATGACGGCCCGACAACGACACCCTATACAAAATTGTCAAATTGGCAACACCACGGCGCAGCCAAACAGATCAATGTCCTTATTCAATGCTTGATGCAGCGTTTCAGCGGCTCAGTGCAGGGAGGGCAAAGTGGTTGCCCTGCCTGCACACCACAAATCAAGGCAAGGCTTAGGGCTAAAACTGAAAAGAAAAAGGGATGGGTATTAAAAAAACCTTAAGTTTTCCTGGCTGAGCTATCGTCCCGCACATCTCAAAAGCATCTCACTCTTCCAGCGAAGAAAGGCATAAGAATTCATTCGATCGGTTAAGATCTGAGAATGCTTCTGTTGTGGAATTGTCATCCATTTGTCACATTCTCTTGTCGTTTCACCAGATCACGTCATTATTTGAGCGTCTCCCCAATCATTTTTTGAATGGCTCTCGCTGTTCCACTTTCCAAAAAGTTTCTGGCTGAGTTGTTTGGCACCTTCTGGCTGGTGCTTGGTGGTTGCGGCTCGGCCGTCCTAGCCGCAGGCTTTCCTTACAACGACGCTGCAGCCAATCCCCTTGGACTTGGCTTCCTGGGTGTATCCCTGGCCTTCGGCCTCACCCTGCTGACGATGGTGTACACCATCGGCCATATCTCCGGTTGCCACATCAACCCCGCTGTCACCTTTGGCCTTTGGGCGGGTGGCAAGTTCCGCGGCTCACAGGTGTTCCCCTACGTGGTGGCCCAGGTGCTCGGCGCGATCATCGCTGGCGGTGTGATCTGGATGGTGGCCGGTGGCCGTGAAGGCGGCCTCAGCCTCGCCGGCAGCAACCCCCTCGCCACCAATGGCTGGGGTGCCCATTCCCCCGGCGGTTATGGCTTCTGGGCAGCCCTGGTGATCGAAGTGATCCTCACCTTCTTCTTCCTGTTGGTGATCCTCGGTGCCACCGATCGTCTGGCTCCCACCGGCTTCGCTGGTGTGCCCATCGGTCTGGCCCTCACCCTGATCCACCTGATCAGCATCCCCGTCACCAACACCTCCGTGAATCCTGCCCGCTCCACCGGTGTGGCTGCCTGGGTGGGTGGAGATGCCATGGGTCAGCTCTGGCTGTTCTGGTTGGCGCCGATCGTGGGTGCTCTCCTGGCCGGCTGGGTGCACAGCACCTTCCTGAGCACGGAAGCCGATTATTGATCCGATCGTCACGGATCCGTTCACCAACGGATCCGATTTCGGTTGGAAGGGGGCCTGATGGGCCCCCTTTTTTTATGGATCTCCATCAGCAGCCGTTCTGCCGCGCGATCTGGCGCAGCGCCTCCAGCAGGCGCTCCAGATCTTCCGAGGTGGTGGTGACGTGGGTGCAGGCCCGCACGCAGGCGGGATCCCGCAGGCTGCGCAGCCAGATCCCCTGATCACCGAGGGCGCTCACCATCGGATCGGGCTCCACCAAGGCGCCATCGGCGCGTTGGAGCTGGAAGCTCACCAGGCCCGCCGGCGGGGGGGCCTGTAGGAGGGGGCGGCAGCCCGGGATGCCCTGCAGCCCCAGCCAGAGGGATTCGGAGTGGTGGCGCACCAGGGCCAGCCGTTCCTCGGCGGTGCCGACGTCATCGAGCAGGGCCATGGAGGTGTGCAAGCCGCTGAGCAGGGGGGTGCAGGAGGTGGCCACCTCGAAGCGCCGGCCATCCCGGTGAAAACCCTCCCCGGGGGCCTCCTCCGATTTCAGGGTGCGCCAGCCGATCAGGGTGGGCCGGCTCTCGGCCAGCAGCCGTTCCGAGAGCAGCACGCCCCCCAGGCCCTCGGGGCCGCAGGCCCATTTGTGGCCCGTGAAGGCATAGATGTCGGCTGCTGCCGCATCAGGAGCCAGCGGCAGGCTGCCGAAGCTCTGGGCACCATCCACCAGCAGCCAGGGCTGGTTGGGGTGGGCGCTGAGCCGCTCGGCTACGGCGGCGATGGGCATCCGTTGGCCCGTGGTCCAGATCAGATGGGAGAGCACCACCAGGCGGGTGCGGGGGGTGAGGGCCTGCTCCAGACCCTCCAGCAGGGAGGTCGCCGTGCTCGCCTCCTCGCCACGCAACTGCTGCACCGGCAGGATCTGAATCTCCAGCCCAAAGCGGCGGGCCAGCTCCCGGCAGGCGGCCATTACCCCGTCGTGTTCCCCATCGCTGAGCAGCAGCTGGTCGCCGGCTTGCCAGGGCAGGCCCCAGAGGGGGAGCACGCAGCCCATGGTGACGTTTTCCGTGAGGGCGAGCCGATGGGGCGGGGCGCCGCACCACTGGGCGAGGTGCTGGCGCAGGCGGCTGGTGTCGTGCTCCACCACGGGCCACATCGCTGTGGTGAACGGCCCCACCTCCTGAATGCGCTGCCAGCTGGCCACCATCGCCTCCAGCGACGGGGTGGGTAGGGGGCCCTGGCCGCCGTAGTTGAAGTAGGTCTTGTTGGCCAGGGCCGGGCAAAGGTCCCTCAGGCGACTATCGGAGGCGTGGGTCAAGGTGGGGATGGGGCCTGTTGGTGTTGCCATCCTTTCCTACACGGGGCTCCGGGAACGCCCTGTGAGTCCGTAGGTGGCGTTGCGATTGCGGGTCTTCACGATCAACAAGCCCTAGGTTGCAATGTTCCACACGCAGCGCCCTTGATGGACCTTTTCAGCAGAACCCCTTTCTGGACCCTTGCTGCCCCGCTGGCTTCGGCGCTTGTCTTCGGGACTCCACTGGCCGCTATGGCGTTCCAGGCTGGCCAGCCCCTTCGCATGGATACGAACATCACCGAACCCCAGGTGGACCAGGCTCAGGACGCCTGGTGTGCCGGATTGCTGTCCATCAGCAACGCCTACCGAACGGGTGGATTTGCCAAAGCCAAGGCCACTGCAGAGAAGGTGCTGGATCAGGCCTACGCCTACCAATACGGTGCGGTGGCCTTCAAGCCCACGCTCAGCGCGGCTCCCCAGACCTTCAGGCCAACCAAGGC
>JBEIGX010000022.1:0-17724 GCA_040381675.1 Aphanothece sp.
CAAGGCGGCTGTGGTTTCCGGCAATTTTTCCCGGTGGGCCAAGGCGGCCACCTGGGCAATGGCCATCCGGTCGCTGAAGCGGCGATTTCCCCGCTGACGCGGTCGGCGTTCGTCCTGCTCCAGCCGCTCGGCAATCTCCTCCAGCTGGCGGATCAATTCGCCAAGACTCACGGGGCGTTGGAGGGGGGGAGGGGCGACTGGGCGACGCAGGAGCTGGCGCTCGGGACGCAGGGGCAGAAGGATCTGCAGACCCTGGTCGGATTCCAGCTCGCCCTGCTCAGCAAAAAAGGAGTCGTCCGCTTCGGGTGGGGGGAAATTGGTTCGTTCCAGCAGTTCTGCCTTCAATCCCACCAGCACGGAAGCCGCCAGAAAGGCCTCGCTGCTTTCCGCCAGATCCTGCTCAAACCTTGTGCCCTGGGCAAGAGCCAGGCACGGTGCGGAAATGCGCTGATGCAGCTTGTCCAGAAAGCCATCAATCACCGCAATCACATCCACGTCCCAGGGATCAATCTCCCCCCGCTCTGCGGCGTCTTGCAACATTCGGATCGCCATGCGGGCGCCCGCTTCTGCCACAGACCCCCCGAGTCTGACGATCGGCTCAAGGTACCTTCCCTTTCCAGCACAATCCAGACCCCTGCTTACATCCAGACACCGTTGTCAGCCCTGGTCGGAGGGAGCAGTGCTTTCTCCTGCCGCAGGCAACAGGCCCAGCTGGGCATCCACCGTGGCCCGATAGCGCTGCAGATCATTTTCCAGCTCCTGGATCCGGACCCGCTGGGCCTCTTGCTCACCGTCGTTTTGCAGCGTTTCCACCTTGCGCACCACCCCACTCCACACGGCATAGATCCATGCCGCGGTCGCCCCGAGGCCGCCCACCAAGAGGAGCAGGGCAGCCAGGGGAAAGGTGAAGCTCAGTCCAGGTAGGAACCGCACCGTGGTGGGTGTGGTGTTTTCCAGAGTGAACATGACCATGGCCAGGCCAAAGCTGAAGATCAGCAGGAAGTTGAGCTGACGCACGGGGAGGCAGCGGACTGCTACCGGCTTAGGGGGTGGAATGGAAGGTTGTCAATGGAGGCGCCTGCAGGGCTACCGCAGGCATCCCCTCCAGTGAGGAAGCGGGCCGGAAGACGTTTTTCAAGGGCAGCGGACCCATCTTGGCGAAGGCCAGGCTTTCCTTTTGGACAAGCGACTCGATCGAGGCCCGATAGGTATCGGTCATGATCCTGGGGTAGAGGCCAATGCCAATGATCGGAATCAACAGACAGGAAATCACGTAGATCTCGCGAGGTTCCGCATCGACAAGATTGGTGTGCGCAGCCAGTTCGGCATTCTCTTTGCCGAAGAAAATCTCCCTCAACATCGAGAGCAGGTAGACGGGAGTGAGGATCACTCCAATGGCCGCCAGGATCGACATCAAAATCCGGAAGCCGAGGGTGTACGCCTCACTGGTGGCAAAGCCAACGAACACCATCAACTCCGAAACGAACCCACTCATGCCGGGAAGGGCAAGGGAAGCGAGGGAGCAAACGGTCCATAGGGCAAACATCTTTCTCATCTTCTGGCCCACCCCGCCCATCTCATCGAGCAGAAGAGTGTGGGTGCGGTCGTAGGTTGCGCCCACAAGGAAGAACAGACTGGCACCAATCAGCCCGTGGCTCACCATCTGCAACATGGCACCGCTCGTGCCAAGGGCACTGAGGCTGCCGATCCCGATCAGCACAAATCCCATATGGCTGATGGAGCTGTAGGCAATCTTGCGTTTGAGATTGCGTTGGGCAAAGGAGGTGAGGGCAGCATAAATGATATTCACGACCCCCAAAACCACCAGGAAAGGCGCGAATTTCACATGGGCGTCTGGGAGGATCTGCACATTGAAACGCAGCAGAGCGTAGCCCCCCATTTTGAGCAGAATTCCCGCCAGCAACATGTGCACCGGTGCGGTGGCTTCTCCGTGGGCATCGGGAAGCCAGGTATGCAGGGGGACGATGGGGAGCTTGACTCCAAAGGCAATCAGGAAGGCCGCATAACAAATCACCTGGAAGCCGGTGCTGAATCCTTTGGCGGCAAGAGCCGTGTATTCAAAGGTTGGTGTTCCTCCGCCATAGAAGGCCATGGCTAGCCCTGCGAGCAGGATGAAGAGGGAACTGCCGGCGGTGTAAAGGATGAACTTGGTCGCAGCGTACTGGCGTTTCTTGCCCCCCCAGATGGCCAGCAACAGATAGACCGGGATCAGTTCCAGCTCCCAGGCCAGGAAAAACAGCAGCAGGTCCTGGACCGCAAAGACCGCGATCTGGCCGCCGTCCATGGCGAGGAGGAGGAAGTAGAACAGCTTCGGCTTGAAGGTCACCGGCCATGCCGCCAGACAGGCCAAGGCGGTGATGAAGCTGGTGAGCAGGATCAATGGCATCGAGAGGCCATCGGCCCCAACCGACCAGGCCAACCCCAGATCCGGGAGCCAGGAAACCCGCTCCACCAGTTGCAGCCCCTCGATGGAGGGGTCGTACCCATTGAGATATCCCCCCACGGTC
This sequence comes from Aphanothece sp., assembly GCA_040381675.1. GTDB lineage: Bacteria > Cyanobacteriota > Cyanobacteriia > PCC-6307 > Cyanobiaceae > Cyanobium. The sequence goes on from JBEIGX010000022.1 coordinate 2,529, forward strand.
AGCAAAAAGGTGGTGAGGGCCACTCCCAGGGCATACCAGCGAACCTTGCGGCCATCCCCCTCATCTGGAATGAACGGGATCAACAGAGAGGAGGCGATCGGAAAAAGAATTGCGGCACTGAGCCAGGGGAAGGGCACGGCCTCAAAAATCGCTAGGGTAAGTGTAGAAATATCTTCCCGTCAGGCCGCACTCCGATGGGGGATGTCACACATCAGCCGAAGGCACTGAACAAGACCACCATGGCGATGACCCCGCCAAAAACGATCAAGGCGTAAAACTGAACGCGTCCGGTTTCGAAATATTTGAGGCCTTCCCCGCTCCCCAGGGTGAGCAGGCCTGTGAGGTTCACCACCCCATCGACCACCTTGGAATCCACATCCAGCACCCGTTTGGCCAGGGAGCGGCTCCCTTGAACAAAGAGCTTGTCGTTGATCGCATCCAGATACCACTTGTTGGCAAAGAAGTTGTTGATCGCCGGAAAGCGGCCGGCCACGGCCTGGCCCAGGTCGATGCGGTGGAGGAAGTAGGCCAGAACGGCCAGGCTGATGCCTGCAATGGAGATCGCCACCGAGGAGCCGGCCAGGGGCAGAAACTCGCTCCAGGAAAAGTGGTGGGCCATTTCCGCGGCCTCTTCCGGGTTAAGCGCCCGGGCGAAACGGCTGTTCCAAGGGGTGCCCAGTAGGCCGATCAAGATGGACGGCACGGCCAGCACCACAAGGGGAGTGGTCATCTGCCAGACCGATTCGTGGGGAAGGCTGGAGCCATGGCCATGGCTGTGGTGGGCATCCTCCCCCTCGGTCCCGCGGCCAGCGACGGCCAGAAGCTGGGCCTGCACCGCCTTGTCGTTACCGCGGAAGCTTCCTTCAAAGGTGAGGAAGTAGAGGCGGAACATGTAGAAGGCCGTCATGCCCGCCGTGAGAAAGCCTGCTGCCCAAAGGATGGGATAGGTGTGGAAGGCCTGGCCCAGGATTTCATCCTTGCTCCAGAAGCCCGCCAGGGGCGGGATGCCGGCAATGGCGATGCAGCCGATCAGAAAGGTGATGGCCGTGATGGGCATGGTTTTCCTCAACCCCCCCATCAGGCGCATGTCCTGGGCCAGCACGGGGTCGTGGCCCACCACCTCTTCCATGGCATGGATCACGGAGCCGGAGCCCAGAAACAGCATGGCCTTGAAGAAGGCATGGGTCACCAGGTGGAACATGCCTGCCACAGGGGCGCCGCAGCCCATGGCCAGCATCATGTAACCCAGCTGGGACACGGTGCTGTAGGCCAACCCCTTCTTGAGATCCTGCTGGGTGAGGGCAATGGAAGCCCCAAGGAACAGGGTGATGGTGCCGATGACGGCAATCACCAGCTGCACCATGGGGTAGGGGGCATAAACCGGCTGGAGGCGGGCCACCAGAAACACCCCTGCGGCCACCATGGTGGCCGCATGAATCAGGGCAGAGATGGGGGTGGGACCCTCCATCGCATCCGGGAGCCATACATGGAGGGGAAACTGGGCGGATTTGGCCATGGGCCCCATGAACACCAGCAGGCAGAGGAGCACGGCGACGGCCGTTGTAATCCGCCCGTCTGCCACAGCCTCCTGGAGACGCAGGCCGATGGTTTCAAACCCGAAACTGCCCGTGGCCCAGAACAGACCCAGGATGCCCAGTAGAAGTCCGAAGTCGCCAACCCGGTTGACGACAAAAGCCTTCTGGGCGGCGTTCGCAGCCCCATCCCGGTCGTACCAGAAGCCCACCAGAAGGTAGGAGCACATGCCAACCAGCTCCCAGAACACGTAGATCTCGAGCAGGTTGGGACTGATCACCAGACCCAGCATCGAGCTGCTGAACAGGGCCAGGTAGGTGAAAAAACGCACATAGCCCTTGTCGTGGGCCATGTATCCATCGGAATACACCATCACCAACAGGGCAATGGTGGTGACCAGGCAGAGCATCACGGCTCCGAGGGGGTCGACCCTGTAGCCCATCTGCAGATTGAAGGTACCCGCACTCGCCCAGTCAAAGAGCACCTCCCGCGGGGCCCCGCCGGCGAGTTGCTCGGCCAGCACGGCGAAACTGAGCACCGCGGCCGCCCCGACGCAGGTGATGAGGAACCAGGCCACCGGTTTGCGGAGGCGGTTCACGGTGCGGTTGAAACTCAAGAGGCCGAGGCCCGTGAGACAGGCACCCAGCAGGGGCAACAGGGGTATTAACCAGGCCAGGTCAGCAGCAGGCATCCCCATCAGTCAGGCGTCCATGGAGTGTAGTCAGGCCGTCCAGGGGATTCAGCCATCCCGGTCACCTCAGCCCAGCCAGTGGGCCAAGGCCGTGCGGGAAAACGCCGTGCCGGCGATTCCGATCCAGCGGTGAGCCCACCACAGCACCCCCACTGCCACGGCGATGCCCAACTGGGAGGGTTTGAGGAATTCTCCCAGCTGAAGCTGCTGCCTTCCATCCCACACCGCCTGGAAGGGCAGAACGGACGTGCTGGCCCGCCATTCCTCGAAGGCCGGGCCAAAGCGCTTGCGGAGTCTCTGATCGCCATGCCACACCGCAAAGGCATGGTGGGCAATCAGGGCCGCACAGGTGACCACCATGAAGCTGGTGCCAATCCAGAGCAGATGGGCGGCGCACCAGAGCACCTGTCCCACGGCCTGGGGATGGCGGCTGATGCGCATGATGCCTTCGGAATAGAGCCGCACCTGGGGCTTCAGCACCGCCGGAATCTCAAGCAGGTTGTAGGTGGCGGGATAGAGGAAAAAGAAGCTCAGGGCTGTGCCGCCCCACACCACCGGCACTATCCAGGGTTGGTTCTGCAGGTTCCAGAGGCGGATGCCGTCGTAGCGGTGGCTGAGGAAATAGGCGATGACAAGGACGGCAGCCGGAATGCTGACCGCTGCGAACAGCAGGCGCCAGGCTCGCTCGCCGATCCGCGCCGCCCCCCAGGGCCGCAGGGCCGCCCCCCCGCTGTGCAGAACGGCGAAACCGATGAGGAGCAGGGCCATCACCCAACTGCTGTGGTGGGGGGAGTTGGCCATCACCATCCGCTGCGTAACGCAAGTCGTGTCGGATCAGTCTGCCAACCGGCAACCCCTTTACAGTTGGCTCCGACTTGCCGGTTCAGCCATCGGCCAACCCGAGGATCCTTCCGCGGACCACACCGAGGACCACCAGAGCCCATGGCAGATCTGCCTTTCACCCTTGATCAGCTCCGCATCCTTCGGGCGATTGCCAGTGAGGGCAGCTTCAAGAAAGCTGCCGACAGTCTTTATGTGACCCAGCCGGCCGTCAGTCTGCAGATCCAAAACCTGGAAAAGCAACTGGATGTGGCCCTTTTTGATCGGGGCGGCCGCAAAGCCCAGCTCACCGAGGCGGGCCATCTGCTGCTCAGCTATTGCGACCGCATCCTCAGCCAGTGCCAGGAAGCCTGTCGGGCCCTGGACGATCTCCACAATCTCAAGGGTGGATCGCTGATCGTGGGCGCCAGTCAAACCACCGGCACCTATCTGATGCCGAGGATGATCGGGCTCTTCCGCCAGAAGTATCCCGAGGTGTCGGTGCAGCTCCAGGTGCACAGCACCCGGCGCACGGCCTGGGGCGTGGCCAATGGCCAGGTGGATTTGGCCATCATCGGCGGGGAGTTGCCTCCGGATCTGAACGATCTGCTCCAGGTGGTTCCCTACGCCAACGATGAATTGGCCCTGGTCTTGCCCCCGAAGCATCCCTTGGCCCGCTTGCCCGAACTCACCAAGGAAGATCTCTACCGCTTGGGTTTCGTGTGCCTGGATGCCCAGTCCACCACCCGCAAAATGGTGGACCAACTGCTCTCCCGTTCCAAACTGGATGTGGGAAGAATGAAGATTGAGATGGAGTTGAACTCCTTCGAAGCCATCAAGAATGCGGTCCAATCCGGCCTTGGCGCCGCTTTCCTGCCCGTGGTGTCCATTGAGCGGGAACTGGCTTCCGGCAGTCTGCACAGACCTCAGGTGGCCGATCTGCAGGTCCGCCGGCAGCTGAAGTTGATCAGTCACCCCGCCCGGTATTGCTCCAGGGCCGCGGAAGCTTTTCGCAAGGAGGTCCTGCCGGTGTTCGCCAGCCCTGAAAGTCCCTTGCGCCAACCGGCCCAGGCCAAGCCACAAGAGGTGCCCACCTCGGTGGTGCCCACCTGAGCTGGGAGCTCAGAACTGGTCGCCTTCTGGAGTGACGCCGACGGAGTCATCGGCCGCTCCGGCCACCCCTGGCATCTGGAACTTGTTGCCACTGATGTCGGTTTGGTACACACAGCGCACGATCGGCTTGTCGCGGACGGAGCCGATGTAGGCAAACGTGTTCATGCGTTGCTTGCATTCCCGCATCTGCTCGGCCGTTACGGCGCCCTGCTTCTGGAGCACGGTCCAGTTTTCGCGGCGAATCACGCATCCAGGCTGCAGGGTGGGCTGGGTGACAAAACTGCTGCTCGGATTCATCGTGGTGTAGAGCTCGATATCCATCACAAAGGCGCTCGCTCCCCACTGCTTGCAGAATTCGGGGTCGGGTACAGCCATGTCCAACTGCTGGCTGCTGGCGATGTTGCCCTGGTTGCCCTGGGTGGTGCTGGTTACTGCACTGCCGATGCCGATACCCACGACGAGCACACCGGCCAGAAGGGCTGCGGTGGCCACATTGAAACCACCCCCGCCCGGGCTGCCTCCTCCACCCTTTCCAGGACCCCGACCGCCACCACGATCGTCCAGCCCCGGATCGCTGCGATAGGGAAACTCCCGCTCAGGGCGTCCGTAGGACTGGCTGCGACCACCCCAGGGGTCGGCGTCCTCCCGACCGGCGCGCCGCGGCCTCCGGTCCTCCGAAAAATCCCCTCGGTTGTCCGATCGGGATCGGGTCATAGAGCCTCAGGGCTGCGGGGCAGACCCATCGAATAGTTCAACACCCGGCAATCAGGGTTGTAGCGGAGCTCCCCCGCCTGCAGCAGCTGCCTGAGACATCCCTCCAGCTCCGATCCGATTCGGCGCAGGGTGTAGTCGTTGAGATCCTCGCCGGCATGGGCGGCTACCAGCTCGCGGAAGCGATCCTGCACCTTGCGAACCACTGCCTCATCCCAGAGGAATTCCTCGTCCGGGTCCAGGTCAAGGGTCAGTTGATTGGCATCGGGCACCAGATCCCCCCCTTCCACCCGGGCCGTGAACAGCCGCACATGCCGGGTGGTGGACTTCAGAAGCATGTCCATGGTCGGGAGTGAACGGAACGGACGAGTGTTGAACGGACTCTAGGGAGAAGGCTGGCCGATGAGGGGAGCCCTCGGCGCTTTGGTGCTGCAGACCGATAAGGTTGCCCCCAGTGTTCGGGACCACCATGCGCGTTGCCATTGCAGGGGCTGGGTTGGCTGGTTTGTCCTGCGCCAAATATCTCTGCGATGCCGGTCACACCCCCGTGGTCTACGAGGCCAGGAATGTCCTGGGGGGCAAGGTGGCTGCTTGGCAGGACAGTGAGGGAGATTGGTACGAAACGGGATTGCATATCTTTTTTGGTGCTTACCGGAACATGCGTCAGCTGTTCGCGGAATTGGACATTGAGGATCGTTTGCAGTGGAAGAGCCACAGCATGATCTTCAATCAACAGGATGTCCCCGGCACGTACAGCCGCTTCGATTTTCCCGATCTTCCGGCCCCGATCAATGGGGTGGCTGCGATCCTTTCCAATAACGACATGCTTACCTGGCCGGAGAAGATTGCCTTCGGCTTGGGCCTGGTGCCAGCCATGCTGCGCGGTCAAAATTATGTTGAGGAGTGCGATCGCTATTCCTGGAGCGAATGGCTGAAGATTCACAACATTCCCGACCGGGTCAATGATGAAGTTTTCCTGGCTATGAGCAAGGCATTGAATTTCATCGGACCCGATGAGATTTCCAGCACGGTTGTGCTCACAGCTCTCAATCGCTTCCTTCAGGAGCGGGATGGTTCACGCATGGCGTTCCTGGATGGAAATCCCCCCCAACGCCTCTGCGAACCTTTGGTGGACTACATCCGTGCCAGGGGCGGAGACGTGGTGTTGGAACGAGCCCTGCGGGGCATCGAGCTCCATCAGGATGGCACCGTGGCGAGTTTCCGTATGGGTGGCCGTGGCGAAGGGGGTCAGCAGGTTCAGGCCGATGCCTACGTGAGTGCCCTGCCAGTGGATCCATTGAAGCTGCTGTTGCCGGAGCCTTGGAAGCAGATGCCTTATTTCTCCAAGCTCTCAGGCCTCAATGGGGTGCCGGTGATCAACATCCACCTTTGGTTTGATCGCAAGCTCACCGAGATTGATCATCTGCTGTTCAGCCGCAGCGAGCTCCTGAGTGTCTATGCGGATATGAGCAATACTTGCAAGGAATATGCCGATCCCGACCGTTCCATGTTGGAGCTTGTTTTCGCTCCCGCCAAGGAGTGGATTGGCAAGTCGGATGCGGACATCGTGGCGGCCACCATGGAGGAGCTGAAGCGGCTCTTCCCTCAGCACTTCGACTCCGATCAGCCGGCCCAGCTTCGCAAATCGATCGTCGTCAAAACGCCGTTGTCTGTCTACAAAACTGTTCCTGGTTGCCAGCAGATGAGGCCGGATCAGCGATCTCCCATCCCCAATTTCTTCCTGGCTGGTGATTACACCATGCAACGCTATTTGGCATCGATGGAAGGTGCAGTGCTCAGCGGCAAGCTCTGTGCCCAGGCGATTTCGGAAGGGGCCATGCCGGGTGCTCCATCCCCGGAATTGGCCGGTGCCGCCGCGGGCAGGTGACCGTGGTGGCCACCACCCCCTTCCTGCGTCCTCAGGCCACCCTGGAGGAGTCCTATGAGCAGTGCCGTCAGGAAACAGCCCTATGGGCCAAAACGTTCTATCTCGGCACCCTGTTGATGCCACCGGCCAAGCGTCGGGCGATCTGGGCCATCTATGTGTGGTGTCGGCGCACCGATGAGTTGATGGACAGCCCCCAGGCCCAGGCCTTGCCCGCCGAGACCCTGCTGGCTCGCCTGGATGCCTGGGAAGAGCGCACGCAAGCCCTGTTTGACGGCCGCGCCGTGGATGATCTGGATCGGGTGATGCTGGACACCATGGAGCGGTTTCCCCAGCCAAAACAGGCCTACCTCGACATGATTGAAGGCCAGAGAATGGATGTCAGAAAGCACCGCTACGCCAGCTTTGCCGAGCTGGAGCTCTATTGCTATCGGGTGGCGGGAACGGTGGGTTTGATGAGTCAGGCGGTGATGGGGCTTGACCCTGCCTACACCTCAGCCCCCTGGAGTGAGCGCCCGGATCCCACCCAGGCGGCGATCGCCCTCGGAATTGCCAATCAGCTCACGAACATTCTTCGCGACGTGGGAGAAGATCGGGCCCGGGGTCGGATCTATCTCCCGCAAGATGAGATGAACCGCTTTGGCTATACCGAATCCGACCTTCTAGCCGGTCGGTTGAATGACAACTGGCGTGCGCTCATGACCTTCCAATTGGCCAGGGCCCGGGAGTGGTTCTCCAGATCGGAGGAGGGCGTGCGCTGGTTGTCTGCTGATGCACGCTGGCCGGTGTGGGCCTCCCTGCGGCTCTATCGGGGCATTCTCGATGTGATCGAACGGCAGGATTTTGATGTGTTCAATCGCCGGGCTTTTGTGCCCACGGCCGGGAAACTTCTCGATCTTCCCCTCTCTTACGTTCTGGCTCAGGTGCATTAACTCGCCCCCAGCCACTCCAAAAGAATCGGGTTGACCTTCTCAGGGGCCTCATCGTGGGGGCAGTGTCCCAGACCTTCCACCACGCGCAGCTCGCGAATGCTGGGGAACTCCCGCGCCCACCGCTGAGCTTCCGCGGTGGTTTCCCAGGGATCCCTGCTGCCCCAGATCATCCGCACGGGCACACGCAGGTCGGCCAGGAGATCAGGAGCCAGCATGTCGGAAAATAGATTTACAAAGCCGCGAAAGCTTTCCGGCGCTCCCGGATCGGTGGAGGGTTGATACAGCAGATCCACTAGTTCGTCATCCACATTGGCCCCCGTTGGGTAGGCCACCGCCAGGACCCTGCGAATGTAGGGAGGGCGAGCCAAAAATCGAAACAGGGACGTGGTCAGCCACCGCTGTTGAACCATCCGTTTCAGGAGAGGCCGGGTCAGTTGTTGCAGGTAGGGAAGTTCCTGGACCCGCTTCTCATCCAGCGTCCTTTGGGCGCAGTCGATCAGGATCACCTGCTGGGGAGGGGTTCCCCTTTCGCTCAACAGCTTGGCGGCGGCCAGGGCAACCACTCCGCCAATGGAATTGCCCACCAGGAGCACCTTCCTGTCCGGGGTACCCCTGCGGACCTTCTCCTCCACAAAATCGGCGAGGAGATCCGCCCAGAGGGCGAAGCCATACCGCACAGAGCCGGGACGTTGAGCCTCTCCCTGCAGTTGGGACGGGGGTTTATCACTGGAGCCGAACCCGAGAAGGTCAATGGCGAATACCTCCGCGGCTTCCGCCAGCACAGGAATGTTGTGACGCCAATGGCGCCCGTTGGCGCCGAAACCATGGATCAGAACCACCGCACAAGGGGCTGCAGAGGAGCCCTCCCGAACCCACCCGATGCGATGGCCCCGCCAATCCCAAAGGAGGGGGCTGGAAGGGGCCATCAGGTTCGGTCTAGACCCCAACCGTCTGGTTGGCCAACAGGTTCTTCAGCTTGGCCAGTTCCCCGGCCCAGCGGGGATCGGGAGCGTTGGTCTCCACCTGGTCGGCGTGCACCACCTTGTCAGCTGCCTTGCGGACGGGGCTGGGGCTTCCGCCTGCCCGACGGTCTTCCCGGGGCTGGGAGGCGCTGCGGCTGTCGCGGCGCTCGGACACCTCGATGCGAAGCGCCTGGCCTCCGAAGTCGCGCCCATTAAGTTGGGCAATCAGGGCTTCCGCCAGGTTGGGGTCGTCCACATTGGCGAACCCAAAGCCCCGGCAGGCCCCCGTGTCGCGGTCGTTGACCGCCTTGAACCGGATGCCTTCCCCCACACCACTGAGCAGAGCCTCAAGCTCCTTGACATCAAAAACGGTCGGCAGATTGCCGACATAAAGACGAACGCTCATGGAAGGGTGTGGCAGAAGAGAAAAACTGCGCCAGGCGATGGAGGACGCCGTTGCATCATGAAGTTAATCATGGCGAGGGGCGCCTTGGGTCTTCAGCCAGGCCCGGGCCGTCGTCAGGGTCTGCTGATCAGAGGCCTCTCTCGGGAGACGGCCGAAAGCCCGCTCGGCGGCGAGGTGGTTGAGAAGCTGCCCCAGGCGCGGCCCCGCTGACAGCTGCAGCGCATCTTGAAGTTGGCGCCCGTCGAGGGGCGACTGGGGGTGGAACAGGGGATCCCCTGGATCGCGCCACCGCTGGAGCGAGGCTTTGGCCACTGGGGGCACCAGCTCCAGGAGCAGGGCGGGCAGGTCCTCCCCCATCTGCCGGTGCAACTCCAGCTGTTCGGCCTCCGGAAGGGCTCCGAAGCCCTGTTGCCCGCCCTGCTCCCCAGCCGCCAGCCGTTGCCGCCAGCGCCGCAGGTGCCGGCAGCGTCGCCGCAGCTTCTGACTGGCATGCAAGGCCTCCAGGCTGGCCTCATCCAGCAGGGCCGCCAGCCTGGCCAAGGGCAGGGCCAGGGCGATCTCTTCCTCCGTGAACCCTCGCACCCTTGCTGCCGCAGGAGAGAGATGGGCCAGGGATGGGGAAGGCGGGGCCCCCTCCGATCGGGGGTTCCAAGTCTCGAGCAGGCCGCTTTGCAGGAGCAGCTCGATCCCCCTGGCCCCCTCCACACAGCCCACCAGGCGTTGCAGCTCTGCCAGTACGCGCTCCCCGGCCACTGAGGCCAGGCTGCGCCGGTGGCACAGGATCCAGGCCCAGGTCTGGTCGGTGATGGTGAAGTCCAGCTCGGTGGCCAGCCGCAGACCCCTGAGCAGCCGCAGGGGATCGTTCAGCAGATTTTCCTCGCAAACGGCCCGCATCTTGTGCTGTTTGAGATCCTCCAGTCCCTGCAGGGGATCGATCAGGGCCAACGTCTCCTGGCCGATGGGAAGACGCAGGGCGATTGCATTGACGGTGTAATCCCGCCGGCTCAGGTCCGCCGGGAGGGAGTCTCCCTCCTGTTTGGCAAAGTCCAGTGTCCATCCCTTCAGCACCAGCCGGCCGATGGACCGTTCCCGATCCAGATCCACGGCCGTCCCTCCCCATTCCCTGGCGAACTGATGGGCCAGGGCCAGCCCATCGGTCGGAACCACCAGATCCAGATCCGGCCGTTCGCCCAGGCGCCCGATCAGCCCATCCCGCACCGCACCCCCGACCAACGCGCTGCCCGGGGGCAGGAGGTGGACGGGCAACGGCCATGTCCTGGGAGCTAGAACCGCCCACAGCGCCTGGTGGGGCGTGGAGTCACACGCCAAAATGACGGGGCCCGTTGGATCAGGCGGCATGTGTATCTGCGTGGATTGCCACTGGGTGGATCGTTGCCAGGCCTACCACGCGGTCGAGCGCCAGCATGGCGTTCCCCATCTCAATTCCCAGCCATCCTTCCGTCCAGTGCGGCCCGACGTTCACATTCAGATTCGTGAGCTCCCCGGGGGAGCTGTCGGCATGGAGTGGGATGTGCGGGCCTGTGAGAGTTTCTCCGCCGATCCTGGCCACTGGAAGCGCCTGCGGCCCGATGAGGCCATCCCGGCATGAGGGAAATGGTGGATCCCGGGCCTGGTGGCTGGCTGCTGGCGCTCCACAGCTCGAGCGACTGCCTTGGCGTGGCCTTGCAGCCCCTGGGCCAACCGCAGGTCCCCCCGGTGATGGAAGCCTTTCCCCTGGGGAAGGGCTTGTCCAATGATCTGCTGCCCTGTGTAGAAACCTTGCTCCCGGCTCGGGAGTGGCCCCATCTGGCTCGGCTGGCCGTGGCCACCGGGCCAGGGGGATTCACGGGAACCCGCCTCACCGTGGCGATGGCCCGCACCCTCTGCCAACAGTTGGCGTTGCCTCTCGATGGGATCAGCAGTTTTCACCTCATGGCCCGGCGCCTGCTGGCCGAGAACCCCGACCCCGAACCCGTGATCCTGTGGCAGGAGCTCCCCCGCCATGGGCTGGTGGCGGGTCTGTACCGCCTGGATGCCAGCAGTCCTGGGGGGGTTGCCGAGCTGAATTCTCCTCGTCTGTATCGCCAGGAGGGGGATCTGCTTCAGGTGCTTGGGAGCCACGCCCGTCATCCTGCCCAGCCCCACATCCCCGCCGATGCCGGGGAATTGCTCGCCATCAGTCAGGAGGTGGCTCGGCTTGGCAGGGCAGCCCCCTGGGCTGCCGTGGTGCCGCTCTACCCCACCAGCCCGGTGGCGTTGCTGTGAGGCCAGCCCATCGGAGGAAGACCCGGCGCCGCTTCCCCGGCGGGCCCCTGGTGGGAGTGGGTTTGGCTGGGCTGTCGCTGGTGTGGCTCTCCCGGGGATGGTGGTGGCCCATGCCGCCGCCGCCCCAGATGATCCTCGTGCTGGGGGGGGATGCTGCCCGGGAACAGGTGGCCGCTCAACTCGCGCGCGCTGACCGCCTTCCTGTAGTGGTGAGCGGTGGTTCGAACCCGGAATACGCCACCTGGCTCTTTCGGGAGCGGGAGGGCCTGCCCGCCGACCAGGTGACGCTCGACTACCGGGCCCGGGACACCCTCACCAATTTCACCTCCCTGGTGGATGACCTGCGCCAGGCCCACATTCGCCATGCCCTCCTGGTCACCAGCAGCGACCACATGGACCGGGCTCTGCTGGTGGGCAGGATCGTGGCGGGCAGCAGGGGCATTCACCTCACGCCCGTGTCGGTGCCCTGCGGCAGGGCGTGCGTGAAGGAAACGCAGAAAAAAATCTGGGGGGATGGACTCCGGGCCGCTGTCTGGGTGATCAGTGGCCGGGATCTGAGGATCTGGGGGACAACAGAGCTGGCGGAGTGGTTGCGGCGATTTGGGGAGTGGTGATCAGCCCCTGATCCAGCATCCGGTTGATCTGCCCTTGGCAGGCCTCCGTGACCGCATCCAGATCGGCCCGCCGAGTGGACGCCGGAGGAGGGATGGGCGTGCCGATGCGCACATGGACGGGCACGAGTTTGAATGTGCCCCCCGGGCCCAGGGCCCGATGGCTGTTGATGACCGCCACAGGGAGCAGGGGACGCCCCGTGCGGGCCGCCAGGAGCGCGGCCCCCGGCAGGGGCCTGGAGACCCTCCCGTCGGCTCGGCGGGTGCCATCCAGAAACACCCCCGTGGCCCAGCCCTCCTCCAGCTTGCGGCAGGCGGTGCGCAGGGCCTCCCGATCCCCTCCTCCTCGGACCACGGGGTAAGCCCCACAAGCCCGGATCAGGGGTCCAAGCAGGGGCACGCGGAACAATTCCTCCTTGGCCATGAACGCCACCGGTCGGCCCACGGCCGCACTCAGGAGCGGGGGATCGAGATGGGAGCCATGGTTGGCGACGACCACGAGCCCTCCCTGGGACGGCACGTTGGCCCTGCCCTCGGTGCGACCCCGCAGCAGCAGTCGAAAGATCGGCAACACCAGCAGCCACCGCATCAGCTGGTAGGGGAGGGTGGGTTCAGCGGCATGTGCCAGAGGATGTTTCACAGCTTCAGATCAGCGGCGCTCCCCACCAGGGCGGTCTGCACACCCGGGCAGCTGCGTTTGATCAGACCGCTGAGCACGTTCCCTGGACCGATCTCCACGGCGGTGAGGATGCCTTCTTGCTCCAGGCGTCCCATGGTTTCCCGCCAGCGCACCCCATGGGTCATCTGCCGCTTCAGCCGGCTCTTGAGCACATCCGGGTCGCGCTCGGGAGTGGGATCGCTGTTGCTCAGCACGGGCACCGTGGCCTGGTGGAAAGGAACGCGCTCCAGCTCCTCGGCGAAGCGGGTTGCCGCCTCGGCCATGAACGGGGAGTGGAAGGCCCCGGAGACCGCCAGGGGGATGGCCCGCTTGCAGCGGAGGGCTCCGCTCACGGCGGCCACGGCTTCCGGTGTGCCCGAGAGCACCACTTGGGCCTCACTGTTGTCGTTGGCCACCACCACCCCTTCGGTGGCTGCCACCAGCTCCTGCAGCTGCTGGGGGTCAAATCCGATGACGGCGGTCATCGCCCCGCCCCCGGCCGCCGCCATCAGCTCGCTGCGGCACTGCATCAGGGCCAGTCCCGTGTCCGCGTCAAACACGCCTGCCGCATAGAGGGCCACCAGTTCCCCCAGGCTGTGGCCGGCCACCAGATCCGGTCGGCGACCCTGGGCCTGCAGGGCATCGACCAGCAGGCTTTCCACCACAAAGAGAGCGGGCTGGGTGTTGCGGGTGTCGTGGAGGTTCTGCAGGCCTTCCCCCGACTCGCTAGACGAGCAGATGGCCAGGAGATCGCGCCCGAGTCGCTCGGAGGCGAGGGCGAACCGTTCCGAAGCTCCGGGGAGGGAGAGCACGGCATCAGCCATGCCGGACTTCTGTGATCCTTGCCCCGGAAACACCCAGGCCACTGCCATGAGCGAGATGCGCTGTTGGGTTTGGAGATTACGTGGAGACCGTTGGCCCGCTCCAGCGCACCACCGCCGCTCCCCAGCTCAGGCCTGCTCCGAACCCGCTGGTGGCAAGCAGATGGCCCGGCTGGACCTGTCCCTCCCGAACCGCCTCATCCAACATCAGGGGGATGGTGGCGGCTGAGGTGTTGCCGTACGACTCCAGGTTGCTGAGGACCCGTTCCGCAGGCACGGAAAAGCGTTCGGCTACGGCGTCGAGAATGCGCTGATTGGCCTGGTGCAGCAGAAGCCAGTCCATCTGGTCGGCCCCCAGGCCAGCCGCCTCCAGAACGCTCGCCAGCACCAGGGGCACCTCGCGCACGGCGAACTTGTAGACCTCCTGACCGTTCATGAAGAGGGGCTGGAATCCCCCTACTTGGGTGGAGAGGCCGCCCAGCAAATCGCGGAATTGTTCGTGCTGAGCCAAGGTGAGGCACGCGTTGCGGGTGCCATCGGAGCGAAGTCGATAGGCCAGAAGGTCGTCGTGCTCCTTGGCACAGGCTTCCACGGCGATGGCTCCCGCCCCATCTCCGAAAAGCACGCAGGTGCGCCGATCGCTCCAGTCCACCCAGCGACTGAGCTGGTCGGCTCCGATGACCAGGGCACGGCAGACCCCACCCGTGCGGATGTACTGGGCCGCTGTGACCAGGGCGAAGAGGAATCCACTGCAGGCGGCGGTGAGGTCAAAGGCCACGGCCTGGTGGGCCCCCAGGGCGGCCTGCACACGGGGAGCCGTTCCAAACAGATCATCCGGGCTGGAGGTGGCCAGGAGGATCAGATCAATCTCTTCGGGTTTCCAGCCGGCATGGCGCATGGCTCCCTGGGCGGCTTCGGTGGCCATCGTGGTGACGGTCTCCCCTGGTCCCGCCAGCCGGCGCGCGCCGATTCCCGTGCGGCTGCGAATCCATTCGTCGGAGGTGTCCACCAAGGCTTGCAACGCTTCGTTGCTCACTGATCGGGCGGGGAGGGCCCGTCCTGAGCCGACGATGGCCATCCCCTGAAGGTCGCAGGAGCTGCGATGGCTGACAGTGGGCTCCGTCACCGGTGGGGCTCGGTTCGGATCAGTCAATCACAGGTGGCTGCAGCCGCCTCCGCACCGAGGGCATGGAGGTCATCCATGACGTGATGGCTCGCGGCGGAATGGGCCAAGCGGAGGGCACTGACCACCGAGAGGGCTTTGCTGCTGCCATGGCCGATCACGCACACGCCGTCGACCCCCAGCAGAAGGGCCCCTCCATGCTCGGCATGGTCGAGGCGCTTCTTGATGCGCACCAGATTGCTCCTCAGAAAGGCCGAGCCCACCTTCCCTCGGCGGCCACGGGGCAGCTCTGCCCGCAAGACGTCCAGCAGCACGCTGCCCACGGATTCGAGAAACTTCAACAGCACGTTGCCGGTAAATCCGTCACAGACCACCACATCGAACGCGCCGGAGAGCACATCCCGTCCCTCGCAGTTGCCGGCAAAACGCAGCCGGGAATCGGCCACCAGCAGGGGGTGGGTTTTCAGGGCCAGGTCGTTGCCCTTGCATTCCTCCTCGCCGATGTTCAGCAACCCAACTCGGGGTCTGGCCACCTGCATCACATCCCGGCTGTAGATCGAGCCCAGCAGGGCGAACTGATGGAGCCAGGCGGGTTTGCAGTCGGTGTTGGCGCCCACGTCCAGAACCAGCACCTGCTGGGCAGGGTCCTTGGTGGGGAAGAGGGCC
>JBEIGX010000023.1:0-17686 GCA_040381675.1 Aphanothece sp.
CCAGATCCGCTTCCAGGTTGACCGCATCCCCTACACGGCGGTGCTTCAGAGTGGTGTGGTCCCAGGTGTGGGGGATCACCGCCAACCAGAAGCGCTCACCACGGTCCTCACACCCCGCCACCGTGAGACTGATGCCATCCACCGTGATGCTGGCCTTTTCGCAGATATAGCGCCCGAAGCTGGGATCTTGCCAGGCCACGGACAGGCGCCAGGAGGCCGGCAAGGGCTCGATACCCACCACAGTTCCCAGTCCATCGACATGGCCACTGACCAGGTGGCCGCCAAGACGATCAGAGAGGCGCAGCGCGGGCTCCACATTCACCGATGCCCGAGCCTGGGCCCGCCTCCCGAGGGTGGTGCGGGAGAGGGTCTCCTCGCTGGCATCCGCCCGGAATCCCTCGCCCGAACCATCCAGTTCCGCCACCGTGAGGCAGACGCCATCAACAGCGATGCTGTCACCAAGGGACATCGAGCCCAACCCTCCCAGGGCCCCCCGCACCCACACCCCCTGGGAACAGGGCTCCAGACGGCCGATGGCCTGAACCAATCCGGTGAACATGCCTTCGGCGATAGGGGGCTGCTTGCTCGTCATAATCAAACAACGGCCAGGGCTGTTGCACAGCAGACACACCCAGGAGCACACACACCATGGTGGAAATGCAGGTCGCCGGTATTGCCCTTGATGCAGCAAGCCGCAGCCCGATTGTCCTTCTCCGAGATCCTTCGGGCCGCCGTCAGGTGCCCATCTGGATTGATCAGGCCCAGGCCCAGAACATCCTGGCTGGGATCAACCGGGAACAGCCCCCCCGGCCCCTCAGCCACGATCTGATGGCCCAGATCCTCACCCTGGCCGGCCTGCGGCTGGAGCGGGTCGTGGTTCATGCGATTGAGGACAACACCTTCCGGGCCGTTCTCAAACTGATCAACGGGGCGGGCGAAAGCACGGAACTGGATGCCCGGCCCAGCGATGCCATTGCCCTGGCCCTGCGAACCGACAGCAGCATCTGGATGCTGGAAGAGGTGGTTGCGGATGCCTCGATCCCGGTGGATGCGGAGGCCGATGCGGAAGATCAGGAGGATTTCCGCCGCTTTCTCGATCGCACCAGCCCGGCGGAATTGATCCGCCATCTGCACAAAGCCGCCCCCGAAAGCTCCCAGCAGGGCGAGGAGGAACCCACGCAAGGGGAGGGTTCAGAGGAGGGATCGGGCGAAGCGGATGATGGCGACTCCCCCTCCTGACGGGCTGGGCGCAGACCCTTCCCCAGCCATCCGGCGCCCCTTCGGGACAGGGCGGCCCGTTTCCCTGTTCACCCTCGGCACCATGCGGGCCCTGGACAGCCCTGCGGCCATGGGGGCCGTGGTGTCCAGGGCCGTGGCCATCGGCATCAATCACCTGGAGACGGCTCCGTCCTATGGGCCGGCGGAAACCTATCTCGGAGCCGCCCTGGCCGCCCTCGCCCGAGACCAACCGGAGCAGCGGGCCGATCTGGTCATCACCAGCAAGCTCCTGCCCACCTTCGACGTGGCTGAGGCCTGGTGCCAACTCCAGGGAAGTCTTCAGCGGCTGGGCGTCGACAGGTTGGACAACCTGGCCCTCCATGGACTGAACACCGAAGAGCACCTGCATTGGGCCTTGGATGGCCCAGGAGCCGACCTCTGGGCCCGTGCCCTGGGGGAAGGCCTCGTGGAGCAGGTGGGCTTCAGCAGCCACGGCTCGAACAGCCTCATTGCCAGAGCGCTGGAGAGCGGCCGGTTCCAGTTCTGCAGCCTGCATCTCCATTTTTTTGATCCCGCCCGGCTGCCCCTGGCCCATCGGGCCCTGGAGGCGGGGCTGGGGGTGATGGCCATTTCCCCTGCGGACAAGGGGGGGCGACTTCAGGATCCCCCTCCCCTGCTCCTCGAGGACTGTGCCCCCTGGGCCCCGCTTCCGTTGGCCTATCGGTTTCTTCTAGCCCAGGGCATCAGCACCCTCACTGTGGGGGCTGCTGTTCCAGCAGACCTCGAACTGGCCGCCTCCCTGGCCTGCGCCCAAGATCCCCTCAACCAGGAGGAACAACGGGCCCTCGAACACCTGCGGGCCAGGGGCAAGGAGCGCCTAGGGGCGGAGTGGTGCGGCCAATGCCAGGCCTGCCTCCCCTGCCCCCAGGAGGTGCCCATTCCCTCCCTGCTGCGGCTGCGGCAGCTGGCCATCGGCCATGGCATGGAGGCCTTTGCCAAGGAGCGCTACAGCCTCATCGGACAGGCCGGCCATTGGTGGGAGCAGGTGGATGCCCGGGCCTGCGAGAGCTGTGGCGCCTGCCTGCCCCGTTGTCCCCATCACTTGCCCATCCCGGCGCTGCTGGCGGATGGGCACCGGCGGCTGGCGGCACCTCCTCGCCGGCGGCTCTGGGGCTAGGCCCCTCGGCAGGGCTGGGTACTGTCCCAGAGCTCCTGAAGCCTGTTCCGCTCCTGGGGATTCAGGGGGGGGAGATCCTGGCAGCGCGCGAGGACAGCTGCTGGGGGGAGCAGCAGCTGGGCCACGGCGGGGGGAAAGCCCTTCAGGGCCGTGGCCAGCACTGGGGTGGGGAGGGGCGGCACCCACCCGGCAGCCAGAATCCGGGGGAGCAGGGGCGGTTGCAGGATCGCCTCCAACCACTCGGCAGGGGGGCTGGCCTCCCCTCCGTCCGGCCGCAGCAGCATGGACCAGGTCTGGGGTGCACCCTGCTCCGGCAACACCACCGCAAGCCGGGGGTCGCGGCGAAGCAGGGGCACAACCTGCTGCCTGGGGAGCACGGCCGCCTGCGCTGGGCCACTAAGCAGAAGTTGGAGGCCATGGCGATCGTCCTGGGCCAGGGCCTGTCGCCGCAGCCGGCACAACCGTTGCGGATCGCCCTGCACCAAGGCCATCACCACCCGTGGGCTGGAGGGGAGCACCACCTTGCCCGCCAGGCTGGGATCAAGCAGAAGATCCCAACCGCGAGGGGCCTGCTTCGCCAGATCCGGTCGGTCTCGCAGCACCAGAACCCAGGGGTTGCAGCTCCAGGGAAAGGCCACGGGTACCGCTGCCCCCGCGCCAAAGAGACGGCTGGGCGAAGCGGCCCTGGGATCGAGGCGGCTCAGGAGGGGGCCATGGCCAAAGGGGGCCCAGGTGTCCTTAGGCAGATCGCTGGCCCAGCCATCCCCGAGTTGCACCAGGGCAGGACGTTCCGCCAGGGGAGCTTGGCTCGCCTCCCCTACCAGGGCAGGACTCTCCAACCAGCGCACCCCCCACTCCCTCGGCAGCTGCCTCACCCACCGCTCGGGCAGATCTCCCCGACGCGCTGCCAGCCTCGGCCCACGCCGAGCGCACCCCAGCAACCCAGCCTCCAGCAAGGCAAGGGATCCGAACACCCCCATCCCCAGCAGGGATCGCCGCGTCAGTTGCCCGTCAGCCATGGGTGGACCGTAGACCCTGGCCGGACGGAGCTGGAGGCGCCGGAATCAGTTGGTGGCAGGCCGCACTGCAGGTGATGGCCAAATCCTCGGAAGCCCGACCGCCCATTTCCCAGAGCACGGCCAGCCCCCCAGCCCCCACACCTTCCTTGACAAACCCCTCCTCGTAGTCGGCCAAGGCCGGATGGCAGGAGGGGGGAAACCGCAGGGAACTGGCAAAGGCCAGGGGCTCCACATCCCACCGCTGTGCCAGCTGGTGCAGCAAGTGCACCAGATCGCTGCTGGGTTCCTCCGCCACCCAACGGGTGGTAGCCAGGGCCGTTGCCGCCATCAGCTGGGGCCGCTGGCGGGGGGAGGCCAGGGCCAGCGCCAGCGCCAGTACGGCCGCCATCTGACTGCCTCCGGCCAGCATCACGGGCACATCGGCGAGGGCGGCCTCCAGAAGCAGCGCGGCCGCCAGGGGCTGCATGGGATCTCCCAGGGCCGCAGCAACGGCCAGGGGATCGTTCCTGCCGTCTCCCCCTAATCCCAGCCCAGCCCTCTGGGCCCCCTGCGCCACCAGAGCCCCCTTCAACCCATGGGCAGGGTGCCGCAGGCTGCCGCTGACGAGACCCTGGGCCTCCACGCCCAGGGCACACAGCACGGCCTGGGCCGTGGTGGTTCCCCCGGGAACGCACTCCGCCAACAGCAGGGGGGCGTGGGGCGCCCGGTTCGCCAGGCCTCTCCCCCAGCGTTTCCCCTGCTCCAGAAGCGCATCCACCCGGGCCAGGGACATCGCTTTTCCCGTGCTCAGGCACCGGGCAGGTCCCACACCTGCCGGCGCCGGCAGGCGCAGGTGGGGGATGGCCGGCGCCAGGGCACAGCCCAGATCCACCACCAGGGGACGGAGGGCCAGGGCTTCCAACACCACATGGCTGATCAGGGCAGGGGAGACCCCAGCGGGGAGAGGTGGCAGGGCGTGGGGCCGGAGCCCCCGGGGGCCCCGCACCAGCAATTCCGCATCCGCCGCGGCCGTGACGCGACGCGACTCCGGAGTGGCTCCTGCGGCGGAGATTCCGGGCACGGAGGCGGTTTCGGTAGCCGCCAAGAGCAGGAGCACCTGGGGAGGAGGCCCCCCAGCCCGCCAGCGTCCCAGCCAACGGTCCGCCATCTCGGAAGAGCCACTGAGCAGCCTAGGCCGGGTCAAAGGGGGTCCAGGCTCACCAGCGCCTGCAACAGGGGGGGAGGCTCACTGATCGGCGCCTGCAGGCGGGGAAAGATCCAATAGGCCACGGCATGGAGACAGAACACCACCAGCAGGTTCTGCACCAACACCAGTCCGAGGGCCGCCCCCTGAACCTGGGCAAGGTCCAGGCCGGCACCCAGCCCCAGGGCATCCGTGACCCGATCCAGCAGCTGGGACGCTGCCGTGGTGATCAGCACCCAGAGATTTTCTCCGATCAGAACGGAGAGCACAACAAGGCGCACGAGAAAACCCAAGGCCCCAATCAGGGCCCCCACAGGCAAGGTGATCCACCAACTCAGGCGATGGCGCCAGCCCCAGCCCAACCACAGGGCCAGCAGTCCATAGGGAAAGAGCACGAGGGGGCCCCGGATCGGGCCCATCAGGGCCACCAGCAGCAGACTCGTCACCGCCACCCCCTCCAGGGCGCAACGCCACCCATGGCGGAGCTGGAGCAGGGTGAGGGGCAGGGGAAGGGCCAGACGAAACAGGGGACTGCCTACCGGCAAGTAGTACAACGCAGCCCAGAGCAGGGCCGTTGCCGCGGCCAGATAGGCGGTGTCCATGAGTTGCCTGGCCTGCCGCGGGCTGATGTCCCGCCGGCTCCGAGCCAGCCCTGGGCGGGGAGGGGTTTCCATGATCAACGGGGAGGAGGGGCTGGACGGACGGAGGGGGCGGAACCTGGCGGCGGGGCTTCCGCAGGCTGGGCGGCAGCACCATTCACCCGCTCGATCGTTTCCACCTCAAAAGGGATCCCGGCCATTCGCAGGGCCTCGGTGACCCCCTCCGCCGGAGCCGAAGGATCGGCCTGGGGCAGCCGGATGGTGACCCGGTAGGGGGAAACTGCCGTGGCCAGGGATGGGGGCTTGGCTTTGGGAGCCGCTGTCTTGGGAGCAGCTGTCTTGGGAGCCTCGGGCTGCCTGGGATTGGCACCCGGTGCGGGTGGGGAGGAAGAGGAGGGGGGACGCTGGGGGGCGAGAGCGGCACTGCCCGTCTGGGCCGCGCCCCCCGGGGAAGGGGAGCCCGACGGGGCATCGGATTCCTGGCGTTTCGCGGCCTGAGGGACCTCTTGCTCCGTCGTGGCCTGCACCGGTGGCGTGGGAAAACTGCCGGAGAGGGTGTCACCCCAGGGGGTGCCCGCACAGCCGGAGAGCGTGCTGAGCAGGGGAAGAGACCAGGCGATGGACAACAACGGCTGGACCCCACTCCCCCGCACGAACGAACAGCGGATCCTCATCCGTTTCCTGCCGGGCGGATCACCCGCACGGGGCTGGCCCGCAGGCGCCCGCTCTTGGTGGTGGCGGGCGCCTTCCTGGCGGTTCCAGCCGAACTGGCACGAGGCGTCTTGGCCGCCGCCGGAGCCTTGGCCCGGGTGGTCTTGGGAGCTGCAGCAGCCCGGGCAGCCGTGCGTCCCCGGCCGCTGGCTTTGCCTTTGCCCGTGCTCGCTTTCGCCGCCAGAAGTTCGATCGCCTGCTCGAGGGTCAGGCTCTCGGCCGTGGTGCCCTCCGGCAGGGAAGCATTCACCTTGCCCTGCTTCACATACAGGCCATAGGGCCCGTCAAACAGTTGGATCGCCTCGCTGCTCCCCTCCGGGGTTCCCAGATCCTTCAAGGCCGTGCGTCCTCCCCTCCCCCGCTTGGGCTGGGCCAGGAGCTCCAGGGCACGGCTCAAGCCGATGGCGAGCACATCATCTTCCGTCTTCAAAGAGCGGTAATCCTTCTCCCCCTTCCCCTTGTCGTGCACCACATAGGGTCCGAATCGACCGAGACCCGCCTGAATCTTTCCCCCCTCCGGATGTTCCCCCAGATGCCTCGGCAGCCGAAGGAGGCCGAGGGCATCCTCGAGGCTGAGGTCTTCAGGCTTGGCCCCCTTAGGCAAGGAGGCCCGCTTGGGTTTGGGGGTGTCCTCGCTGACCTGGCCCAGCTGGAGGTAGGGCCCGTACTGGCCGAAGAGGAGATACACCTGGTGGCCGGTTTCCGGATCTTCCCCCAGGGATTCCGGGCCCTCCGTTTTCTGCTTCAGCAGCAGCTCCGCCTTCTGGGCGTCGAGATCGGCAGGGGTGATCTCCTGAGGGAGGGTGGCCTTGCAGAGCTCTTCGGTGCCATCCTCCGCTTCCCGTTTGCTTTCCAGGTAGGCACCAAAGCGGCCGATTCGCACCACACAGGGCAAGCCCTCCAGGGCAATGGTGCGGGAGGAGGTGGGGTCAATGTCGCCCTCCCGGCGTTGCACCTGGGCCTCGAGCCCTTCTTCCCCCTTGTAGAACTTCTCCAGGTAGGGAAGCCAGGGTGTCTTGCCGGCGGAGATGTCATCCAGGCTGCTCTCCATACGGGCGGTGAATCCCGGGTCCACCAATTCCGGGAAGTGTTGCTCCAGCAGGGCCGTGACCGCAAAGGCCGTAAAACTGGGAATCAGGGCATTGTTCTGAAGGGTGGCGTAACCGCGGTCCTGGATCGTGCCAATGATGCTGGCGTAAGTGGACGGCCGGCCGATGCCCTCCTTTTCCAGGGTCTTGACCAGGGCCGCTTCGCTGTAGCGAGCGGGCGGCTGGGTTTGGTGGCCTAGGGCCTCCACCCCTTTGCAGCTGGGGGTTTGCCCCACCACAAGGGCCGGGAGCAGCACCTCCTGGCCCTCCAGTGCCGCATCGGGGTCGTCGCTGCCCTCCACATAGGCCCGGAAGAAGCCGGGAAAATCAATGCGCTTGCCGCTCGAGCGGAAAGTGGCTTCCGCCGCCTCCAGATCCACGGCCAGCATGGTGAGCCGGGCGTCGGCCATCTGGCAGGCCACGGTGCGTTTCCAGATCAGCTCATAGAGGGCCAGCTCCCGGCCATCCAGTCCAGTCTCCGAGGGGGTGCGGAAGGCTTCGCCGGCGGGACGGATCGCCTCGTGGGCCTCCTGGGCATTGCGGGCCTTGGTCTGGAACTGGCGGGGGGCGGGGGAGAGATAGTCCTTGCCGTATTTGCTGGCCACACAGCTGCGGGCGGCCTGCACCGCCTGATCGGAGAGATGGACCGAATCGGTCCGCATGTAGGTGATGAAGCCCCGCTCATAGAGCGCCTGGGCCGTACGCATCGTGTCCCTTGCGGAGAGACGCAGTTTCCGGTTGGCCTCCTGCTGCAGGGTGCTGGTGGTGAACGGGGGCACCGGTTTGCGCACGGTGGGCTTTTCCTCCACCGCCTTCACCGTCCAAGGGGACTGCTGCACTCGCTCCTGAAGGGAGCGGGCCTCCTTTTCGCTCAGGAGCTTGACCTTGCTGCCGCTCTTGAGGGCACCGGTGGCCTCATCAAAATCACTGCCACCGGCCACCCGGTCCTTGCCCACATGGGTGAGCTTGGCCTCAAAGGCCACCGACTGGCTGTCCAGGGAGGCCTTGAGATCCCAGTAGCTGCCGCTGCGAAACGCTCGGCGCGCCTGCTCCCGCAACACCAGCAGCCGCACGGCAACGGATTGCACCCGACCGGCGGACAACCCCCAGGCCACCTTCTTCCACAACAAGGGCGAGAGGGTGTAGCCCACCAAACGGTCCAGGATGCGCCGGGTTTCCTGGGCGTGAACCAACTCCATGTCGATGGACCGGGGCGTTTCCAGCGCTTTCTGAATAGCCGGTTTGGTGATCTCGTGAAACACCATCCGCCGGACGGGCACCTTGGGATCGAGGAGCTGCTGCAAATGCCAACTGATGCTCTCCCCTTCCCGATCCTCATCCGTGGCCAGCAAGAGCTGCTCAGCACCCTTGAGAGCGTCCTTGAGTTCCTTCACCACCTTCTTCTTATCCTTCGGCACCACGTAAAGGGGCTCAAAGTTGTGGGCCGTGTCGACGCCGAGATTGGCCCACTTTTCCGCCTTGTGGGTTGCCGGAATTTCGCTGGCGTTGTTGGGGAGATCGCGCACGTGGCCCATGGAGGCCTCAACCCGGAAGTCCTTGGGCAAGAAGTTCCGGATGGTGCGGGCCTTGGTGGGGCTCTCGACGATCACCAGGGTGTGCGCCACAGGAGATGGATCTGACCGGTTGTCCCTCTATATCGCATCGGGGCGCCCTTCGGGGCAACGTTTCGCGAAACAGCAGCCGGCGCCAGGCGCCTAAACCCGTCGCCAGCGCCGCTACAGTCCGCTTCAACGCTTGATCCCTCGCTGTGGTTGCCGACATCGGTTTGCAGTTGAACGCGGCAGCGATTGCCCCGGAATCCGCCGTGTTGATTGCCCTTGTGGCCTGTCTGCTGGTGGATCTTGCCGGTGAGAAAACCGCCAGTCGCTGGGTACCGCCCCTCTGCTACCTGGGACTGGGAACCGCCCTGGGACTGCTCGCGCTCCAATGGAATGGGTCGTTGGAGCCCTCCTTCCTCGGCGCCTTCCTCGCGGACAACCTGGCCATCGCCTTCCGGGCCGTGGTGGCGGGCTCCACCTTGATCTCCCTGCTGCTCAGCTGGAGGTATGTGGAGCAAAGCGGCACGCCGCTCGGGGAATATGCGGCGATCCTGCTCGCTGCCACCCTGGGCGGGATGTTCCTGTGTGGTGCCACCGATCTGGTGAGCATCTTCATCTCCCTTGAAACTCTTTCCGTAGCGAGCTACCTGCTCTCGGGCTACATGAAGCGGGATGCCCGCAGCTCAGAAGCGGCTCTCAAATACCTGCTGGTGGGCTCCGCAGCGGCTGCAGTGTTTCTTTACGGCTCCTCCCTGCTGTATGGCCTCAGTGGGGGCAACACGGGGCTGGAGGCCATCGGTGTGGCCCTGGCTGGGAGCAGCGCTCCGATCGCTGCCCTCTCCCTGGTGTTCGTGCTCTCCACCGTGGCCTTCAAAATCGCCGCCGTTCCCTTCCACCAGTGGACACCCGATGTCTACGAGGGCTCCCCAACGCCGGTGGTGGCTTTCCTTTCCGTGGGTTCCAAGGCCGCCGGTTTCGCCTTAGCCCTACGGATCCTTGTGGGTTGTTTTGACAGCTTTGATGCCCAGTGGAAGTTCCTGTTCACGGTCCTGGCAGTCCTGAGCATGGTGCTGGGCAATGTGGTGGCCCTGGCTCAAACCTCCATGAAGCGGATGTTGGCCTACAGCTCCATCGGCCAGGCTGGATTTGTGATGATCGGTCTGGTGTGTGGCACCGAGGAAGGCTTTGCCTCGATGGTGCTCTATATGGCGGCCTATCTGTTTATGAATTTGGGCGCATTTGCCTGCATCATTCTCTTCTCCCTTCGCACGGGCAGTGATCGTATCTCGGATTATGCGGGTTTGTATCAGAAGGATCCCCTCATCACTCTGGGGCTGAGCCTGTGTTTGCTGTCCCTGGGAGGAATTCCTCCCATGCTGGGCTTCTTCGGCAAGATCTATCTCTTTTTCGCCGGCTGGGCAGACCATCAGTATCTGCTGGTGATCGTGGGTCTTGTGACCTCCGTGATCTCGATCTACTACTACATCTCCGTCATCAAGATGATGGTAGTTAAGGAACCCCACGAAGCCTCCGATGTGGTGAAGGCTTACCCACCCATTCAGTGGAATCTCGCTGGGATGCAACCTCTCCGTGCCGCCTTGGTGACCTGTGTGGTCGTCACAGCCATCGGCGGCATCCTCTCCAGTCCCCTCTTTGAGTGGGCCAGCTCCACAGTTGCTGGCACTCCGATTCTCCAGGCTGCCCTGGCCACTGCCAATACCGGTGCGCTCGGCTGATTCCCTCAGGCCAGGCACCATGGATCCCTTGAAGGACCCCACCCTGGCCTTGCTGGAGCATGTGGACAAGATCTACGGCGAAGGGGATGCGCAGGTGAATGCCCTCCGAGATGTGTGCCTCACCGTGAACCAGGGCGACTATCTCGCGGTGATGGGCACCTCCGGATCCGGTAAGAGCACAGCCATGAACATTCTGGGCTGCCTGGATCGGCCCACCCATGGGCGCTATTGGCTTAATGGCATTGAGGTGGCAGGTCTCACGGATGATGAGCTGGCCGACATCCGCAACAGCCAACTGGGATTTGTCTTCCAGCAGTTTCACCTCCTCCCCCAATTCACCGCCCTGGAGAATGTGATCCTGCCGATGATCTATGCCGGAGTCCCGCCAGCGGAGCGTCGCTTGCGGGCGGAAGCCGCCCTGGAACGGGTGGGATTGGCCCATCGGCTGGAGAATCGGCCCAATCAACTGTCAGGCGGCCAGCAGCAGCGCGTGGCGATCGCCCGAGCCATCATCAATCGCCCCTCCCTCCTTCTGGCCGACGAACCCACCGGAGCCCTGGATTCCCAGACCACCGCAGAAGTGCTCAATCTCTTCGACGATCTGAATCGGGAAGGCATCACCATCCTGCTGGTGACCCACGAGAAGGACGTCGGCGCACGGGCCCATCGGGTGGTGCACTTCCGCGATGGACAGATCGTGGATCAGCCGGCTTGACGGCCAGGCTGGGGGATCGGGGACGGGGGTTGCTTCGGCCCGGTTGCGGGGCTCCCCGAGGGTCGCTCGAGAGTTTGCAGCAATTGGCCGATCAATAGGGCCACCGCATCGGGTGACTGGGTCCCGGGGAAAGCGTTGCCGGCCCCCGCGGGCAACCCTGGCAATCGCATGGCCGAGAGCATCTCCGCAGGCAGCATCTCTCCAGGGTCCGTGGCTACCCAGCCCCCGTCCTGGGGCAGGCGGAGTTCGAAATGCAAATGGGGCCCGGTGCTCAGGCCCGTGCTGCCCACCCTGCCGATCACCTCCCCCTGGCGAACGCTGTCGCCCGGTTTCACATAGAGCTCGGAAAGGTGGCCATAAAGGGTGCGCCGCATGGGGCTCTCGTGTTCAATCTCGATGGCCAGGCCATAGCCCCCCGCATCCCCACTGCTGACCACCCGCCCGGAGAGGGCCGCCACCACAGGCGTGCCCTCCGGTGCAGCAAAGTCGCGGCCGGAGTGCATGATCCATGACCCCAGGATCGGGTGGAGCCTCCAGCCAAAATTGCTGGTAGTGACTGCGGATCCGATCAGAGGAAACAGCAGGCCACGGTTGCCGTTGCCCCCTATTGGCGAGGGGCGGGGCGTTAGACGGAAGACATCGGTGAGCCGAAAGCGACCGCCCACACCAGCGAGCAGAGCATTGACCGGCACGCTGATAGGAGGCAGAGGGGAAGCCGAAATGCCTTCCTGCGCAAAGCCCTGGCCGGAGAAGCTGGATCCCCCAGGACCCGCCAGCGCCGGGGCTGAGGCCCCAGGCACGACGAAGGTCTCGCTGTCGGGTCGGCTGCGCCCCCGTAACACCACTCCAGTGCGGCACTCCTCTGCGGAGAGGGCCCCACTGCCGCAGGCCTGCTTCCTCAGCCCCGGCACCGGATCCAGCACCAACGAGCCGCGGACCCGCACCCGTTCCTTGGGTGTCACGATCCCGTCCCGAACCAGGGCATCGAGGGAGGCGTCAAAGCGCTGGGGGCGATCCTTGGGCAGCTGCTCCAGGGACGGGCGTAGGGGCTCAGGACTTTCGGCCGTGGCGGGGGCAGGTGTGGGCATCGCCGGCCGGGATCGGGGCAACTCTGCGGCGGGGGAGGGCTCGGGGGAGACCGGGGGCGGGGGGGTCAGAGGGGGAGTCTGGGTCCCTTGCCATCCCCCCTCGACGGCGGGGGAGCCCCCTCCCTCCGACTGGGCCAGGACCAGGGTGGACCCTGCCAGGGGGGCTCCACAGGCAACAGCCAGCAACAACGGGCGAAGACGACGGAGCATGGCAGGGGTGCAGGCCAAAAAAGCAGGGGGAGCGGAAGCGGATTAAATCGCGTCCAAACCGTCTAAACAGTCCGCGCCAATGTAAGGACCATGGCCCCCCTCTGGCCAGGAACGGTGCAGGACGCTTTGCCGGCCATCCCCGGAGAGCAGGACCAATCCCCCCTGACGGGTGAGCCCCTGCACCTGCCAGCGGGTGTGATCGATGGCGAGAACTCGCGTGGGAAGCCAGAGACGGGCCTCAGCTTCCTGCCGCACCAGCTCCGGTGCTTCCGCAGCAGCGATCGCCCAATCCAGGGCGGCGAAGACCCGTGGCAGGAGGTAGCGGGGCCGTGCACGGATCCTGCCCAGGGCTCCCACCAGATTGGTGGCGCCCCTGGGGACGGGGTTGCAGCCATTCAGACCCAGGCCAATGCGGGCCCACCGCACCCTCGCCCCCCGCAGACGGAGGCCGGAGAGGAGGCCTGCCAGCTTGCGCCATTGCCCATCCCGCCCCTGGAGAAGGAGGTCGTTGGGCCATTTGAGCCGCACCTCCAGGCCCAGGGATTCCAACTGATGCAGAAGACCCACCGCCACACAAAGACCTGGAGCGGCCGCCCTGGGCTCCTCCGAAGCCCAGGGAAGGGCGGCGCTGAGCCAGATCCCCCCAGGGGGCGACTGCCAGAGGCGACCATGCTGGCCGTGGCCAAACCGCTGGTGACGGGCCAGCACGGCCCGGGGGCGCTCCAGCCGCAGGGGTGCCCCAACAGAGCGTTGGGACAGCCAGCGCTCCAGCTCTGTTTCCGTGCTCGCACACACGGGCAGGTGGCGCAACTCCCACCGGCGGGGTGTCTTCACAACGCCGCGAGCCAGAGCCCCATCCTTGCGGCAGCCTCCTCCAGGGTGGCTGTGGGATGCACTAAAGCCAGCCGCAGCCACCCCTCTCCTCCGGGCCCGAATCCGCAGCCGGGGGTGAGGCACACTCCCGTGGCCGCCAACAGGGAGGCGCACACGTCCTCGCAGGAGAGACCCCGCTGGCGGGCAGCTTCGGGCAGGGGCAGCCAGAGGTAGAGGGCCATGGAGGGGCGGGGCACCTCCCATCCGGCCGCCTGCAGAGCGAGCATCATCCGATCCCGACGGTCGCGATACACCTGCCGCAGCTGGGCTGGCCACTCGGGGGCACGCTCCAGGGCGGCGATCGCCCCCGCCTGCAGGGCCAGGGACTGGTTGAAGTCGACCACCCCCTTGAGCTGCCGCAACGCCCCGATCAGGGGTTCGGCCCCGACGGCAAAGGCCAGGCGATAGCCCCCCAGGCACCAGCTCTTGGAAAAGGAAAAGAACTCCAGCCCGCAGCGGCGCCAGTCGCTGTGGCGGAGCAGTGCCGGGGCCGTACCCTCCAGCGCCAGATCCACATAGGGGTTGTCATGCACCAGCACCACGTCATGGTCGATGGCCCTGGCCACGGCTTCCTCCAGCCAGCTCTGCTCTCCGGTGGTGGCTGTGGGGTTATGGGGGAAACCAAGCACCATCAACCGGAGGGTCGACCAGGTGCTCTGCGGCAGGCTCTCAAAGGCCGGCCGCCAGCCCCGTTCCTCCTGCAGGGGCAGAGCCACGGGGGTGGCCGAAGCGAGGTGGAGTCCACCCAGGTGGGAGGGATAGCAAGGATCCAGCACTAGGGCGGGATCCCCTGGATTCAGCACGGCCAGGGGCAGATGGGCCGTGCCCTCCTGGGAACCGATCAGGAGCAACACCTCCGTGTCGGGATCCACCCTCACCCCAAAACGACGCTCAACCCAGGCGGCAGCTGCCTCGCGAAAGGGGCGGGTGGCCCCGTGCAGGCAATAGGCGGCACTGGCCGGCCGCTGAAGCGCCGAAGCCATGGCCTCAAGTACCAGCCTTGGTGGGTCCAGATCGGTGGAGCCCAGGGAGAGATCCACAAGCGGGGGGGAATGCCCATCGCTGCACCCGGAGTCACGACCCTGCACATAGGCCAGCTTGCGCTGGTCGTTGCGGGCAAAGACTCCGCTACCGAGCAGGGAGACCCTCTGAGAAATAGGCATCCTCCGCCTCAGAGGTGGGCATCCAGGAAAGCCTTGAGCTGGGCCTGCGGAAGGGCACCCTCATGGCGAGCCACCTCCTCTCCCCGGCGAAACAGGATCAGGGTGGGAAGGCCCTGCACGCCGAAACGTTCCATGGTGAGGGGATTGGGATCCGCCTCCAACTTGGCCACCTGCAAGCGTCCCCCATAAACCTTGGCCGCCCAGGTCATCATCGGGGCCATGAGACGGCAGGGGCCGCACCATTGGGCCCACACATCCAGCAAAAGCAGGTCTGGCTCACTGAGGGCTCCTGCCGCCACACTGGCGTCGTTGAGATCAACAACGCCTGAGGGAGTGGGCGTCAGGGGGTCAGCCACGGATGGAACTCTGCACTGGCCCGATTGTATGGATCAGAGCTTGTCGATGGAGCGCTTCAGCTCTTGCAGCTCCGCATCCACCTCCGCGACCTGAACCGGTTCGAGCTGGGGAACCGGGCCGTTGGGGGCGGGCAGCTGGATCGGATTGGCTCCTCCCTCGAGTCTCTGCTTCAGGGCTGCCAACTCATCGTCCACATCGACGCTCTCAAGGGCCGCGAACTGAGATTCCAGATCGGCACCGGCCAGCTCAGCGGCAGCCTGGCTGCGGGCCTCGAGGCTGAGCACCTTCTCCTCCATCTGCTCGAAGGCCGCCATGGCGTTGTTGGTGCCGAGGTTGTTCACGGCGCTCTGGAGCTGCTCCTGGGCTTGGGCAGCCTGGGCCCGGGCCTTGAGCATGTCCTTCCTGGTCTTGGCCTCGGCGATCTTGGCTTCGAGGGCTGTCAGGCTTTTCTTGAGGGTCTCCACCTGACCCGCCTGACTGTTGATCTGATTGTTCAGGGCGGTGGCGGTGTCCTGGTAGGTCTTGCGGCGGGAGAGAGCTTCCCGGGCCAGGCTCTCTTCCCCTTTCTGCAGAGCCACCTCAGCCCGTTGGTACCAGGCCTTCGACTGGGTGTCCGCCTGCTCGGCCTGGTTCTGAAGACGCCTCTGGCTGGCAATGGCCGTGGCAACGGCCTGGCGGAGCTTCACCAGGTCGGCTTGCATGTCAGCCAGGGACTGGTCCAGGATTTTGGCTGGATCCTCCGCCTTGCTCACCAGGTCGTTGAGATTGGCGCGGAGCAAGCGGCTGAGCCGATCAAAAAAGCCCATGGGCCGGGGCAACAATGGGGATACGTTATCGAAGGTATCTCCGTCTGGGGATTTCGGCTCTGGGGTTTGCCGAACCTTGCCCACCCTCCCTGCGTTGCCCCTACGCTCAGGCCACCATGTCCTCCCCCCCCTCCCCATCCCGCGGACGCCGCCGCAAGGGCGGGGACAGTGCAAGGGGCCGCAGGGGATCTGGCCAGGAAAAGAGAGTTTTGGGCAACATCTCCTTCCTGATGCCCGCTCCCCCGGCTCCCGCAGAGGGCCTCGGCGCGTGTCTGGACACCCTCCAACAGCACTGGCAACGGGAGGGCCATCTGGCTGCCCTCTGGCAGGCCTGGCCCCGGCTGGCCGGCGCCCAGCTGGCCGCCCATTGCCGCCCCCTCTCGCTCCAGGGGGGGGTGCTCACCGTGGGGGCGGCACCGGGTCCCTGGCTGCAGGGGTTGCTCTACACCCGCCATCAGCTGCTGGGATCCCTGCGAGGAGCAGGGTTTGCCGTGCGGGAGGTGCGGGTACAGCAGCACTACGTCCAACCGCTGCCCGTCGCGGGGGGGGAAGCGGAAGCTGATGTCTGGGCACGGCACCCGAGCCGCATTGATGTCCATGGTCTCGCGGACTGCCCCTCCTGTCAGAGGCCTGCACCCACCGGCGAGATGGCCCTGTGGGGAACCTGCAGCTTCTGCCGTCGCTCCCAGCTCGCCGATCAGATGCTTTCCGGCTGATCCGTGGAAGGGTGAAAACACTGGCGCCAGAGACCTTCCTGGGTCCGAGCCTCCGGGGTGCCCTCCGCTGGGAAAACCCCCAGGAAGTCCTTGTCCCTTGTTGGTTGGTAGGGGCCCTGCTTGATCTCGAACATCACTGTGTCCGGGGCCAGGGCCACCAGGGTGTGGAAGACGCCCTCCGGGATCTCCACCCCCCGCAGGGGACCCTGCCCATCGAGGCGCAACTGCTGGATCACGGCGCCTTCGGAGTCGAGAAGCAGCACACCCATCGCGCCCTGCAACACCAGAAAACACTCAAAGCCCTCTCCCGGGGAGGACCGCAGGTGGCGATGAGGGCGCACGTAAGTGCCTGGCTGCATCACATTCAGGAACCGCTGAACCAGCTCGGGCTCGGCGTGGAGATTGTGGTTGCAGCGCAGGCGGGTGGAGCTGCGGGCCTCCGCAGCCACCGCATCAAAGAGGGCCTGGTCCAGGCATTTGAGCTGGGGCGAGGTCACGGTCAGGCGCCACCACGGAAGAGGTGGTTGTGCTGGGCGGAGTAGAGCAGGGAGCGGGCCTGGCCTGAACCGGCCAGAGCGGGGCTCACCACATAGAGGGTGGTGCGAATCAGGCCCCGCTCGCGGCTGGTGGCGGCCATTTGGTGGAGGGGAACCACCTTCAGCCACTGATCTGGCCAGCTGACGCGATAGCCAATGGCGACAGGCGTCTCCGGGCTGTAATGCAGGAGGAGCTCCCGCTCCACCTCCTCCACGTGGCGGGCGCTGAGATAAAGACAGAGGGAAGCACCAAGGGCGGCCAGGCGGCTAAGAGACTCCCCTTCCGGCATCCCGGTGCGCCCGCTGGCCCTGCTGAGCACAATCGTTTGCACCACACCCGGCAGGGTCAACTCGCTGCCCAGGGCGGCGGCCGTGGCCTGATAGGCACTGAGACCGGGCACCACCTCCACATCCAGGCCCGCATCCGCCAGGCGGCTGATCTGTTCCGCCAGGGCTCCATAGAGACAGGGATCCCCATCGTGCAAGCGCACCACCCGCAAACCGGCACGGGCCCGTTGCACGAGGGCCTCCATCACCTCTTCCAGGGTGAGGGTGCTGGTGCCGATCCGTTCGCACTCCGGTGGTGCCAGAGCCGCGATGCGGGGGTTCACCAGGGAATCGGTCCAGAGGAGCACCTGGGCCTGCTGGATGGCTGCTGCGGCCCGGAGGGTAAGCAAATCTGGAGCGCCCGGACCGGCTCCCACAATCTGGACGGGACGAAGGGATGGTGCACTCATGACGAGACGCCAGCGGGGTCAGGAAGGGACAGGCGGCGGCCATAGAGCCACCAGAGGCCGAGGCCACCCAGGGCGATCAAGAGCAGACTCACCAACTGGGCCATCCGCAGGCCGCCGCTGCAGAAGGGCGGTTGGGACAGAAGGCAGAGGGGGTCGAGGCGGAGGCCTTCGATCCAGAAGCGGCCGCAGCTGTAG
>JBEIGX010000024.1:0-17076 GCA_040381675.1 Aphanothece sp.
CCGTCTATTTTTCCAGTCGTGAGTAACTCGTTGCGGTGTTTTGCGTCCACTCGTATGACATAGAGATGGTAACTATGACTCCAGTCCTCACCATCCTCGGGCAAGGCAACATCCACACGCTTGGCCCAGTCTCCAAGAAGTCTGGTGTATTGGGCTGCATGATCTCGCCTTTCTTTGATCTGATTCTTGAGATCTTGTATCTTTCCTCTCAAAATCCATGCCTGGATCTCGTCGAGTCGACTATTCACGCCAAAGTCAACGGCTTCTCTGTGTTCATTCCAACCGTAAAACCGCAGCCGCCTTGCATGATCAATTCTGGTTTGGTCTGCATTTTTCCCCACGACTAGCATCCCGCCATCCCCCAGGGCGGCAAGATTCTTGGTTGGATAAAAACTGAAGGCTGCGAAATCTCCCCAGCTACCTACAGGTGAGTTTTGATAGGTTGTTCCGGTTGCTTGTGCGCAGTCTTCAATGAGGGCAACGCCATGTTGCTGGCAGAGTGCCTGGAGAGCCCCAAGGTCACAAGCTTGTCCGTAGAGGTGAACGGCGATCACCGCTCGAACGGCCGGAAGATCTTTGCTGTTCAGAAGTCGCTCCACTTCTGAAACACTGATGACCGGTTGATCCGTTTCGATATCGGCAAAAACAGGCTCCGCACCTGTGCGAAGGATCCCAGCCACTGTGGCGTAGGCGGTTAAGGAGGGGACAATGACCCCATCCCCTGGCTGGACCCCGGCACAACGCAGGGCGAGTTCCAGTGCATCTGTACCATTGCCAACGCCAACGCAATGGTTTCCGGTGAAACCATCTCCCAGCCAGTTGGCAAAATCCTGCTCGAACCCCCGAACCCCTTCCCCGAGAATGGTTTGCCCTGACTGGGCGACCCGTTCCACGGCCGCTTCAATGATGGGCTTGTAATACAGGCAATCCAGGAGGGGAAAGTTCGCCCTGTCCAGCAGCTGGTCATTGTTGAGATAGTCCGCCAGCGATCGACGTAGGCGCGGCTTGAGAAGCTTGCGACCCAGCTTTGGCCTAATGGATCGGCTTGTCGAGTTGTTGAGTTGCAGATACATTGACGCCTATCGATAGAGCGCTAGATTGGTTTTGTAAAAGTCTAATGTGCCTTGCAGGGTTTGAGTCAAGGGTCTTTTCGGTTTCCAGCCGGTTAATGAACTGATCTTCTCATGGCTCGAGTAGTAGTCGCCGATATCAATTTTGCTTCGTTGCTCGGGGAATTGCATGATCTTCAATTTCCCCGAACCATTTAATTCAATCATCCGTTCAGCCAGCTCAAGCAGGCTGACCTTTTCTTCGCTGCCAAGATTGAACACTTGCCCATAGCTTTCCTCTGTTAATGCAGCGGTCAGCAGAGCGTCCACCACATCCTCCACGTCATTGAAGTCTCTTAATTGATCTCCGCCCCACACTTCAATGGGATCATCCTCGAGCAAACGCCGAATCCAGATGCCAACGAAGGTCTGCCGGGCATCTTTGATGCGCATCCGAGGCCCGATCGTATTGGTTAAGCGAAGAATGCAGGATTTGATCTGATAAAGATTGTGATACATTTGATAATATTGCTCTGCGGCATATTTGTGAATGCCATTGATATCCACGGGGTTGATCGGATGATCCTCATCGACGGGGAGATAGTTGGGTCTGCCATAGATTTGACGCGTGCTGGCAAAGACAATCCGCACGTCTGGATTCACCTGGCGACAGGTTTCTAAAAGGTTGAGTTGGGCTGCGCAATTAATATGTAAGTCTGTGTAGGGGTCTGTCATCGAGTCCATATGGCTCGTTTGCCCAGCAAGGCTGAACAACACATCCACGTCTTTGAGCAGGGGCTTGAGGGAATGGGGCTCGCGAATATCGGAAAAGTTGATGTGAATCTTGCTGGCACAGTCACTTAAATTGAAAAGGTTGCCCCCAAACTCTGGAATCATGCTGTCGATGACAGTGACATGGCTCCCATAGTTGGCTAGACGCAAAGCCAGCGTCGATCCAATGAAACCTGCACCACCTGTGATCAGGATGCGTTGATGTCTCCACCGTTCCGCCATGGATATGGATTCTGGCAGGCCTGGGTTCACCTCGACCTCAGTTTCGTGAATTCATTGTAGTTAACGTAGCAGCCTGTTTCGGTTTTTCCTTGTTTTGCTTCAACGGACCTCGCCTGCTAGCTGCTCATTGTTTCGGGAACGTTACTTCAGCGGACCGCTGATAGGGGTCAACATATCCTGACCGGCTTCTTTTCTGACACCTGGTGTCTGCCCCCTTCCCTTCCCGCTTTCAAGTCTGCTGCTCTGGCAGACCCGAAGGGTCGCCTCGCGGATTCCGCGGGCGGCATCCTCAATGGTGAACTGGTCTTCGACCCATCGTCTCGCTGCTTCTCCCATGCGTCTCGATGCTTCAGGATCAGCAGCCATCGTGCGCATGCAATCGCTGAGACCTTGGATATCCCCACAGGTGAATCTCAGTCCCGTGGTGCCGTCCTTGATCAAGTCTTCCGCGCATCCCACCAGATCGCTCAACACCGCAGGTAGTCCGCAGGCCATGGCTTCGTTGACGACCAAGCCCCAGGTTTCTCCATGGTCCGAGGCCAGCACAAGGCAGTCGGCTGCGGCATATGCGGCAGCAATTTCCGATTGGTTTAGAAATCCTACGAAGCTCACTGGCAGCTGACTGGCCGCGACGCGGCGTCTGCACTCTTCCTCCAAGTGGCCTGACCCCACAATCAGCAGGTGCAGGCCCAATGCGTCGGCTTCGCCACTCTGCTTCAGCCTTTCCATCGCGGCCAGCAGATCAAACGGCCTTTTCTTGTCCTGGAGTTTGCCTGCAAAGAGAAAGCAATAGGAGCTCTCGGGTACGGCCCAGCGGGCCCGGAGTGCTGATCGATGGTGTCTGGCCTGGTCTGCCTGCCGGGCAAACAGGGCGTTGTCCACAAAATGGGGAGAGCCGATCAGGCGCCCATCGTTGATCCCGTGGCTGTGATACCAGCGGGCATTGGCGGCCCCTACCGGTAAGCCGATGGCCACCCCTTGGAAGAGGCGGCGATACACCCACTGCAGGGCCGGAGATCTGGGCCGGGCTCCATTGGAATCCATGCGCAGCAGGATCGGAATGCGGAGCCACCTTGCGGCCCAATGCGACTGCACCATGCTGAAGAAATGCCAGCCGGTGAGAAGGATGGCATCGGGGCGTTCTCCTGCCTTTCCCCAGGCCAATTCAGACAGGGGATTGGTCAGCCAGACACCCAGGTATCCGGACGTGATTCCTTTCCCCCTCCCGCTGCGGGCTAGGCGCCAGCGGTACCCCTCCAGTAGAGGCACATCCCAGGTGAAATCCACCCCGAACCCCAGCCCCTGGGTGCGCTCATCTGGAAGGGAGTGATACACCACTTCGCTTTTCAGGCTCGGATCGGCCGCCAGGCAGCGGAACAGAGGGGTGTGGTACTGCACCGGATGGCTCCCCACAATCAGGAGTCGGGGCAACCGGGTCGGTAGGTAGGCCGCCCCTTTGGCGTTCAGTCGGCAGGCCCAGGCCAGGCCTCGAATTTCGCCCAGCAGGGTGACGGGAATCCACCAGGGGTGGCTCAGATGGTGGCGGGTTCGCACGCAGCGGAGCATGGCTCCCACGCTCGCGGCCAGAAAGGATCCAGGCGGCAAGGTGCGCAGCAGAAAGTAGTAGCGCCCTACGGAATGGTCGGGCTTGGCCGTGGTGAGGTGCTTGCCGAAGGTTCGGGTGCCTCCCCGTTCGGCCCGGAGGTGGTGGATGAGCGCCTTTGGCTCATAAAGGATGGTCTGCTCGTCGGTGCACCAGCGATGGGCGAATTCCGCTTCAAAGTGGTAGGCCACCTTCACAAAGTTTTCGTCGAACCCCCCCAGCGCCAGGGCTGTTCTGCGGGGGATCGCCACATTCCCCCCCATGAAGGTGTGAACCCATCTTGGTTCGAGGCTGTTGAAGAAAAAGGGCGAGCCTTCCGGATCGCTCTGGCCCCCATGCCAAGGCTGCAGCACCCTGCCGGCCACCATGGCTTCGGGATGCTGCTCCCCCGCTCGCTGGTGGGCCTCAAGCAGCTGAGGATCAGGGTTGATGTCGTCGTCTAGGAAGAGCACCCGATCACCCCGGGCTTCCATCAGGGCCACGTTCATGGCAGAGGTGATGGAGGGGCGCTCCAACCGCAGCCAGCGGATTTGGCCTTCCCGATCCCATGCCTCCAGCTTCACCGCGCTCTCTGGGTCATGCACGGGGGTCTGATCCACGATCAGCAGCTCCCAGGGGGGGGAGGCCAGATCAAGCAGGGCGTGGATGGTTTCGATCAGGACCCTGTCCCTGCCGTAGGTGGGGATCGCAACGCTGAGCTTCATCCGTTCCGATGCATCCATAGTCGGCTCATTGCCCCAGTGTGCCGCGCTGATCACGGTGAACCTCGAGGCTGTGCCTGATTGCCAACTTGGCCAGGGATGCCTGAAAAATGGCGGTCGGTTTGCTGCAGGGCCCTCGGGCCACCTTGCATTTAGCTGTCTTCCACACCCCGCACGATCCGGGAGAGCTCGCTGCGTTCATCACTGGTGATCCGGTGGGGGACCCCGCTGATGATCCTTTCAAAGTTGGTGAAGGAGTCCTTGATCTCTGGACCGTTGCCCGTGATGACGAATTCGCGGATGCCCTTGTCGTGCCAGGACCCACGCATTTTGAAGACATTGAGCGCCCTGGCCATCTCGCCACGAATTTCAACGTACTGAAGGAGCAGAATGGTGTCGGTAATGGTGGAAATATGGGAGTCGGTGATGGAGTGACTGCCCATAAACTCTTCTGAGGTGTTTGTAAAAAAGCCAGCAATTTCTTCCTGCTTTGCATAGCCGGTTACCCCGATCACAAACTGGCGAAAAGCGTTGTGACTCACCCCACGTGCAAGGGCAGAAAGGGAGTCGATGGCCATTCTGGAGGGCTTGAATTGCCCGATTTCAGTTTTGATGATTTGTAAGTGATCTTCCAGGCCTGTGGATTCGGGATAGGCACAGATGATCTTCAGCAAGCCATCCTGTTCCATTTGTTCGAAGTCGATCCCCCAACTGGTGGCATTGCGCAGGAGTTGGGCTCGCGATTCCTCGTAGGCAAAGAGGATGGCCCTCTCTTTGCTGCGGCAGGCATCTTCCACGAACTTGCTGACAAGAAGGGTTTTGCCTGTGCCCGTGGCTCCCGTGGCCAGGATGATCGAGTCTTTGAAGAAGCCACCTCCACACATTTCATCCAGCCTGGGCACGCCAGAACTCAAACGCACATTGGAGGAACGCTGGGTGAGGCGCATGGCACCGAGTGGGAAGATGCTCACCCCATGGCTTCCCATCGTGAAGGGAAACTCTCCTTTCATGTGGGTGGTGCCGCGTAACTTGAGAATTTCAACGGTTCGCCGCCTTCGCTCCCCTTCGAGAACGTTGCGAAGGATCACCACGTTGTCGGATACAAACTCTTCCACGCCGTAACGGGCGATTGGTCCATACTCATCGATGCGCTCCGTGGTCATGACCGTGGTGACACCGATCTCCTTGAGACGGGCGATGAGGCGGAAAATCTCCCGGCGCACAACGGAGATGGCATCGTATTGCTGGAAGACCGCCGTGATGGAATCGATGGCAACACGCCGGGCTTTGTATTTGCGAATTGCATAATTGATTCTCTCTATCAACCCAGACAGATCAAAGCTCCCGGCTACGTCCTGGCCTTCAGGGTCCGGGGAGGCGTCTAGCAGGAAAAGCTTGTCCTGTTCGACCATCTCCTGCAAGTTCCAGCCAAAACTGGCGGCATTTCGCAGGATGTCTAAGGGAGATTCTTCGAAGGTAACAAAAATTCCGGGCTCGTTGAAATCCCTGATTCCATTGTAGAGAAAATTCAGTGAGAATACGGTCTTTCCTGTTCCTGAGGTGCCGCTGATGAGCGTGGATCGACCGATGGGCAAGCCCCCATGACAAATATCATCAAATCCCTCGATACTGGTGGGGAGCTTTTGGACTTGAAGAAGAGTGTTTGGATCCTGCATGGCACGGGGAGAACGGTTGAAAGGGGAGGTCGGTATGGAGCTCAGGACGGTTCCATGGGATCGTCTTCCTCTGGAGCTTGGGTGGGAGCGATCTCGGGATTGTTCTCTTCCAGAGTGAAGCTTTCATCCGCCAGCTCTTCGTAGAGCAGGTCGAGCCCGATGAGGACCCGTTCACGGTCAGAAAGGTCGCCGATGATCCTTCGTACCGGGGGGGGCAAAATCTTGGCCAATGTGGGGGTGGCCAGAATCTTGTCTTCTTCCGCCAGCTGGGGATTCTTCAGCACATCAATCACCTTGAGGGCATAGACGCCGCGGAATTCCGTTTCCAGAATGTTTCGCAGGGTCTTCAGGGCACGCATTGAATTCGGCGTGTTCCCTGCCACATAAAGTTTGAGAATGTAGGTTTTGCGTGCGGCCATTTTAAGCTTGCTCCTGAAGAAGGTTGAATGAGTCTTGAGGTATCGGCATGGGTCGGTCTGGGGGGACGGAGCGTCGATACATTTCACAGAGATGGGCCATCACGTCCAGGAGGGCAAGCCGATAATCCTGCAGAAATTCAATCTTATGTCCTTCCAACTTTAGTTGCTTCCAGAAGCCGTCAATCAGATTCATGTGGATTTCCACTGTTGTTGTGATGGGCAGATCTGCGAAAAAAGCGGTGTTCACGAAACTCTCCAAGGCTTGGTTCGCGGCGGCCGGATCGCGGAAGTAGCTCACCAGCAAATCCCGGTAGGTGCGACTGAGGGAACGCAACAATTCCTCCCGATCCGCTTCGGCCAGGTTGCGGAAAAACCGTTCCGGATCCCGCTTGTAATACACACCCAGGTAGCCGAGCCGGTCCTTGAGCCGATTGCCCAGTTTCCAGCGTTCCTCCGTTTCGTTGCCGCTCCCCACCAAGCCCTCTCCCCGGGTCTGTCCCCGCCTCAGGAAGCGGGCAATGGCCGCATCCAGGCTGTAAGGCAGTTGTTCGAGTTGGTCGGCAGG
The DNA here is from genome assembly GCA_040381675.1 of Aphanothece sp. Lineage (GTDB taxonomy): Bacteria > Cyanobacteriota > Cyanobacteriia > PCC-6307 > Cyanobiaceae > Cyanobium. The sequence continues at coordinate 7,028 of JBEIGX010000024.1, forward strand.
AAGGTGCACCTCGGCGTCGTGGTACTCGATCTTGCCGGTCACCTCCCCAATCACCACCGCTGGAAACAGCAGTTCTTCCTCCCTCAATTGCTGGTAGATCTCGGACGGCCAGGCGTCCTGCTCCAGCAGCACGGCATCCACGGCTTCCCGCTGGGCACGCAGCTGGTCCAAGGGGTTCCTGTTGTCGTTCAGGCGCACCAGGGCATAGCGCCTGGATTTCAGCCACAGGCCACAGGCGCTCTGGAGCGCTGGGGTATGCAGAAGGCTCGTAATGGTAAGGGCGGCTTCGCTCATGGATGGATGCAACCGCCAGACCAGTGGTGGACGCCTCCAAATGTTGACGAATCGGAGGTCAGAACGGGAGGATCTTTGTTTGTCTTCCGATTGCCGTGAGTCCAGGCCCAATGGCGGCGTTCAGCCCCAGCCTGGCCACGCCCCTTTTCCCATGACCTCTTCCGCTCCCTCCGCCCCAGAGAGTCCCAAAGCAGATGCCACTTCCGCGAGCCCCAAGGCCGCCGAAAGCACTGCGACTGCCAAGCCAGACGGACAGATTTACGCGATCGTCGAGGCCTCGGGCCAACAATTCTGGTTGCAGCCCAACCGCTATCTCGACCTGGACCGGATCGAGGCTGAGGTGGACAGCACGGTCACCCTGGACTCGGTGTTGTTGCTGAATGGCGCCAAGGGCATCACCCTGGGTCAGCCTTACGTGACTGGCGCCACGGTGGAGCTCAAGGTGTTGGCCCATCGCCGCGGACCCAAGATTCTGGTGTACAAGATGCGTCGCAAGAAAAAGACACGCCGCAAGACCGGTCACCGCCAGGAGCTCACCCGGGTTTTGGTGCAAGCCATCCAGGTGGGCGGTAAGGCGTTCACTTGACGCCCCGAGCCCTCCGTCCTTCGATTCATTTCTCCATCCCCCTTTTTTCTTTTCCTTCTCATGGCTCACAAGAAAGGCACAGGCTCCACACGGAACGGTCGCGATTCCAATTCCAAGCGTCTTGGCGTGAAGGCCTATGGGGGTGAAACGGTCAGCGCCGGCTCCATCCTGATCCGCCAACGGGGCACCTCCGTGCTGCCAGGCGAGAACGTGGGCCGTGGCTCGGACGACACCCTGTTTGCTCTCACCGATGGGGTGGTGCAGTTTGAGAGCATCAAGCGGGCCCTGCGCAATCGCAAGCGCATCAGCATCGTCACGGCCTGAACTGCCTCTCTCGCTGGTCCGTGTCAAGGGGTTTTGGGCGTTGACCTGCGGATTCTTGGTGCTGGACAAACCGGCGGGACCGACCTCCCATGCCTGCGTCGCACGGGTGCGGAAGGCCTATGGACTCAAGCGGGTGGGCCATGGCGGCACCCTGGATCCTGCCGTCACGGGGGTGTTGCCCATTGCCCTCGGTCCCGCAACCCGGTTGCTGCCTTATCTCCCCGGAGACAAGGCTTATCGGGCCATCGTGCAGCTGGGGTTGCGCACCACCACCGATGACCTGGAGGGGGATTGTCTGGAGAGCTCGGATCCGCCCCGCTCCCTCACGAGGCTTGATCTGGAGCAGGCTCTTGATCCCTTTCGAGGGGCCATTGAACAGCGACCACCAGCCTTCTCTGCCGTGCATGTGCAAGGGCGGCGGGCCTACGCCCTGGCCCGTGCCGGGGAGTCGGTGGTTCTCCCGGCCAGGGGGGTCACGATCCACCGGCTCACCCTGTTGAGCTGGGATCCGGATCTTGGCCGGCTGGAGTTGGAGATCGCGTGCTCCTCCGGGACCTACATCCGATCCTTGGCCAGGGATCTGGGCAACAGCCTCGGCTGTGGGGGGGCCTTGGCCCGGTTGCGGCGCACGGCGGCCCTCGGTTTCGAGCTCAGCCAGAGCGTGCCCCTTGAGGCCTTGCCCCGTGAAGGGGTCCCCCGCGATGACGTGGCCCCTCCCCTGCCTCCCCTCCTGGATCCCCTTCGGGTGCTGGCCCATCTGCCCCAGCACCCCCTGCGTGAGGAGGAGGGGGCTGGGTGGCGGTGTGGGAAAGCCCAGGCCTGCTCCCAGCCCTGGCCCCTCGGCACGGTTGTGGTGGTCGTGGCACCGGATGGCAAGCTGGCAGGACTGGCCAAGGTGGAAGGTGCCGGGGTGTTGCAGCCCCGCCTTGTGCTTCACGCCAACGGCTGACGCCCCTCCCGTCCTTCCAGATCCGCCCCGCCATGGCCGGCCACAGCAAATGGGCTCAGATCAAGCGCACCAAGGCGGTGGTGGACGCCAAGAGGGGCGCGGTCTTCACCCGCCTGGGTCGGGAAATCACCGTTGCTGCCAGAAGTGGCGCCGATCCTGCCGGTAATTTTCAATTGCGTACCGCCATTGAAAAGGCCAAGGCCGCTGGGGTGCCCAACAGCAACATCGAGCGGGCCATTACCAAGGGCAGCGGGCAGGCCGGCGGAGGGGCCGACACCTTCGAGGTGGTGCGCTACGAGGGCTATGGACCGGCCGGGGTGGCCGTTCTTGTGGAAGCCCTCACGGACAACCGCAACCGCACGGCCGCCGATCTGCGACTGGTGTTCAACAAGGCCGGAGGCAACCTTGGTGAGAGTGGCTGCGTGACCTATCTCTTCGACCAGCGCTCCGTTGTGCGCCTTGTGCCCCCGGGCCTGGAGGAGGAGGCCCTCCTCGAGGGCCTGCTGGCCCTGGAGGACAGGGGAGGCCCCGTGCCCCTCAGCTACACCCTGGAGGAGGAGGGCGTCGATGTGATCGGTCGGTTTGAGGATCTGGAGGCCCTTCAGTCCGGACTTCAGGGGCTGGGGTGGCCCTTGGGCAGCTGGGAGCACCGCTGGATCCCCAACACCACCTCGCGGGTGGAGGACGGCGAGGTGCTGCGGGCTCTGCTGCGCATGCTGGATGCCCTCGACGACCTGGAGGATGTGCGCAGTGTCACTTCCAACCTGGAGGCGGAAGAGGGGCTGATGGCGGCCGTGATGGCTTGATCTGGCTCACGCCAGCGCGTGTTCAGTGGCCCAGGGCTGGAGGATCGGCCAAAACCATCACCGAACGGTGCCGGTTCAGCCAGCTGGCGGGTAGATCGGCAGAGGGTGGCTCTTCCAGAAGCCTCTGCAGGATGGGGGCTTTCTGGGCTCCCGTCACTACCAGCAGAATCTGCTCCGCTTGAAGAATGTCGGCTAGGCCGAGGGTGATGGCCCGGGGCGGCACCCGCTCGGGATGGCCGCCGAAGGCCCCGGCATTCGCCAGGCGCGTGCTCGCACTGAGCGCCAGGCAGCGGGTCGGGCAGTCCGGCTCGCTGGGAGGCTCGTTGAAGCCCACATGCCCATTGAGCCCGAGGCCCAGCAGCTGGAGTCCGATCCCTCCTGCTCCATGGAGGGCCTGCCCGTAGCGCACGGCTTCGGCCTCGGGGTCTGGAGCCAACCCGTCGGGGAGATGCACCTGAGCCGGGTCGATTCCCAGGGGATCGCCCAGGGCTCGCACCATTTCCGCAGCGAAGGACTCTGGATCCTGGGGGCCAAGCCCCACGTATTCATCCAGGTTGAAGCTGCACCACCCCTGACGCAGGGCTTCCTGTGCCGCATGGGGGTGGCTGCGCACCATGCTCACCAGCGCGGCGTAAACCGGCGCCATCGTTCGCCCCGTCGCAAGCCCCAGCGGCCGTCTGGGGCTCTGGAAGGAAGCGTCCAGCAGGGCCTGTGCAGCGGTCCGGGCGACGGCCTCCGTGGAGGGCAAGGCCAGGAGCTGGAATCCCGATGGACCGGCCGGGCAAGACTTAGTAGCGACGAAGCTCAGCCCCTTTGTAGTAGTGGCGAAGGATGTCTTCATAGCTTTTCCCGCGCAGGGCAAGGGCATAGGCCCCCCATTGGCTCATTCCTACACCATGGCCGTAGCCCCGCCCCTTCACCCTCAGCTGCAGGCCGGGGGAGGTCTCCGATAAGGAGACGTCGACGGGAGCGGTCTGGTTCTGGCCCTGGGTTGACGGGTCGATGCGGCCCGCTGGCTCAAAGGAGAATTGCACGAGGGTGCTGCGCAACCCCAGACGCTGGCGCAACTCGCTGCCCGTCAGCACCAGTTCTCCACCGGGGCCGATCACCCTGGCCCGTCGCAACCGACCGGTTGGGGAGGTTTGCAGGGGCTCAATCGCAACGGCCCCGCCAATCTCCCGGAAGGTCTGGCGCAGATCCTCCGGCCCAACCGCCTTTTCCCAGCGGCGCACGGGGCTCGCGGAATCAACGTCGGGCACGCTCACCAGATAGGGCAGCTGGCGGCTCCAGAGATCGCCGCTGTTCTCCGTGGCCCCGCCACTGCAGCTGTGAAACACGGCGTTGATCAGCTGCTGGCCATGCAGCAGCACCTTCCCGTCCGTGCTTGTCACGGCCTGCCGCACGGCCGTGGATTCCGCCTCCACTCCCTTGTAGACCTGGCTGGCCACGGTGGCCTTCACATCGAAGGGCGCCTGGGGGCGCAGCTGTTGGAGGACATAGGTGCGGCTGGCGACCGCCTGGGCCCGCAGCGCCGCCTGGGGCCAGGAGTCGGGCATCTCACTGCCGACGACCCCCATCAGATAGGGCTCGAGAGGCAGTCGATTGATCGCCTGGAGCCCCTCCCCCTGGGGCCGCAACAGGAGGCTCCCCCTGTACCGCCGTTGGTTCACCACCAGCAGATCCTGGCTCGCGATGGGTTCGAGTCGCAGCTCCTGCAGGGGCACCGGCAAGGGGCGAGGGGGCGGGTCCCCCTGGGCGCCCAGGCGCCTATCTACGGCCAGGGGCGGTGGAGGCGCGATCGGAAGGACGAACCGGGGGGGCTGATTCGCGTCTGGATCGGTCCCCTTGGCCAGGGATTCCAGGGTGAGAACCTGGTCCCTTCGACTCACCCGCAGCCGCTGTCCAGCGTTCACCTGCAGCAACACGCGTCCGCTCCCGTCCCGCAAACGCAGACCCTCCTCACCTGCCGCCCCCACGGTGATCACCGGAGCCTCCAGCAACAACACCCGAATGGGAGGTCCCTGCCTAGGGGCCGAAGCCTCTGTCGTCATCCGGGCGGCATGGGCCAGGGGGGCGGCCGCCAGAAGCAGCAGGGGCAACAGGAGCGGTCGGGCCAAAGGCACCTGGGCGCCCTCCACAGCAAACCCACTCATTCTTGCGGCGCTTTGCCTGGCTGGCCAGGGTTCGTGTCAGCATTTCATCGGCGGACGTAGGCGTTTGCAGGTCACCTTTCTTGGCACCAGCTCAGGCGTGCCCACCCGGTCGCGCAACGTCTCTTCGGTGGCACTGCGCCTCCCCCAGCGCGCGGAGCTCTGGCTGTTCGACTGCGGGGAAGGGACCCAGCACCAGTTTCTGCGCAGTCCGCTGCGGGTGTCCCAGCTGCGGCGCATTTTCATCACCCACATGCACGGCGACCATGTCTTCGGTCTGCCGGGCCTGTTGGCCAGCCTGGGGCTCTCCGGTCAGTGCGATGGGTTGGATCTCTATGGCCCCGATCCGCTGAAGGAGTTTCTGGAGGGCGCCCTGCGCACCTCCTCCACCCGGTTGAGTTATCCGATTCGGGTGCATTCCGTGCGAGAGGCCGCCCGCAGCGGTGCCCCCCTGCTAAACGACGGGGATCTCCGGGTGCGGGTCGCTCCCCTGACCCATCGGGTGCCTGCCTTTGCCTATCGGGTGGAGCAGAAACCCAGGCCAGGCCGCTTTGACGTGGAGGGGGCCAGGGCCCTGGGCATCCCCCCAGGGCCTCTGTACGCCGCCCTGAAGGCGGGCCAGGCCATCACCCTGGAGGATGGCCGCATCGTGGCCGGGGCGAGCCTGTGCGGCCCCCCCCAGCCCGGCGTCAGCCTGGTGTATTGCACCGACACCCTCTACTGCGAGGAGGCCGTGCGCCTGGCCGAGGGGGCCGACCTTCTCATCCATGAAGCCACCTTTTCCCACGGGGAGGCGGAGCTGGCCTTCCAACGGCAGCATTCCACCAGCACCATGGCGGCCCAGGCGGCCCTGGCCGCCGGCGTGAAGCAGCTTGCGCTGACCCACCTCAGCCCCCGCTACGTGGCGGGCAATCCCGTCACAGCGGAGGATCTGCTGCTGGAAGCCCAGGCGATCTTCCCCCAAACCCTGCTGGCCAAGGATTTCCTGACGTTGACCCTCCCTGCAACAGTTCGCGTCGTCCCTGGCGACCCCCCCACCCCCCCGTGATACAAGGGCACAGTGCGGCCCGTCCGCCCATTCTTCGGCTTCTTCCATGGCCCCCACCCTCCGCTCAGTCGTCCGCGCCATTGCCAGATCCCTTCTGGTTCTTCCCTTGGCGGTGGCGCTGCTCGTCTGTTCTGCTGGCCCTGCCGCTGCCGCGCGGTGGGATGAGGCAACGCTTACGGTCCCCGCTGCTCCTGACGGTTCCACCGTCACCTTCACCGAGAAGGAAATCAAGGCGGGCCGTCAGCAGTTCAACAACAGCTGCGGCACCTGCCACGCCGGTGGCATCACCAAAACCAATCAGAACGTCGGCCTCGACCCTGAAACCCTTGCTCTGGCCACACCCCCGAGGGATACGGTGGCCGCCCTTGTGGACTTCCTCAATGACCCCATGTCCTACGACGGGGAATACAGCATTGCCGATGTGCACCCCAGCCTCAAGAGCAGTGACATCTTTGTGAAGATGCGGGATCTGGATGAGGAGGACCTGCGCCTGATGGCGGGCTACATCCTCGTTGCCCCCAAAGTGCAGGGGATCCAGTGGGGTGGCGGCAAGATCTACTTCTGATCCCCCCTGACAGGCTTGAGGAGCTTCGGTGGGGCTCACGCGCCCCCCTCTCCTCCGCCTTCCAAGAGGCTCCTTCACGCCGTTTGCGCCCCCTCCAGGGCGCTTTTTTCTTGGCTGTGGAGGCTGGGGGCTGGAGGGTGCAGGTTCTCGGGCTCGAGGGAGGCGGGTTGTTTGCTGTACCACCACTCCTGCAGCTCCGCGGAGAGGCGTTGGGGGAAGAGGGTCATCACGGTGAGGGTCGGGCGAGATCCAGGCTGGAGCAGCTCCACCGCGTAGGAGGGGCAACGCCTGGCGGCCAGATCGGGCACGAAGCGGCGTCCCACTCGGCGCCAGCTGGGTTCCTTGCTCCTCCAGGCGAGGCGGCAGCAGGGCCAGGGAAGCTCCTCCCGGTCGAAGAGCCGGCAACAGGGGCCCAGCACCCTGTAGCTGTACTGCCCCCCCGGGCTGGTGTGCAGGCTGCCCGCAGCGAACACCGTATGAACCTGCTGCACCACACTCCCTGAAATTAAAAAGCCACCCTTCAGGGTGGCTCATCAGGGACCTCTTGGCGAGGGCTCAGTAGAGGGATTCCTCAGCGTGGGTTTCGATCACGCAATCGGATGTGGGGTAGGCCACGCAGGTGAGGACGAAGCCGGCTTCGATCTGGTCGTCATCCAGGAAGCTCTGGTCGGACTGGTCCACGGTGCCGGAGACAAGCTTGCCGGCGCAGGTGGAGCAGGCGCCTGCTCGGCAGGAGTAGGGGAGGTCAATGCCGGCCTCTTCAGCCGCGTCGAGGATGTACTGGTCACTGGGGACCTCGATTGTTTTGTCGAGGCCCTCACCGGCGTTCTTGAGGGTGACCTTGTAGGAAGCCATGGAAAAGTGGGTGAGCTGACAGCCGCCAGAGGGCTGGGGCCGTAGGACCCGCCCTTCCTACATCCGAAAGGGCCATTCCTGATGCTTTCCAGCCCTGAGTCTGGAAAGCCCCAATCAGTGTGAGACCACCGATTAGTGTGTCTTATGTCACATCTGGCCCGGGCCCCAGCCTCAGCAGGGCCCAGGGCTCCTGAATGGTGGCCAAGATGGCCTCCCAGCCTTGCTCTCGCAAACCGGAGAGCAGACCATCCGCTTGAGGCACCAGCAGGCCACTCAGCATCCCGAGTCCATCCCCTTTCAGAAGCCGGGGGAAGCTGCTCGAAAGCTCGGCGATCACCGGAGCCAGGATGTTGCAGAGCAGCACGTCCGCCGGCTCCCCCTGGAGCAGACCCTCGAGTTCGGCGGCGGACCCCTGGAGAACGGAGAGGGACTGGAAGCCGTTGAGGGCTGCGTTTTCTTCGGTGGCTCGAATGGCCATGGAATCGGTGTCGACGGCATAGACCCAGTCGGCTCCAAGAGCGAGGGCCGCCAGGCCCAGCAAGCCACTCCCGCAGCCCAGATCGGCCACCCGAAGCCCCTTGAGGGGCTGATCGTCGGGAGCTCCAGCCTCAATCCGACTCGTGGCCAGTGCCTCCAACCCCTCCAGGCAGAGCCGGGTGGAGGGATGGGAGCCCGTGCCGAAGGCGGGACCCGGATCCAGGCGAATCACCCTTCGCTCTTGAGCCTCCTCGGGCACCTCCAGCCAGGCCGGCAGCACCAGCAGGGTCGCGCCGATGGGATCGGGAGCCCAGTGTTGCTTCCAGCTCAGGCTCCAATCCTCATCCGCCACCCGTGCCCACCCCAGGCGGGGCATGGGCAGTCCAAAGGGCTCGGCAAGGGGGCTGAGGGCCTGTTCCAGGGCTTGCAGCTCTGCCTCAGACCAATCGGCTTCTGGAAGCCAGGCTTGCAGTTCCCTGTTCTGGGGGTCGGTGGGGCCATGGACCACAGCCACCCGACGCACGCCCAGCTCCGGGAGTTTCCAGAGCAGGCTCTCCTCCAGATCCCCAGGCAGGGCCAGGCTGAGTTTCCACCATCCTTGCGGAGGCTGGGAGGCAGGGGCGTCCATCAAAGGGTGACGGGGTGGGCCTCCTGAATGCCGTTGATGGTGTGGATCGAGGCAAGCAGGCTTGGAGGAATGGGGTCGTCCAGGCTCAGCACCATCACCGCATCACCGCGCACGATCTGGCGGCCCACCTGCATGGAGGCGATGTTCACGTTGTGCTCGCCCAGCAGGGATCCCAGTTGACCAATGATCCCGGGCATGTCCCGGTGCCGGGTGAAGAGCATGTGGTGGCTGGGGGCCACATTCACCGGAAAGTCGTCGATGCTGATGATGCGCAGCTCCCCTTCGTTGAACACCGCTCCAGCCACGCTGTGGGGGCCCTTGCTGCCCCGTGAGCGCAGGAGGAGGGAGCCGCCGGCGAAATCCCGGCTGCCGTCGTCCTTCACCTCCAGCACCTTGATTCCACGCTCCCTGGCCTCCAGGGCGGCATTGACGAAATTGATGCTGTCTCCGAGGGCGGTGGACAGGATGCCCTTCAGGGAGGCCACCACGAGGGGCTGGCTCTGGAGGGAGGCAAAGTCGCCCTGCAGGCGCACCTCCAGCTCACTAACGTGGCCCCCGCCCATCTGTCCCAACAGTTGGCCCAGGGTTTCGGCCAGCTGGAGGTGGGGCTTGAGCTGGTTGAGCAACTCCGGGGTCAGTCCGGGAATGTTGACTGCGCTGCGGGCGGGAAGGCCAAGCAGCACATCGCGGATCTGCTCAGCCACATCGATGGCCACATTTTCCTGGGCTTCCGCCGTGGACGCTCCGAGGTGGGGCGTGAGGATGAGCCGATCCTTCACCCTTCGCAGGGCCGAATCGGCAGCGAGAGGCTCGGAGGCAAACACATCCAGGGCGGCACCGGCGATCACCCCCTGATCGAGGGCTTCTGCCAGGGCCGCCTCATCCACGATCCCGCCCCGTGCGCAGTTCACCAACCGGGCCGTGGGTTTCATGGTGCGCAGGAGGGCGGCATTCACCAGGTTTTCCGTTTCCGGTGTGCGCGGCAGGTGGAGGCTGATGTAGTCGGCCTCGGCAAACAACTGGGGCAAGGGGAGGAGCCGCACCTGCATCTGCTGGGCCCGCTCCGGGGAGATGAACGGGTCATAGGCGGTCACCTCCATACCCATCGCCCGGGCCACCCGGGCCACATGGGAGCCAATCTTTCCAATCCCTACGACTCCGAGCACCTTCTTGTAGAGCTCATTCCCCACATAGCTTTTGCGGTCCCAGCCGCCCGCAACCATGCTGGCGTGGGCCTGGGGCACGTGGCGGGAGAGGGCGAACATCAGGGCCAGAGCATGCTCGGCAGCCGCGATGGTGTTGCCCTCTGGGGAGTTGACCACCAGGATCCCCCGGCGGGTGGCGGCGGGCACGTCCACGTTGTCCAC